>NZ_JBEYYO010000022.1:0-100022 GCF_040645615.1 Glycomyces sp. NPDC046736 | reverse complement strand
GCGGCGGGCGGCGGCGAGAGAGTGTCGTACCTTCGCGCGATGATTGATTCGGGGGCGACTGCGAACCGACACGCCCGACCGCGTGTGTCAACCCCTGCGGTCGGGCGTGTCCGAACTCGACTGCCCCCGACTGCAATGATCGCGCGAAGGTACGACAACCCCGCTAAACGAGTGAAGCTCACGCGCGGCAGCGGCAAGGAGTGTCGGTGCCTCGCGGGATCATTTGAACCGGGGGCGCTTGCGTCGCGACACGCCCGAGCGCGGGGTACGGACGCCGTAACGGCCGAGCCCTTCGGGCTCGGCCGTTACGTTCTCGCTTAGGCCCAGACTTGGCCGTCGAGGGCGTTCGCCGCGTCGTCCAGGTCGTCGGAGTAAGCGCCGGTCGAGAGGTACTTCCAGCCGCCATCGGCTACGAGGAGCACGATGTCGGCGGGCCGGCCCGCCGCCGTCGCCTCCCGGGCCAGTGCCAGGCCCGCGTGCAATACCGCTCCCGTCGAAAGGCCCACGAACAGGCCCTCCTCGCTGAGCACCTCACGAGTGCGGCGGAGCGCGTCTTCGGTGCCGACGCTCAGGCGCCGGTCGAGGATCTTCTCGTCGTACAGCTCGGGCACGAAGCCCTCGTCGAGATTGCGCAGGCCGTAGACCAACTCGCCGTAGCGCGGCTCGGCCGCCACGATCTGGACCCCAGGGGCGTATTCGCGCAGGTAGCGGCCCACGCCCATGAGGGTCGCGGTGGTGCCGAGGCCGGCCACGAAGTGCGTCACCCCGGGAAGATCGCGCAGGATCTCCGGGCCGGTGCCCTCGTAGTGGGCGGCGGCGTTGGCCGGGTTGGCGTACTGGTTGAGCATCACCCAGTCGGGGCGCTCGGCGGCCATCGCGCGGGCCTTCGCGACCGCGGCGTTCGAGCCGCCCGCCGCCGGGGAGAACACGATCTCGGCGCCGAAGGCCGACAGGAGATGGCGGCGCTCCAGCGAGGTGTTCTCGGGCATGACCACGACGAGCTTGTAGCCCTTGCGGCGGGCCAGCATCGCCACGGCGATGCCGGTGTTGCCCGAGGTCGGCTCCAGGATGGTCGAGCCGGGCTTGAGGAGCCCGTCGGCCTCGGCGGCCTCGATCATCTTGGCGGCCACGCGGTCCTTGACCGAACCGGTCGGGTTGGCGCCCTCCAGCTTCGCCCACAGCCGGACCTCCGGCGAGGGCGAGAGCCGCGGCAGGCCCACCAGCGGCGTGTCGCCCTGCGTGGCGGTGATGTCCGGATACAGCACTGCGATCACTCCAGTTCGGGGAACGGCGCCGGGGCGCCGCTCCCCTGTCGACTACATGCCGCCGGCGACGGCGGGGAGGATGGTGATCTGGTCGCCGTCGGCGAGCTTCGCCTCGAGGCCGCCGATGAACCGGACGTCCTCGTCGTTGACGTAGACGTTGACGAAGCGGTGCAGCGCGCCCTCGGGGGTCACGATGCGGGCCTTGAGGCCGGAGTACTTCGCGTCGAGGTCGTCGAACAGCGCGGCGAGGGTCTCGCCCTCACCGGAGACGAGCTTCTCCTTGTTGGTGTGCTCGCGGAGGATGGTGGGGACGCGGACTTCAATGGACATGCTGGGATTCCCTTTACTCGGTGAGCGGCCTTCGGCCCTCGGTGTGCCTGGTGCGCAGCGAAGCGGCTGCATGACGAAGCCGGGGCCCGCGGGCCTCGGCGGAAACTCAGGAACAGTCGTAGACCGTCGAGTCGGGGGTGTGCGCGAACTTGTAGCTCTGCACGGCCTCGGGCGCGCCGGTGACCTCGATGGGCTCCTCGGTGACCTCGCCGCCGACGATGCGGTACGAGCGGACCTCGGCCACCTCGGGGTCCTTGGTCGTGACCAGGACGTAGTGCGCGGTGGGCACGCCCATCTCGGACGCGATCGCGGTGTCCGAGCGCGAAGGGTAGGCCTCGGTGTGGGTGTGCGAGTGGTAGGCCACCACGATCTCCTCGTCGGCCTCCCACATCTGGTCGTAGACCCGCTTCCACTCTTCGGCGTCGAACTCGTAGAAGGTGGTCGAGCGGGCAGCGTTCGTCATCGGGATGTGCCTCTTCGGCGTTCCCGTGCCCTCAGGGCCGGCGATGAGGCCGCACGCCTCGTCGGGGTGGTCTGCCCGGGCGTGCGCGACCATCGCCTCGACCAGCTCATGCGCGATCCGCAACACGCAAGCAAGCGTACACGCGGGGGCCTGTGGCCCGAAGCCCTCGCTCATTGCGTGAGACGAGGCTCGCCACCTGCGAAGGAAGGGAATAAGGCCCGTGGTGTGAACACCGCTCGCTCACCGGTCCCAGGGGCCGCACGGGTGCATTACGCTCACCCCTATGTCCGTCACGCTGCCGCGCACGCCCCTGTACACCGACCACTACGAGTACACGATGCTCGAAGCCGCGCTCCGCGACGGCACCGCCGAGCTGCCGTGCGTGTTCGAGGTGTTCGGGCGCCGCCTGCCCACCGGCCGCCGCTACGGCGTGGTCGCCGGGCTCGGCCGCCTCGCCGAGGCCATCGAGCGCTTCCGCTTCGAGCCGGCCGACCTGGAGGACCTCACCTCACGCGGGGTGGTCAAGGAGTCCACGGCCGAGTGGCTGGCCGACTACCGCTTCCGCGGAGACGTAGACGTATACGCAGAAGGGGAGCTGTACTTCCCCGGCTCGCCGATCGTGACCGTGACCGGGACGTTCGCCGAGTGCGTGCTCCTGGAGACCCTGACGCTCTCGATCCTCAACCACGACAGCGCGGTCGCCAGCGCCGCCGCGCGCATGGTCACGGCCGCGCGGGGCCGCCCGATCCTGGAGATGGGCTCGCGGCGCACGCACGAGGCCGCGGCGATCGCGTCCTCGCGGGCGGCGTATCTGGCCGGGTTCGCGGCCACGTCCAACCTGGAGGCGGGGCGCCGGTACGGGGTGCCGACCTCGGGGACGAGCGCGCATGCGTTCACGCTGCTGCACAAGTCCGAGGTCGAGGCGTTCGAGGCGCAGATCGAGGCGTTCGGGACCGAGACGACGCTGCTGGTGGACACGTACGACATCACGCAGGGCATCCGCAACGCGATCGCGGTGGCCGGGCCGCGGCTGCGGGCGATCCGGATCGACTCGGGCGACTTGGACGTGATGGCCACGGGCGCAAGGGAACTGCTGGACGAGTTGGGGGCGCGCGACACGCAGATCGTGGTCTCGGGGGATCTGGACGAGTACTCGATCGCGGCGTTGGCCGCGGCGCCGGTGGACATCTACGGGGCGGGGACGGCCGTGGTGGTCGGCTCGGGCGCGCCGACGGCGCAGCTGGTGTACAAGCTGGTCGAAGTGGAGGGCCGCGCGGTCGCGAAGCGCTCGGAGCACAAGGGCACCAACGGGGGCCGCAAGGTGGCGGTGCGCCGTCACAAGCCCACCGGGACCGCGGTCGAGGAGGTCGTGGTGTCCCAGGGGGAACCGGAGTCGCAGCCGGGCGACAAGCTGCTCCAGGTCCCGATGTTCCGCGGCGGCGAGCTGGTGGCGCAGCCGAGCTTGGAGGAGTCGCGTGAGCTGCTTCGCCAGCGGTTGATCTCGATCCCTTGGGAGGGTTTGAAACTCTCCCCGGGCGACCCGGCGATCCCGGTGGTCCAAAAGAGCGGCGGCGAGTAGTTCCCGCTGCCCCGCAAGGGGAGCGGGCCGCGGGCGGGATCTGTCACACGCCGAGTGCGGCTTCCGGGATACGATGCGGGTGCCCCTGTCCACCCTCGCTCGACGTTCCGTGATCCTCCCCCGAAAGGAACCGCCCCAATGGTCTTCAGCAAGCTCAAAGCCTTCCTCGGCAGTGGCATCCAGGTGGACACGCTGCTGCACGAGAAGCACATCGTGCCCGGCGGGGTCCTCAAGGGCGAGGTGCGCATCTCCGGCGCCGAAGTGGACGCTTCGGTGGAGGGCGTGACGCTCGAGTTCACCGCGCTGGTCGAGGACGACAGCAAGGGCGAGGACGCGCCCGGTTCGGTGCACGACTACTTCCGCGCCGAGGTCTCCGGCAAGTTCGACCTGGCCAAGGGCACCGCGCACTCGATCCCGTTCGAGGTGCAGGTGCCGTGGGAGACCCCGTTCAACAACGTGGAGACCCGTCCGCTGGTGGGCGGCATGAAGCTCGGCGTCTCGACGCATCTCGCGCTCGACCAGGCCCTGGACAAGGGCGACCTGGACTGGCTCACGGTCGAGGCCCTGCCGATCCACAAGGCGGTCTGGGAGGCGGTGGAGTCCCTGGGCTTCGCGTTCCAGGAGACCGATCTGGAGCTGGGCACCATCCAGGGGGCGTCGGTGCCGTTCTACCAGGAGGTCGAGTTCTGGGCGACCGAGGGCGAGTTCCACGGGCGCATCAAGGAGCTGGAGGTCGTGTTCGTGGTGGGCGAGGCGAACACCGACGTGGTGCTCGCGGCCGACAACTCGGCCGAGCTGCTCGCTCCGGACCTGAACTCGACGATCCGGTTCTCGCTGCCCACGAGCGACCCGGGCGATGTGACCGAGACGATCAAGGCGCAGTTGACGCAGCTGGCGGCCCAGAAGGGCGTGTAAGCGCAGCTCAAAGCCTTCGAGTAGGCGGCCCCGCGGAACACCGCGGGGCCGCCTTTCGCCGTCTCGGAGGGAAATCGGGGTTTCGGGCTTGCATGCTTGTACGTATACGTATAGTCTCTACGTATACCGAGAGCGAACCGTGAGGGGAGGTTAGGATGCCGCCATGCCCAATAAGACGATCTACGTCTCCGACAGCGACCTGCCGCTCTACACCAGGGCCCAGGAGCTGGCCGGGGGGAACCTGTCGAAAGCGATCGCCAAGGCGCTCAAGCGCTACGTGGACGCCGAGGAAGGCCTGCTGGAGGGCTACAAGGAGATCACCGTCCGCGTCGGCAAGGGCCCCGGCGGCCAGCGGCAGCGCCAGCGCTTCATGGGCGTCCAGTTGGGCGAGCACGTCTGGAGCAACGACAAGAAGGCCGTGATCTACCGCGTCTACCGCACGCGCACCGGGAAGTTCGCCCTCCACATCGAGCGCACCCCCGACTACGTGCACCTGACGAACGAGACCGGCTGGCGCAAGATGCTCGGGCTCGGCGAGCAGAGCTATTCGCTCGACACCGGCGAGGCCACGCTCGAAGTGGTCGAGACGCTCGCGCAGCTCAAGGAGAAGATCCCGGCCCAGCTCTACGACATGATCGCCGGGAACACCGAGGCCCCAGCGGTCCTGGACCTCGACATCTAAGCACCGCAAGCGAACTCGCGGCCGCAGGCCGCTGATCGACGCTGCCCTGGTCAAGGCCCCGGGCGGTATGCACTGAAACACCCACTGAGCAGCGGGGGCGGAGCCTGCCCTCCGACTGTCCACAATGCACATTTACCTCTGAGAAGGAACCATGGACACCACCAAGCCCCTGGCGATCGAGGCCCGCGGCCTCGTCAAGTCCTACGGCGAGACCGAGGTCCTCAAGGGCGTCGACATCGCCGTCCCCGAAGGCACGATCTTCTCCCTGCTCGGGCCCAACGGCGCGGGCAAGACCACCACCGTCAACATCCTGTCGACCCTGATCCCGGCAGGCGCCGGCGAGGCGTTCGTCGGCGGCGGCGACGTCGCGCACCAAGCCGACGAGGTCCGAGGGCGCATCGGCGTGACCGGCCAGTTCGCGGCCGTGGACGACCTGCTCACCGGCCGCGAGAACCTGCACCTCATGGGCCGCCTCAACCACCTGGGGAAGCAGGAGACGCGGCGGCGGAGCGAGGAGCTGCTGGAGCGGTTCGACCTCGTCGACGCCGCGAAGCGCACCCCGGCCACGTATTCGGGCGGCATGAAGCGCCGCCTCGACATCGCGATGTGCCTCATGGGCGACCCGCGAGTGATCTTCCTCGACGAGCCCACCACGGGCCTGGACCCGCGCAGCCGCCGCACCATGTGGGCGATCATCCGCGAGCTCGTCAAGGGCGGCACCACGGTCTTCCTGACCACGCAGTACTTGGAGGAGGCTGATGAGCTGGCCGACCGGATCGCGGTCCTCGACGGCGGCAAGGTCGTGGCCGAGGGCACGCCCGAGCAGCTCAAGCGCATGATCCCCGGCGGGCACGTGGGCCTGCGCCTGCGCCGCGCGGGTCAAGTCGAGCACGCCGCGAAGGTGCTGGGCGCCAGCGCCTTCGACGCCGAGCAGCTGACGGTGCAGGTGCCCTCCGACGCGTCGGTGGACTCGCTGCGCCGGATCCTCGACACGCTCGACCGCGAGCGGGTCGAAGTGGACGAGTTCACCGTCCACACCCCCGACCTCGACGACGTGTTCCTGGCGCTCACCGGCCGGGCCGAGACCGCCGCCTGAGCCACGCATACCCATACGTATAGAGAGAGCACTCCGATGAGCACCATCGCCTACAGCGTTTCCGACACTTCGACCATGCTGCGCCGCCAGCTCAAGCACATGCTGCGGTACCCCTCCCTGACCGTGATGCTCGTGGGCATGCCGGTGGTCTTCCTGCTGCTGTTCGTGTTCGTCTTCGGCGGCACGCTCGGCGACGGCCTCGGCGGCCCCACCGGCGGGCGCGACGCGTACCTGACCTACCTGACGCCGGGCATGGTCCTCATGGCGATCGTGGCCGCAGTCCAGGGCACCTCGATCAGCGTCGCGATGGACATGACGCAGGGCATCATCGACCGGTTCCGCACGATGTCGATCGCGCGGGTCTCGGTGCTCACCGGGCACGTGATCGCCTCGGTGCTCCAGTCGCTCCTGTCCGTGGCGGTGCTCCTGCTCGTCGCGTTCGCGCTCGGCTTCCGCGCCGAGACCGGCCCGCTCGGCTGGCTGGGCCTGGCCGGGGTCCTGCTGCTGATCGCCTTCGGCCTCGCCTGGCTGACCGTGGGCCTGGGCATGACCGCGAAGTCGGTCGAGGAGGCCTCGAACACTCCGATGCCGTTGCTGCTCCTGCCGTTCCTCGGTTCGGCGTTCGTCCCGACCGAGTCGATGCCGACCGCGATGCGGTACTTCGCGGACTACCAGCCGTTCACCCCCTTCATCGAGGTCGTGCGGGCGCTCCTGTCCGGGACCGAAGTCGGGACGGCGGACCTGGTCCTGACGGTCGCGTGGGCGCTGGCGTTCGCGCTGCTCGGTTACGTGGTCGCCAAGAAGCGCTTCAACAAGCGCTAGAAGCCATACCAGGAAACACCCGGAGGCGGGCCGCTGCGGCGGCCCGCCTCAGCGACATTCGTACAAGACGCGGGCCGACCTGGGGCGCACCATTTCCCCATGAGCGAGAACGACAGTCCGCACGGGATGCACGTGGTCGGCAGCGGCCCACCGGAGGCGCCGCCGCTGCTGCTCGTCCACGGATCGGGGGCCTCCGGCGACACCTGGGCTCCGATGGTCCCGGCCCTGGCCGAGCGCCACCGCGTGATCCGGGTCGACCTGCCCGGCTGCGGCCACTCCCCGCCCGCGCCTTCGTACGACGTGCCGGAGCAGGCGCGCAGGCTCGCGGCGGTCATCGACGGTCTCGGCCTCGGCGCGGTCTGCGCCGCCGGGCACTCCAGCGGCGGGTACGTCCTCACCGCGCTCGCCGAGCACCGCCCCGACCTCGTGCGCTCGTTGACGCTGATGAGCACCGGCCCGAGTGTCGATGCGCTCCTTCCGGAACCGCCGATCCTCAGAGCCCTGCTGGGCCCGCCTTTCGGTCCGCTGCTGTGGTCGATCCGGTCGGACGCGATGATCCGACGCGGGATCAGCGCGGTGGCCGCTCGCCCGGTGGACCTGCCGGACGAACTGATCGCGGGGGTCAAGGCGATCACGTACCGCACCTTCCGGAAGGTGTCGAGCGGGAACCTCGCGTACCTCAAGGAGCGGAGCGTGCCCGAGCGGCTGGCCGCACTCGACGTGCCGGTCCTGGCGATCTTCGGCGACGCCGACCCTCGCTGGGAGCCGTCCTCGGTGCGCCAGTACGAGGCAGTGCCGGGCGCGCAAATCAAAGTGCTGTCGGGCGTGGGACATCTCCCACTCCTCGAATCACCTGGGGCCGCAAGCGAACTGCTGCTCGAATTCACGGCGAGGTGACGGCCCGGGCGTAGACTCGGCCGCATGAGTGCCGGGACGCCGTTCGACTGGTCGTGGGCGGACGTCGCCGTCCCGGCCCGGCCGGTTCGGGTGCCGGGGCTTCGGATGGCCGGGTTCGCCTACCGCGCACCGGCATCGGTCGACATGGCCATGATCGCGCACCCCTCCGTCACGCTGCTCGTCGAACTCGGCGAAGGCATCGACTACGACGCGGGCGGCAGGCGCGAAAGAGGCAGCGTGGTCGTCGGGCTCGACCCCGGCGCGCTCCGGGCCACCGCCCGGCGGGCCGGGGCGTGCCTCCAGATCCGGCTCGGGCCCGTCGCCGCCGCGGCGGTGCTCGGGACGCGGGCCGAACTCGGGCTCGTGCCGCTCGCGGACCTGTGGGGCCGCGAGGCCGAACGCCTCGAAGACCGGTTGCGCGCCGGCGCTTCCTGGGACGAGCGGTTCGCGATCGCGACCGAGGCCGTCGGCCGCAGGCTGGAGCACCGAACGGTCGATCCCGAAGTGGCCCATGCCTGGCGGCGGACCCTCGCCGCGCGCGGGCGGGTCCGCGTCGACGACCTCGCGGGCGAGACCGGGTGGAGCCGCAAACGACTGTGGTCGCGCTTCAGGTCCCAACTCGGCATCTCCCCCAAGCGCGCCGCTCGGCTGGTGCGGTTCGACCACGCCGCGCACCGTCTCGCCTCGGGCCGCGGCGCAGCCGAAGTCGCGGCCGCAACCGGCTACGCCGACCAGTCGCACCTGCACCGCGAGGTCAAGGCGTTCACGGGCCTGACCCCGACCGCGCTGGCGCGGGCGCCGTGGCTCGCGATCGACGACGTGGCGTGGCCCGTTTGAGCCTCAAAGGGAACGCGGCCTTGGGATGCGGGCGCTGTCGGGATCCTTCGCGGTCCAGTTCGGGTACTTGCTCAAGAGCTTCTCGGTCTTGTGCTTGAAGTAGGGCCAGGCCTCGGGGCGAAGATCGGTGGCCGAGGCGGCCCAGCGCAGGAACGGCAGGTAGAGCTGGCCCACGGCCTCCACGACCGGGTCGCCCGGCTCGTACTTGGAGGGCAGGTAGCGCTCCAGGAACACGAACGCGCGGGTGGGGCTGACCTTGGGGCCGTTGATGCCGTGGAACCAGCACAGCTCCTGGATGGCCTCGAAGTGGGGTTCGCTCAAGTGGATCTCGCCGAGGACGTGGCCCACGAAACCGGAGGCGAACATCGACAGCTCGTCGTCGGAGGGCTTGCTGATCTCCTCGGGCTCGACCTGCGGGAGCAGGCGCATGCGGGCCTTCCACAGCTCGCGCAGCATCAGGTAGCGCGGGGCCAGGCGGGTCGGGTCGCCCTCGACGCAGAAGATGTCCCAGTCCTGGAGGGAGCGGCGGGTGCCGGGGCCCAGCTCGGCCGGTTCGGCCTGGACGGGGACGAACAGCCGGTCGGGGAACTTCGCGTTGCGGTCGCGGTGGAGTTCGAGGAGCCGCTCGATCCGGTCGGTCGCGTCGCAGTCCACGACCATGTCGAAGTGGTACTCGGAGTAGTCGACGGTGTAGGACAGCGCGTGGTCGCCGCTGGGGGCGTGGAACGAGCAGAAGAACGTGAGCTGGTCCCCGTAGTGGTCGCCCGCCTTCCAGCACTCGCCGAGGGTCAGCTCCTCGCCGTGCCAGGAGGGCACGGGGACGCCGAGTCCCTTGAGGCGCTCGACGGCCTTGGACGCGGCCCGGCGGCCCCCCGGCGCGTCGGCCAGCTCGGTCATGGCCGCGAGCATCGCCGCGCCGAACGCGTCGGCCCGCCGGAGGTAGTACTGGATGAACACCATCTCCAGCTCCGGCAGCGAGACCCCTTGCACCTCAGGGATGGAGGCGCGGGTCCACATGTTGCCGAGGAACCCCGAGCAGGAGGTCTCCACCGCGAGACGGTCTTCGGGGTCGGGCTTCTCGTGGTCGGGGTAGCCGTCGAGGATCTTGAACCATTCCTCGCGGTGCTCCTCAATGGTGGCCATGCCATCGCCTCGTTCCGGGCTCGCCGAACGGCGGCCTTGTGTAGGGAAGACCAGTCGCCGAGTATCGCAGCCGGAACGGAGGGTAGTCAACCGTCACTTCAGGTCAAGGCCGGTAGAGGCCCACGAGGACGCCGTAGCGGGCCTCGCCCGGGGTGTCTTCGAGGTCGTGGACGGTCTCCTCGAGGAGGTCGCGCAGGCGCCGGGCCTGGTCTTCGGTGAGGCGGACGTTGCGCAGGAGGAGCAGCGGGTCGGGTTCGGCGGCGGCGATGTCGTCGGCCACGGCCGCCAGCGCGGCCTTGGTGGCGTCGGTGCCGGTGTCGTACTTCAATCGCTCGAAGGAGCGCCTGAAGTACTGCTCGGTGCCGCCTCTGACCTGGCGGGCGTGGTCGAGGCGCACCAGGCCGGCCTCTTTGAGGATCTTCAGGTGGTGGCCGACGCTGCCTTTGCTGAGCCCGAGGTCGGCGGCGAGGCCGCTGAGGGTCGCGGGCTCGCGGCCGAGGGCGAAGAGGAGGCGGTGGCGGACCGGGTGGCCGAGGGCGCGGTACTGCTGCGCGGTGGTGACGGTCAGGTCGTCGTCGGTCATGAATTAAGTGTCCAAAAAACTGGACTCTTTGTCAAATCGGTGGTTCACTTCTTGCCAGAACCCCGCCACCTCTTGGAGGAAGCCATGCCCAACGCCGCCGCCACCGTGATCCCGCGGATCGTCGAGCTGCTCGACCGGCACTACATCTTTCCCGAGGTCGCCGCCGAGCTCGGCGCGCTCCTGCTCGCCCGCGAGACCGAGGGCCGCTACGCCGGGGCCGACCAGCTGCGCCTCGCCGCGCTGGTGACCCCCGATCTGCAAGCGGTGAACGGCGACCTGCACCTGCGGCTCAAATACAGCGAGTCGCCGCTCAGCGAGACCCACGACGACGAGGCCACCCAGATGCGCCAGATGGCCGAATGGAGCGACCTGACCTGCGGCGGGGTCGCGAACGCGCAGCGGCTGCCCGGGAACGTCGGGCTGCTGTCGATCGCGCCGCTGCTGTTCCCGCCCGCGGTCGCCGGGGAGAAGGTCATCGCGGCGATGCACCTGCTCGCCTCGACCGACGCGCTGATCCTGGACCTGCGCGACTGCGTCGGCGGCGACCCGACGATGGTCAACCTGGCGTATAGCTACTTCACCGGCGACGAGCCGGTCCAGTTGTCCGGCATGGCCAAACGCCATCCCGAGGACTTCGTCCAGAACTGGACCGCGCACGTGCCCGGGCCCAAGTTCGGTGGGACCAAACCGATGTGGGTGCTCACCAGCGCGACCACGTTCTCCGGCGGCGAGGCGCTCAGCTTCGACCTCCAGGAGCGCGGCCGGGCCGTCGTGGTCGGCGAGCAGACCCGCGGCGGCGCGCATCCGCGCGAGGGCTTCAAGGTCGACACGCACCTGGAGGTGACGATCCCCACCGCGCGTTCGGTGAGCCCGATCTCGGGCCGGAACTGGGAAGGCGTCGGGGTCGTGCCCGATGTGGAGGTCGCGGCCGACGACGCGCTGGCCGAGGCCCATCGGCGCGCGCTCGAAGCGGTCATGGAGCTCGGCTTCGACGGGATGCGCCAGCACATCGCCGCCGAGGCCGTCAGTGTGCTGGGGTTAGGGTCGGAGGCGATCCTCAGGAGGGCCCGATGCACAAGACCCATGCGAAGTTCGAAGTCCACGACGCCCGGTTCGCGGTCGCGGGCGACGACCATCTCGAATGCCTGTTCTCGGACGGGAGGTGGACCGAGGGCCCGGTGTACGTGCCTTCGGGGAAGTACCTGCTGTTCAGCGACATCCCCAACGACCGGGTGATGCGCTGGGACGAGACCGACGGGTCGGTGAGCGTCTTCGCCTCGCCCGCGCGGTACGCGAACGGGCACACGCTCGACCGGCAGGGACGGCTCATCTCGTGCGAGCAGGGATCGCGCAGCGTCACCCGGGTCGAGTTCGACGGTTCGACCACTGTGGTCGCCGACCGCTGGAAGGGCCTGCGGCTCAACAGCCCCAACGACGCGGTGGTCTCGAAGGACGGCGCGGTCTGGTTCACCGACCCGCCGTACGGGATCACCAGCGACTACGAGGGCCACCGGGCCGAGCAGGAGATCGACGGGTGCCACGTGTACCGGGTCGACCCCTCGGGCGAGGTCGCGCGGGTCGCGGACGATTTCGAGCGGCCCAACGGGCTCGCGTTCTCCCCCGACGAGTCGGTGCTCTACATCGCCGACACGCGCGGCGGCCACCTGCGGCGCTTCGACGCCCGGGACGGTTCGCTCTCGGGCGGCGAGGTGTTCGCCGAGGTGCCCGCGGGGAACTTCGACGGCCTGCGCGTGGACGTGGAGGGCCGCGTGTGGGCGGCCGCCGAGAACGTGTACTGCTTCGATCCCGACGGCTCGCTCCTGGCGACCCTCCACGTTCCGCAGCCCGCGGTGTCCAATCTGGTCTTCGGCGGCCCGAAGCGCAACCGGCTCTTCGTCACCGCGACCGATTCGGTCTATTCGATCCTGTTGAACACCAACGGGGCCTGGAGTCTCTAGGCGTCCTTCTCCCGCTGGATCGACTCGGCGAGGCGCTTGATGCGGTCGAGGCGGGCGTCCCAGGTCTCGCCGACCTCGGTGAGCTGCGCGATCGCGCGGGCAAGCTGCGCGCGGTCGACGCGGTAGCGCCGCTCGCGGCCCGCGGTCGTGCCGGTGACGAGTCCGGCCCGGTCGAGGACGGCCAGGTGCTTGGCCACCGCCTGGCGGGTCACCGGAAGGTGCCCGCTCAGGCTGGTGGCGGTGCCGTCCTCGTCGAGCAGCAGGTCGATCAGGCGGCGGCGGGTCGGGTCGCCGATCGCCGACCAGAGCTCGTCGTCCACTGCCGTGCTCATCGGCTCGCGCCGACCTTCTCGGCGTAGACGGGCAGGCGCGGCAGGAAGATGCCCCAGCCCTCGACGTGCGCGGCGTGCTCGGCGACGGCCTTGGCCTCGTCCCAGCCCCGCTCGCGGAACCCGGACTCGACCATGCGCAGCACGGTGCCCGCGCCGTCGGGTTCGAGGTCGAACTCGACCAGGAACGAGTTCCCGGGCGCGGCGGTCTCGCCTTCGAGGTGGGTCCAGCGGAACGAGAAGTGACGCGGCGGCCTCGCGTCGACCACGGTGAACTGCTGCCAGTCGACCGTGCCGTCCTGCTCCTTGAATCCGATCCGCCCGGCCGAGCCGGGGACCGCTTCGTACTGGGCCTCGTCGGGCCACCACTCGGTGAGGTGCTCGGGGCTGCTCACCACGTCGAAGACCACCTCGGGCGAGGCGTTGATGCGGATCTCCCGCTCGATCGTGTCGTATTGCGCGTTCATGACTACCACCTTTCGCAACCTTTGGTTGCTTCTTACATTAGCGGACATCGAGGCAACGCGCAACCATTTGTTGCAATTAAATCTCCGGGGCTCTGCCACCGAAGTCGGAACGGGCCTGCCACCTTGGTCGAATCGCCTTGGCGCGCAGTTCATTCGCGCACACGAGGCGGCGGGCCGCGCAGGCCGCGAGACTGGGCTTCACCACCAGATCAAGGAGCCGACATGACCGCACGACGCCGCACCCTGCTCGCCGCCGGAACCCTGGGTACGCTGACGGCGGGAACCGCCTTCCACCGCCCCGCCCAGGAGGAGACCATGCCGCAACGACCGGTGAGCTTCGGCAGCGAAGGCTGCACGCCCGACCTCGACGTGGACTGGCACGCCGGGTGGCCCTCGCCGAAGCACGACCCCGCGCCCGAGATCCAGTCGCACGCCGCCGACGAGCACACGATCATCATGCGGCAGAACATGTCCGTGAACTACGAGGCGCCGTTCATGTTCCTGCTCTTCGGGAACGAATTGGCGCTGCTGGTCGACACCGGGGCCACGACCGAGGCCGAGTACTTCCCGCTGCGGGCGACCGTCGACAGTCACATCGAGGCCTGGCTGGAGCGGCATCCGAGGAAGGACTACCGCCTCATCGTGGCCCACTCCCACGGCCACGGCGACCACAAGGCCGCCGACGCCCAGTTCGCCGACCGTCCGAACACGACGGTCGTGGCCCCCGGGCTCGACGGGGTGCGCGACTTCTACGGCTTCGACGACTGGCCCCAGACCCCTCGCGAACTCGACTTGGGCGGCAGGGTGATCGACGTGATCCCCGGCCCGGGCCACCAGATCGCCGCGACCCACTTCTACGACCGCTGGACCCGCCTGCTCCTGACCGGCGACACGTTCTACCCCGGCCGCCTCTACGTCCAGGAGTGGGACACCTATGTGGACACCGTGGACCGGCTCGTGGACTGGTGCGCCGACCACAAGGTCTCCCACCTGCTCGGCTGCCACGTCGAGATGTCGATCCAGCCGGGCATGGACTACCCGCGGGGCTGGACCTACCAGCCCGACGAGGCGGCCCTGCCGATGCGGGTCAGCCAGCTCCACGACCTCCAGGCGGCCCTGCGCGAGATCGACGGCACCCCCGGCATCCACCGCTACGACGACTTCCACGTCTGGTACGAGGTCGAATAGTCCCGAACGGTGTTCCCGCGGCAGGCCTTGGCGACGCGTCAGACGTGGTCGCGCCAGGTGTGCCGCGGGTCGTAGCCGAGGAGGGTGCGGGCCTTCTCGATCGAGAGCAGGGTCTCGTGGCCGCGCAAGGGGCGCTTGAGTTCGAGGTCGGGGTAGTAGCGTTCGACCAGGTCCATTGTGGGCGTGGTCATCACGGTGTCGGGCGAGGCGATCACGAAGACCTCCTTGCCGGTGCCTTCGCGTTCGAGTCCGAGGCGGATCGCCAGAGCGCCGTCGCGGGCGTCGATATAGGACCACAGGTTCCAGTTGCGCAGCGTCGGGTCGGCGTCGAAGGCCGGGAAGGCCGCGTAGTCCTCGACGTACATCACGTTCGAGAAGCGCAGGCCCGTGACCTTGAGGTCCGGCCGCCAGCGGCACAGCTCGGCGACCATCGTCTCTTCGAGGTGCTTGACCAGGGAGTACGTGGACTCAGGGCGCGCGGCGTACTCCTCGTCCACCGGGAGGTACGGCGGTGGGGTCTCGAACGGCAGGCCCAGCACGGTCTCGCTGGAGGCCCACACGACGTTGGTGATACCGGCCAGGCGGGTGGCCTGGAAGACGTTGAACGTGGTCACGATGTTGTTCTCGAACGTGGCCGCGTTGGCCCGCAGGCCGGGAGCGGGGATTGCGGCGAGGTGGACCACCGCGTCGAGGCCGTCGTAGCGGTCGTCGATGCGGGTCAGGGCCTCCACGGTCTGGCCGTAGTCGGTGAGGTCGACCTCGGTGTACGGCGCGAGGCCGTCCGGCGAGGGCCGCCGGTCGAGATTGACCACGTCCCAGCCGTGTTCGACCAGGTCCCGCACGCAGGCCCGTCCGAGCTTGCCGCTGCCGCCGGTGACCGCCACTCGCGCCATCGCATTCCCCTTCGTCGGTGTGACCGTTCGCAGCCTACGGCCTGGAGCGGACTCCAGGTCAAGGTGCCCGGTCGCGGCCCCGCAGCCCGTGGCAGGATCGCGCCATGCGACTCCCCCGCCTCAGGATCGGTTCAGCCGAGATCATCGCCCTCCCCGACGGCGACGGGCCGTTCTTCGCCGGCCGAGAGGAAGCGTTCCCGACCGCGACCGCCGAGCAGTGGAACGCGGCCGACCGCTTCGCCCCCGGAGCCGTGGACGCCGAAGGACAGTGGGTGCTCCAGTTCCGCGCCTTCGCGATCCGCAGCGAAGAAGGCCTCACCGTGGTCGACGCCGGGATCGGCCCGGCCGACAGCCCCGCCGCGTCCTGGGCGCCCGTGCCCGGAACGTTGCCGGAGTCGCTGGCCGCCGCCGACATCGATCCATCCGAAGTGGACACCGTGGTGCTCACCCATCTCCACACCGACCACGTCGGCTGGGCGGTCGTGAGCGAGCGGCCGTACTTCCCGAACGCCGAATACCTGCTCCAGCGGACCGAATACGAGGCCGTCGAGTCGCTCAACCCGGGCCTGCGCTCCGCGCTCCTCGAACCGCTCCAGAACACCGGGCAGCTGCGCCTCCTCGACGGCGACACCGAGCTTCGCACCGGCCGCGCCGTGGCCACCCCCGGCCACACCCCCGGCCACCAGAGCGTCGTGGTCGAGCACGGCCGCGACCTCGCCGTGGTCACCGGCGACCTCCTCGTCCACGCGATCCAGCTGCTCCACCCCGAACTGCCGTACTCCCACGAGACCGACCCCGAGCAGGCGCGGCGCTCCAGGGAACGCGTCCTCGACCTCGACGCCACGCTCCACCTGGCCACCCCGCACCTCACCGAGCCGTTCACCACCCGCTGAACCCACGTGCCACACCCGTGACACGCGCGTGCACCGCCGATGACACGCCTCCCGCGAACGATGGACCCCGGAAACCGGAACCGTTCGAAGGGAAACCCGCATGTCCACCGCCTTCCAGACCGAAGGGCTGGTCAAACGCTTCGGCGACTTCACCGCGCTCGACGGCGTCGACCTCGCCGCGGCCGAAGGCACCGTCCTCGGCGTCCTCGGGCCCAACGGCGCGGGCAAGACCACCGCCGTCCGCGTGCTCTCGACCCTCCTGCGCCCCGACGGCGGCACCGTCACCGTCGCCGGGCACGACGTGGTCCGCGACCCCGACAAGGTCCGCCGCGCCATCGGCCTCACCGGCCAGTTCGCTTCGGTCGACGACGACCTGACCGGCATGGAGAACCTCACCCTCATCGGCCGCCTCCTCGACCAGCGCGGCGGCGAGATCCGCGCCAGGGCCAAGCGGCTCCTGGCCGACTTCGACCTCACCGACGCCGCGAAGCGCACCGTCAAGACCTACTCCGGCGGGATGCGCCGCCGCCTCGACCTCGCCGCGAGCCTCATGGGCCGCCCCCGGATCGTGTTCCTCGACGAGCCGACCACCGGATTGGACCCCGCCAAGCGCGAGGAGCTGTGGGGCGTGGTGCGCCGCCTCGTGGCCGAGGGGACCACCATCCTGCTCACCACCCAGTACCTCGACGAGGCCGACGCGCTCGCCGACGCCATCTCGGTGATCGACCACGGCCGCGTCATCGCCCACGGCACCCCCGCCGAACTCAAACGGATCGTCGGCGGCCAGTCGATCGTGGTGCGCCCCAGCGACTCCGGGGACCTCGACCGCGTCAGCCGGGTCCTCGCCGAGTTCACCGGGCGCAGACCCGAATCGCCGCAGCGCGGGGTCCTCAGCGTCCCGGCCGACGGCGACCTGGTCTTCACCGCCGTGGTCGGCGAACTCGCCCAGGTCGGCATCGGCGTCACCGAACTCTCGCTCCAGCTGCCCGATCTGGACGACGTGTTCTTCAAGCTCACCGGGCACGCCAGCGACGAGAAGACGGAGGTCCCGGCATGACCGCGATACTCGCAGAACACGAAACCACAATGGGCGAATCCACGGTCGCCAAGCGGCCCTTCGCACTCGCGAGGCACGCGTTCGCCCTCGCATGGCGCAACCTCACCAAGACCATGCGCAACCCCGAACAGCTGCTCGACGTCACGCTCCAGCCGATCATCTTCACCGCGATGTTCGGGTTCCTCCTCGGCGGCGCGCTCGCCGGGGACACCGCGGCCTACCTACAGACCCTGGTGCCCGCGTTGGCGATCATGCTGACGCTGTTCGCGTCGATCCAGTCGGGCGTCAACTTCAGCTCCGACCTCAAGACCGGGCTGTTCGACCGCTTCCGGTCCATGCCGATCGGGCGCTCGGCGCCGTTGATCGGGGCGGTGCTCGGCGACGGCATCCGGTACGTGGTCACGCTCGTGGTCCTCATCGGGTTCTCCTCGATCCTGGGCTTCCGGATCGAGACCGACCCGCTCAGCGCTCTGGCGGCCTGCCTGCTCGCGATCGGGATGGGCTTCGCGCTGAGCTGGGTGTTCCTGCTGCTGGGCGCGGTGCTGAAGGAGCCGGGCTCGGTGCAGGGCGTGGCGTTCATCGTGATCTTCCCGCTGACGTTCGGCACCAACATGCTCACCCCGGTCGAATCGATGCCGGGCTGGCTCCAGGCCTGGATGAACGTCAACCCGGCCGTCCACGCGATGGACGCCGCCCGCGGGCTCATGGTCGGCGGGCCCGTGGCCGGGCCGGTGACCGCCACGCTGCTGTGGACGGCGGGCATCATCGCGGTCTTCGCGCCGCTGGCGGTCCGAGCCTACCGGCGCCGGACTTAGGGGGTGTTTACGAACCCCCTAGCCCCTTGAGACTCCCCGCCGGGGTTCGGTGCGGCCTGCGGACGCCAGACCCGTTCGCGCCGGACACCGGCGGGGGCACGACTTGATCGGAACACCCACGAGAACGGACCGGGCTGCGCCCGGTCCGTTCTCGTCTACTTCGCATTGTCCAAAAGGGCCACCGCATCGTCTCGGTCGAGTTCGCGGCCGGATCTGACCGCCGTCTCGTAGGCCACCACCCCGAGGCGACCGCGCAGGCCCCTTTCGAGAACGGCCGCATCGATGTCGAACCGGTCCGGCGCGCCCCGCAGCCGGTCGGCCGCGCCGAGGAGGCGGGCGGCCGCCGTGTCGTCACCGTCGCTGGCGGCCAAGGCCGCCACCGCGATCGCGACCTTGGCCAGGACGGGCATGTCCATGGCCTCCTTGCCTTGGGCCACGGCGAAGGCCACGTCGCGCCGGGCCTGGTCGACCTCGCCTCGGGCCAGGGCGGTGAAGATACGGGTGCGGGACATCAGAGCGCTCCATTGAGGAGGCACGATGCCGCCGGAGTCCTCACGGAGCCACTCGGCGGCCGCGTAATGCTCACGCGCGTCGTCGAGGCGCCCTTCGAGACGGGCGAGGTCACCGAGTCCGAGCTGTGCGAACAGGGCCTCCCGGGCCGAGGACGGGTGCTCGCGGTCGGCCTCGGCCTCGGCCACGATCGCCTCCAGCGAGGCGCGGGCCTCATCGCCTCGGCCCTGGCGCATCAGGGCCCCGGCGAGGATCGTGCGGGTCTGCACGGCGGCAGCGCCGGGGACCAGTTCCCGCTGCAACGCCAGCGACTCCTCCAAAGCCTCGATCGCCGGTTCGAGGTCGCCGAACATCAGGCCGAGCTGGGCCAGCCAGTTCAACGAATGGTAGAGCCCGTACCGGTCCCCGACCTGGCGGAAACCCGAAGCGGCGCGGGCGAGGTCGACGCGCATCGCGGTCATCTCACCGCGGTCTTCGAGCAGCAGCGCCCGCAGCATCGACAGCACCGCCTGGACCCACGGGTCGGGGTGCGACCGGCGGGCCTCGATGGCCGCGAGCCCGGCGTCGTGCTCGTCGACGAAGATCAGGTACAGCGCTTCGGCGAGGACCAAGAGCGGATGGTCGCCGAAGGGCTTCGCGTCGCGGACCACCGCGCCGAACTCGGTCAGGACCGTGTCCGGTTGGAAAGTGCCGCAGAGCATGTCGTTGACCATGGCCATGCCGCGCACCAGGACCCGCGCGTCCTCGGGGGCCGGGCCGGGGACGCTCAGGGCCGTGTCGAGCCAGCGGGCGGCCTCGGGCTGGGCGCCGGTGTAGAGCCAGTGCAGGCACATCGCGGCGGCCAGGCGCACGGCCGTGTCGGCGTCGCCCGCGCCGACGGCGAACTGGAAGCCCGCGACGAGGTTGTCGCGTTCGGCGTCGAGCCGGTGGATCCAGTCGAGCTGCTCGGCGCGCCGCAAATGCGGCTCGGCGCGTTCGGCGAGGTCGAGGACGTACGCGGCCTGGGCCTGATGGGCCTTGACGAGGCGGCCGGTCTCGGCCAGGCGCTCTTGGCCGTACTCGCGCAGCGTCTCCAGCATGGTGAAGCGCCCGCCGCCCGGTTGCAGGATCGACTTGTCCGCCAAGGCGGTCAGGGTGTCGAGGGAGCCGCCGAGCGCCTCGGCCGCCTCGATCGCGAGGCCGCCGCCGAACACGGAGGCGGCCTCGGCGAGTTCGCGTTCGGCGGGGTCGAGCAGGTCCCAGGACCAGGCCACGACCGCGCGGAGGGTCTGGTGGCGCGGCAGGGCGGTGCGGGAGCCGCCGGTCAGCAGCCGGAAGCGGTCGTCGAGGAGTCGGATCAGCTGCGCCGCTTCGAGGGTGCGCAACTTGGCGGCGGCGAGCTCGATGGCGAGCGGGAGGCCGTCGAGGCGGTCGCAGATCTCGGCCGCCAGCGCTTCGTCCACAATGGTTCCGGGTCGGGCCGCTTCGGCGCGTTCGGTGAAGAGTCGTACGGCCGCTTCGGGATCGAGGGGTTCGATCTGGCACACGGTCTCGCCGGTGATGGCGAGCGGTTCGCGGCTGGTGGCGAGGATTCGCAGGTTCGGGCAGCGCCCCAGGAGCCGGTCGGCGAAGTCGGCGGCGGCGTCGATGAGGTGCTCGCAGTTGTCGAGGACGAGCAGGGCGGGGCGGCCCGCGAGGACGTCGACGATGCGGTCGAGCGCGTCGCCGAGCGCGCGGGCGGCGGTGTCGTCGAAGGCGGTGTCGAAGGCGCCCAAGGTCTGCGCCGCGGTGCGGACCACGCCTTCGGGGTCGGTGACGGGGGCGAGCTCGATGATCCAGGCGGGGCACTCGGCGGCGGCGGCCACGGTGGTGGCGAGGCGGGTCTTGCCCACGCCGCCGGGGCCGCGGAGGGTCACCAGGCGGGAGGTCTTGAGCGCGGCGGTGACCTGGTCGATCTCGCTCTCGCGGCCCACGAAGCTGGTGATGGCGGCGCGGAGGTTGCCGCGGGGCCGGGCGGGGGCCTCGGGTTCGAGGAGGAGGCGGTGCACGGCCTGGAGTTCGGCGCCGGGGTCGGCGCCGAGTTCGCTCGCGAGGCGGCGGCGCAGCTCGTCGTAGCGCGAGAGCGCTTCGGCCCCTTGGCCTGCGGCGCGCAGGGCGCGGAAGTGCAGGGCGTGCAGGCGCTCGCGCAGCGGGTGGGCGGCGGCGGCCTCGGCCAGGGGCGGCAGGACCGCGCCGAGGTCGGCGGCGGTGGCGAGTTCGGCTTCGGCGCGGTCTTCGAGCGCGGTGAGGCGCTCCTCGTCGAGGGCGGCGATCGCGCCGAGCGCGTCGGGGGTGTCGGCGAGCGCGGGGCCGCGCCACAGGTCGAGGGCCTCGGCCAGAAGCGGGCGCGCGGCGGCGGGGTCGCCGGCCCGGAGCGCGCGGCGGCCTTCGGCGGCGAGGCGGTGGAACCGGCACGCGTCCACCGCGTCGGGTTCGACGTCGAGGCGGTAGCCGCCGGGCACGGAGGCGATCGCGCCTTCGGGGAGGAGGCGGCGCAGGCGGGTGAGGAGGGAGCGCACGGCCGAGGCGGGGTCGGCGGGTCCGTCCTCGGGCCACACGGCGGCCGCGAGGGCCTCGGCGGTGACCGGCCGCCCGGCGTCGCGGGCGAGGCGGGTGAGCAGCGAGCGCAGGCGCGCGCCGGCGACCTCGATCGGGCCTTCCGGAGCCGTGACCGTGAGCGGTCCGAGGACGCCGACGCGGAGCGAATCGGCTGCGATGGGCATGGCGTCGAATATACGTCCGGGCGGTGATCGCGCATCCTCGTGAGGCGGTATCGGAGTCCGTCAGCTCGCTCGCCGAGGCCGCGACAGGCCCTCCCCTATACGGCAGCGAAGCGCACGGCCCGATGGCGACCGCTCGGGAATCCGAGCACGGCCTGGCCCGCTGCGGATCCGGCGCGTTCAGGCGCCCGGGGCGATGCCGAGGGCGTCGAAGTCGACCACGAGATCGGCGCGGTCCCTGGCGGCGCGGATGCGCTCGGCGTTGGGTTCGTCCACTGTGGCGACCCAGGAGCGGGCGTGGTCGGGGGTCTTGCCGAAGCGCTCGTGGCGGGCGACGAGTCGCCGCAGCCGCAGCGGTTCGGGCGTCTCGCAGTACCAGACTTCGGTGAGCGCGTCCCGCACGCCGGGCCAGGGGCCTTCGGGGTCGAGCAGGTAGTTCCCTTCGGTGACGATGATCTCGGCCTCGGGCTCCACCGCGATCGCACCGGCGACCGGTTCGCCTACGCGGCGGTCGAACTCGGGGGCGTAGACCGTCTCGTCGGTCTCGGTCCTGATGCGCCGCAACAGGGCCCGATATCCGGCGCCGTCGAAGGTGTCGATGGCGCCCTTGCGGGAGCGGCGGCCCAGGCGCACGAGCTCGGCGTTCGCGAGGTGGAACCCGTCCATCGGGACCTGCACGGCCCGGTCGAGCGTCCGCGCGAGCCACGCGGCGGCCGTGGACTTCCCGGCACCGGGGCAGCCGGCGATGCCGATGAGCACGCGGCCCGCGCCGCGGAGGGCCTTGACGCGGTCGAGGAGCGCCTGGGGGTCGTCTGCGAAGTCCACGCGCCGAACCTAGCCCACGTCCGCCGCCGGGGCGCGAATCGGTCCGCGGACGTCCCGCCCCGGGTTACCGTGACCTGGTCAGAGGCCCTGCCGGTGCGGCCCGGGCCCCAGCGCAGCGCACGGAGGCGACATGAAAGCCCTGCAATACCGCGAGATCGGCGCGGCCCCCGAGGTCGTCGAGATTCCCACCCCCGAGCCCGGCCCCGGGGAGGTGCTGCTCAAGGTCACCGCGGCCGGGGTGTGCCACTCCGACATCGCCGTCATGTCCTGGCCCGCCGACCAGTTCCCGTACCCGCTGCCGCTCACGCTCGGCCACGAGGGCGCGGGCACGGTCGCCGCACTCGGCAACGGGGTCATCGGGCTCGACGTGGGCGAATCGGTCGCGGTCTACGGGCCGTGGGGCTGCGGGCGTTGCATCAAGTGCGCCGCGGGCGCGGAGAACTACTGCCTGAGGGCTCGTGAGCTGGGCATCAACCCGCCCGGGCTCGGCGCGCCGGGCGCGATCGCGGAGTACCTGATCGTGGACGACGCGCGGCACCTGGTGCCGCTGGGCGACCTCGACCCGGTCGAGACCGTGCCGCTCACCGATGCCGGGCTGACCCCCTACCACGCGATCAAGCAGTCGCTGCCCAAGCTGACGCCCGGCTCGTCGGCCGTGGTCATCGGCACCGGCGGGCTCGGGCACGTGGCCGTGCAGCTGTTGCGGGCGCTCACTTCGGTGCGGGTGATCGCGCTGGACGTCTCGCAGGACAAACTCGACCTGGCCCGCAAGGTCGGCGCGCACGAGACGATCATCTCCGACGAGGGCGCGGCCGACAAGGTCAAGGAGCTCACCGGCGGGGTCGGCGCGCAGGCCGTGTTCGACTTCGTGGGCGCCGCGCCGACGGTGAAGACCGCGGGCGCGTGCGCGTCCGTGGAGGCCGACGTCACGATCGTGGGCATCGGCGGCGGCACGCTGCCGGTCGGGTTCGGGGTGCTGCCGTTCGAGGTCTCAGTGAAGTCGCCGTACTGGGGCACTCGGGACGAGCTGATCGAGGTGTTCGACCTGGCCCGGGCGGGCGCGATCGACGTGCACGTGGAGCGGTTCTCGCTGGACGAGGCCCCGGAGGCGTACGAGCGGCTGCACGCCGGGACGATCAACGGCCGGGCGGTGATCCTCCCGAACGGGTAGACGGAACGCGAGGCCCGGCCGCTTCGGCCGGGCCTTCTGCGTGTCCGGCGGGCGAGGCCGCACCCCGCGCCCGGGCGTGTCGCGCCGCAGGTCCCCCCGGTTTCAAGGATCCCGCGGGGGTGCGACATCGCGCTGCGTCCGGCGTTCGGTTGACGATCGCGGAAACCTAGATCTATGATGCATAGAAGTTCAAGGCATAGAAGCTCTAGGCATAGGAGGCGTCGCCATGCGCATCGCCAAAGACCTCGTCGCCGCTTCGTCCACTCCCCTGGTGCTCGGCATCCTCGCCGAGGAGGAGAGCTACGGCTACGCGATCCTCAAGGAGGTCAGCGACCGCTCCGGCGGCCGTCTGGAGTGGACCGAAGGGCTGCTCTACCCCCTGCTGCACCGGTTGGAGAAGACCGGCTACATCGAATCCCACTGGCGCACACCCGAAGGCGGCCGCCGCCGCAAGTACTACCGGATCACCGAGGAGGGGCGGCGCGAACTGGCCGAGCAGCGCCGCCAGTGGGACGCGGTGGTCGAAGCGCTGCAAGACGTCTGGACCGCGACGAAGTCGGCCGCCCCGCTCGCCCCACCGGCGCTGGAGGCCTGACATGAGCGAGGACACCGAACCCCAGATCGCCGAATGGCGCGGCTACATGCTCGGCCGCCGCGGTGTGGTCGAGTCCGATGTGGATGAATTGGAGGACCACCTCCGGGGCCGCATCGCCGACCTCGGCGAGGCCGGGCTGAGGCCCGACGAGGCGTTCCTCATCGCCGTCAAGCGCATGGGCAGCGTGGACGAGCTCTCCCGCGAGTTCGCCCGCGAGCACTCCGAGCGGCTCTGGAAGCAGCTCGTGCTCAGCGCCGACCCCGAGAGCGGCGCCGACCGGGCCCGCCGCCGCGACCTGGTCGCGATGATCGCGTGCGCGGCCGTGGCGGCCGTCGGGATCAAGCTCCCCGCGCTGTTCGGGCTCGACTGGGACTCCGACGGGATCTTCTACGCGCGCAACCTGGGCCTGTTCGCGCTCGCGCCGCTCGCGGCGTACTTCGCGTGGCGCAGGGGCCTGGGACGTGGGGCGATCGCGATCGTGGCGGGGCTCTTCGCGCTCGGCGCGGTGGCTGCCAACGCGTACGGGCTCGGCGAGGAGTCGCAGTCGTTCGCGCTCAGCGCGATCCACCTGCCGCTCGCGCTGTGGCTGGTCGTGGGCGTGGCGTACGCGGGCGGCGAATGGCGTTCGGCCAGAAGGCGGATGGACTTCATCCGCTTCACCGGCGAGTGGTTCATCTACATGAACCTCATCGGGCTCGGCGGCAGCGTGCTCACCGGGTTCACGTTCGGGGTCTTCAGCGCGATCGGCGTCGACGTGGAGCCGTTCGTGGTCGAATGGCTGCTCCCGTGCGGCGCGGTGGCGGCGGTCGTGGTGGCCGCGTGGCTGGTCGAGGCCAAGCAGAGCGTCATCGAGAACATGGCGCCCGTGCTCACCCGCGTATTCACGCCGCTGTTCGCGGTGACGCTGCTGGCGGTGCTGGTCGCGATCGCCGTGACCACCAACGCGATCGACGTCGAGCGCGACATGCTCATCCTGTTCGACCTGCTCCTGGTGGTCGTGCTCGGCCTGGTGCTCTACTCGATCTCGGCCCGCGACCCGGGCTCACGGGTGGGAGTCTTCGACTGGATGCAGTTCTCGCTCGTGGTGAGCGCGCTGCTCATCGACATCCTGGTGCTCGTCGCGATCACCGGCCGCATCACCGAATGGGGCCTCACACCCAACAAGACCGCCGCGCTCGGCCTCAACCTCATCCTGTTCGTCAACCTCGCATGGTCGGCGTGGCTGTACTGGCGGATCATCAAGGGCCGCAAACCTTTCACGCTCCTCGAACGCTGGCAGACCGACTACGTGCCGGTCTACGCCACATGGGCCTGGATCGTGGTCCTGGCCTTCCCGCCGATCTTCGCGTTCGCGTAACGACGCGAAAAGCGCCCCGATCCGCTCGGATCGGGGCGCTTCACATAGGATATATCCTATAGGATATCCGCCGTACTGGTCAACGTATAGGATATAGCCTATAGGCTATAGGATTTCAGTCGGAGCTGAAGGCGCTGTCGAAGGACGCCTCCGGCGGTTCGAAGTTCAGGTTGCGCACGAAGTCGACGGCCTCGGCCGCGCCCCGCAGGCGGTCCATCCCCGCGTCCTCCCACTCCACCGAGATCGGCCCGGCGTAGCCGATCGCGTTGAGCACCCGGAAGCAGTCCTCCCAGGGCACGTCGCCGTGGCCGGTCGAGACGAAGTCCCAGCCGCGCCGCGGGTCGCCCCAGGGCAGGTGGGAGCCGAGGCGGCCGCCTCGGCCGTCGAAGCGCTTGCGCGTGTCCTTGCAGTCCACGTGGTAGATCCGGTCGCGGAAGTCCCACAGGAACGCGGCCGGGTCGATGTCCTGCCACACCATGTGGCTCGGGTCCCAGTTGAGCCCGAACGCGGTCCGGTGCCCGACCGCCTCGAGCGCGCGCTGCGTCGACCAGTAGTCGTAGGCGATCTCGGAGGGGTGCACCTCGTGCGCGAAGCGGACCCCGACCTCGTCGAACACGTCGAGGATCGGGTTCCAGCGGTCGGCGAAGTCGTCGTAGCCGGCCTCGATCTGGGATTCGAGCACGGGCGGGAACATCGCCACGTACTTCCAGATCGCCGAGCCGGTGAAGCCCACCACGGTGTCGACGCCGAGGCGCGCGGCGGCCCGGGCGGTCGTCTTCATCTCCTCGGCGGCGCGCTGTCGCACGCCCTCGGGGTCGCCGTCGCCCCACACGTGCGAAGGCAGGATCGCCTCGTGGCGCTGGTCGATCGGGTCGTCGCAGACCGCTTGGCCCACAAGGTGGTTCGAGATCGCCCACAACCCGAGGCCGTGGGATTCGAGGAGGCCCTTGCGCTCGGCCACGTAGTCGTCGTCGGTCGCGGCGCGGCGCACGTCGAGGTGGTCGCCCCAGCAGGCGACCTCCAGCCCGTCGTAACCCCAGCTGGAGGCGAGGCGGCACACCTCCTCGAAGGGCAGGTCCGCCCACTGGCCGGTGAACAGCGTGATCGGTCTAGGCATCGAGACTCCTCAAGTAGGTCAGGCCGTCTACGGCGATCGCGTCCTGTGTCGGCGCGAGCGGTCGCCAGATCGAGGCCGCGGTGGCGATGGTGGCATTGTGCGCCGTGAACGACTCGATGACCAGAGGCCCGGCGTACCCGGTTTCGTCGAGGGCGGCCACGATCGCGGGCCAGTCGAGGTGGTCGCGGCCCGGAGCGCCCCGGTCGTTGGCGCTGACCTGGACGTGTCCGATGTGTCCCGCAGCGGACTTGATCGCCGCCGGGAGGTCGGTCTCCTCGATGTTCATGTGGTAGACGTCAAGGGCCAGTGCGCAACCGGGCAGACCGTCCAATGCGTCCAGTCCTTGTTCGACGGTGTTGACCAGGCTCGTCTCGTAGCGGTTCAGAGGTTCGACCGCTATGGTGACGCCGCGCTCGGCCGCGTACTCGGCCACCGGGAGCAGGTTCGCCCGCAGCTCCCGGCAGACGGCGGCCCGGTCGTCGATTCGCCAGGTGCGCCCCACCGACGCGTAGGCCGGACCGGCGATCACCGGCGAGCCCACGGCGACGGCCGCGTCCACCACGCGCCGCAGGTAGTCCTGGGTCCTGGCGACGGTCTCGGAGGGGGCCCCGACCAGTTCCCGGCCGGGGCCCATCACCAGGACCACCGTGGCGTCGAGCCCGAGCTCTTGCAGCAGCTCGGACGCGCGCTGAGGGTCCCAGTCGCCCGGCGCCTCGACCGGGAGCTCGATCACGTCGAACCCCCAGTCGCGCACGGACACCGCGAGCCGGGCCAGGGCCTCGTCGTCGAGCGGCGAGGCCCAGACCCAGGTGTTGACACCGAGCTTTCGGCTCAACGGTCCCGCCATGCGTCGGGGAAGCCCGGCAGGTCCTCGCCGCCGAACTTGGCGTAGTGCAGCGAAGGCATGTCGGCGTTGCGCTCCAAGTAGTCGGCGAGCTCGTCCTGCTCGATCGGGTCCTGCGGGAGCACCCATTCGGCCGGGACCTGCTCGCCCGCGAGGATCATCGTCGCGGCGATCACCGGGGTGCGCCACTGGAAGTTCGAGTACACGGGGGCGAAGCCGGTCATGCCGGTCTCCTCCCACTTGCGCATGAACGACAGCTCGTCCTCGCCCGACATCACCGGGTAGGGCTTGCCGGCGTCCTCGAACGCCTCGATCGCGGCCACGGCCCCGTCGCCGGCGTCCATCCAGATGCCGTCGACGTCGCCCCGCTGGAGGTACTGGGTCACGATGCTCTTGATCTCGGCGGCGTCGCCACCGGTGAACTCGTCGCCGAGGATCTCCAGCTCGGAGTCGCCGAAGATCTCCTTCGCCGCGGCCCAGCGGTTCTCCAGGACGTCCACGCCGGGCAGGATGCGCAGCGCGAGGACCTTCGAGCCCGGCTCCAGGTTGTCCACCAGGTGCTCGGCGGCGTCGGCGCCGAACGCGTAGCCGCCGATCGGGTGGATGAAGGTCACGGCGCAGTCGGTGTTGACGCCGCGGTCGAAGACGATCACCGGGATGCCCGAGGCGCACGCGGTCTCGACCGCGGGCGTGAGGGTCGCGGTGGTCGAAGGCGAGATGATGAGCGCGTCGCACTCGCCGGAGTCGACGAACGCCTGGATGTCGGAGATCTGCTGCTCGTCGTCGTCACCGGCGTCCGAGCTGCGGAACTCGCCGATGTCGCCCGATTCCTTGAGGACCTCCACCTGCTGCTGCATGGTGATCCAGCCGGTCACTCGCCACGGGTTGGAGATCGAGGCGTTCGAGAAGCACACGGTGGCGTCGCCGCCCTCGCGCGCGAACTCGGTCGTGTCGACCCATTCGGGCTCGATGGCCTGGAGCCACGGCGTGGCCGGGTCGCCTTCGGGCTCGATGTCGCGCTGGGCGAGCTGCTCGTCGTACTCGGCCTGGACGAACCACTCGTCGCCGGACTCTTCGGTGGTGGTCGTGTCGTCGTCGGGACTCTCGGTCGGGGTGTCGGTGGTGCAGCCGACCGCCAGCATCAGCCCGAGGGCTGTTGCCGACGCGGCGGCCAAACGGATGGTTCGCATGGTGCGGGACCTTCTTTTCATGAGGGAGTTGCGATTGCGGTGGCTTTGGGAACGGTCTTGCCGGGCCTGTGCCGCTGCCGGGCGGCGTAGGCGACGGCGGCGATGATGATGACGCCCTGGACGGTCGGCCGGACCGTCGAGGGCAGCGCCATCTGGTTGAACAGGATGAACAGGGCCTCGATGGTGAGGGCCCCGGCCATCGCGGCGACCACGGAGCCGCGGCCGCCGCCGAGGACCACGCCGCCGAGGACCACGGCGGTGATCACGGTGAACTCCATGCCTTCGCCCACTTGGGCGCTGACGCCCGCGTAGCCGCCGATGAGGATCCCGGCGACGGTCGCCGACACTCCTGAGAGGACGAAGGCCATGGTGCGGACGTAGTCGACCCGCCCGCCCGAGAGGGCCGCGGCCCGCTCGTTGTCGCCCGAGGCCATGAGGATGCGGCCGAACCGGGTGCGCATGAGCGCGATCGCCCCGGCCCCGAGGCCGATCATGATGAGCAGGGCCCACGGGATCTGCCCGAGCACCGGCACGTCCTCGATGCCCATGCGTCCGGCCTGGCGGAAGGACTCCGAGAGGCTGCCGGTCGGGGCCCCGCCGGTCCAGAGCTTGATGGCGCCGTAGAGCACCAGCAGCATCCCGAGTGTGGTGATGAACGACTGGACCTTGAGGACGGTCGTGATGAGACCGTTGACGAGTCCCACGGCCACACCGAAGGCGAGCATGATCAGCAGCACCGGGACGGTGCGCGACTCCTCGCCGTCGATGAGCCGGGCCGCGATCACCACTTGAGCACCGACGAGCGCGCCCACGGACAGGTCGAAGTTGCCCGAGACGATCACGAAGTACTGCCCGGCGGCGAGGATCACCAGCGGCGCGGCCTGCTTGAGGAAGGCCATGAACGAGGGGCCCTCGAAGAAGCCGCTGTTGGCGAAGAAGATGGCCACGAAGATGGCCGCGAGCAGGACGAAGACGGTGCCGGTGGGATTGGCGGCCCAGCGGAGCAGGGCGACGAGGTCGCCGCGGACGCGCGTCATGACGGCTTCACTTCCCGGGAGTCGCGGATGGTGTCGGGCGGGGTCGGTGCCGAGCCCGCGAGCTTGAAGCGGGGCCGGCGGGCGGTGCGGTCGAGTTGGCGGCGGGCGTAGATCGCCACGGCGGTGATGATCACCGCGCCGCGCAGCACGTCCTTGGCGAACGGGTCGATCTGCATCACGTTGAACACGGTGTCGAGCACGGCCAGGATCAGCACGCCCGCCACGGTTCCGGCCACGCCTCCCTTGCCGCCCAACAGGAGCGTGCCGCCGAGTACGACCGCGGCGATCGCGTCGAGCTCGTAGAGGTTGGTGTAGGCCTCGGCCGAGCCGGTGCCGAAGCGCGCGGCCAGGAGCAGCCCGGCGACCCCGGCGAACATGGCGCACAGGACGTGGGCGGCGACCAGGACGCGGCCGGTGCGGATGCCGGACATCCGCGCGACCTCGGTGTCGCCGCCGACGGCGTACATGTGGTGGCCGGTCCTCGTCGAGCGCAGGAACCAGATCGCGGCTGCGGCGAGCGCGAGCATCACCAGCGCCGAGACGGGGATGAACCCGATGCGGGTGTACCCGAACTGCTGGAACACGGCGGGCACGTCCCCGGCGGGGCCCTTGTACTGGGTGTCGAGGTAGCCCTTGATGATCAGGCCGGTGCCGAGGGTCGCGATGAACGGGTTGACCTTCAGGTAGGCCACGATGGTGCCGTTGGCGGCGCCGATGAGTCCCGAGACGAGCAGGACCGCGCCGACGGCGAGCGGGATGCGGCCCACGTCGCCGTCCATGGTGGTGGCCGCGACGAGGCTGGAGAGCGCGGCCGTGTAGCCCACCGAGAGGTCGAGCGAGCGGCACAGGATCACCAGGGTCATGCCGATGGCGAGGAACCCGGTGAGGCTGGTGCGGGTGAGCATGTCGACCAGGTTCGCGGTGCTGAAGAGGTTCTTGCCGCCCGCGGCGACGGCCACCGCGCCCACGGCGAGGACCCCGGCGAGCGCGAGGTAGATCAGGGCGGTGGTGTCGAGCCGCGGGGTGGCTCGCAGGAGGGGTTTCATGCGGGCCTTCTTCCGGTGGCGTACGCCATGACCTGCTGTTCGGTTGCGCCGCCGGGGAGTTCGCCGGAGATCTGGCCGTCGTGGAGGACCACGATGCGGTCGGCCAGGCCGATGACCTCGATGAGTTCGGAGGCGATGAGGACGACCGCGAGGCCTTCGGCGGCGAGTTCGCGGATGACCGAGTAGAGCTTGTGCTTGGCGCCGACGTCGATGCCGCGGGTGGGTTCGTCGAGGACGATCACGCCGGGTTCGGCGGCGAGCCATTTGGCGACGACGACCTTCTGCTGGTTGCCGCCGGAGAGGAACCGCACTTCCTGGTCCTCGCCGCGGGCGACGAGGTCGAGGCTGCTCAGGAGGCCTGAGATGCGGCCCAGTCGCTTGCGGGAGTGGGTGCGGCGGTTGCCGTCGAGGACCATGCGGGCGTTGGCCCGCACGGACTGTCCCAGGGCCAGGCCTTCGGCCTTGCGGTCCTCGGTGACCAGGGCGATCCCGGCGGCGATGGCCTTGCGGGGCCCGGTGATCCGGATCGGCTTGCCGTCGACTTCGAGGCTGCCGCGGGTGAAGGGGTTGATGCCGAAGAGCGCTTCGGCGATCTCGGTGCGGCCCGAGCCCTGGAGCCCGGCGAGGCCGACGATCTCTCCGGCGCGGACTTCGAGGTCGACGCCGTCGACGTAGTCGTTGCCGCCGCCGTCCACTTTGAGCCGGACCTCGCCGGTCTCGGTGCCGGGGAGGCGTTCGGGGAAGACCGCTTCGATGCGGCGGCCGACCATGAGGGTGACGAGGTCGTCGGGGGTGATCTCGGCGGTGTCGACGCTCGTGACGAGGCGGCCGTCCTTGAGGACGGTGATGCGGTCGCACAGGTCGAAGATCTCGCGGAGGCGGTGGGAGACGTAGAGGACCGCGACGCCGCGCTCTTGGAGGCGCCTGACGAGGCGGTAGAGCATCTCGACCTCGGCGTCGGCGAGGGCGGCGGTGGGCTCGTCCATGCAGATGAGGTCGGCCCCCTGGGAGAGGGCCTTGGCGATCTCGGTGATCTGCTGGTGGGCGACCGAGAGCGTGCCGACCTTGGCGGTGGGCGCGAGGTCGTCGACCCCGAGGTCGTCGAGGATCTCCTTGGTGCGCAGGGCCATCCGGCGGCGGTCCAGGAGGCCGCGGCGGCGCGGTTCGCGTCCGAGGTGGACGTTCTCGGCCACGGTGAGCTCGGGCAGGAGGTTGAATTCCTGGAAGACCGAGGCGATCCCGGCGTGCTGGGCCTGGAGCGGGTGGGTGAAGGAGACGGCGCGGCCGCCCAGCTCGACGGTGCCCGCGTCCGGGGCGTGGACGCCGGCGAGGATCTTCATCAAGGTGGACTTGCCGGCGCCGTTCTCCCCCACCAGCGCGTGGACTTCTCCGGGTTCGATGCGGAGGTCCACTGAGGAGAGCACCTGGACGCCGAGGAAGGCTTTCCCGATGCCCTGCATGTCGAGCAGTGGTTCAGTCATGGGGCACCTCGGTCCAGTCGCGGGTGCGGGCGGAGTCGGCGACGGCTTCGGCGAGGCGGGCGGCGCGCAGGCCGTCGGCGAAGACGGGGAGGCCGTCGGGGGTCTGGCCGCCGATGGCGGCGTGGGTGTCGGCCACGAACGCGTTGAAGCAGTCCTGGTAGCCCTGGGGGTGCCCGGCCGGGACGCGGGCGAGGCGGGCGGCGTCGGGGGCGAGGTGGTCGGGGTCCCTCATGAGGACTGCGCTGCGGTCGCGGCCGCCGACCCAGAGGGTCTCGGGCTGCTCCTGGTCGAAGGAGAGGGTTTCCTCGGTGCCGGAGATCTCCAAGAGGAGCCGGTTTTTGCGTCCGGCGGAAACTTGGCTGATGACGGTGCTCCCGACCATGCCTGCGGCGGTGGCGAACTGGAGCGTGACGATGTCCTCAGTGGAGACGTCGCGTCCTGAGCGGCGGCGGTTGGCGGTGGAGAGCTGGGCCGAGACGGCGGTGATGCGGTCGCCGGTGACGAATTCGAGGAGGTCGCACCAGTGGGAGCCGATGTCGCCGAAGGCGCGGAGCGCGCCGCCCTTGTCGGCGTCGACGCGCCAGTTGTCGTCGCCGGGACGCAGGAGCCAGTCCTGGAGGTAGGAGCCGTGCGCGAGGGTGAGGCGTCCGATCTGCCCGGCGGCGACGCGGGCGCGGGCCTCGCGGACCATCGGGTGGAAGCGGTAGACGAAGGGCACGGCGGCCACCACGCCCGCTTCGGCGGCGGCCTCGGTCATGGCGCGGGCGGTGGCCGCGTCGGTGGCGAGGGGCTTCTCGCACACGACGTGCTTCCCGGCCGCTATGGCGGCCAAGGCGATCGGGGCGTGGAGGTGGTTGGGGACGCAGACGTGGACCACGTCGGCGGCGTCGATGAGGTCGGCGAGGTCCTCGAAGACCGCTTCGGCGCGCAGCGAGGCGGCGGCTTCGAGCGCGCGTTCGGGGGTGGACCCGGCGATCCCGGCGACCGAGCCGCCGGCCACGGCGATGGCGTGGGAGTGCACCCGCCCCATGAAGCCGGTGCCGACGATGGCGGCCCGATAGGTCCGCGGCCGAGTGTCCGTGACGTAAGCCATACGAGAACCGTAGAGGAGACTTCTGTCGGAACACAAGCAAAAGTTGTTCATGTTATGAAACAGTTATGACATCAGGCCGTCGAAACCGGTGTGCTTCACTAGTGAAGTGACAGATGATTCGAGCTCGCGCCGCCGCGTGGCGCCCGCGCCGGGAGCCGGGACGCTGCTCCAGCTCCTGCGAGACGGCGTGCCCCGCACGCGATCCGAGCTCGCCGCGATCACCGGTCTCGCCCGCTCGACCGTCACCGGCCGGGTCGACGCCCTCCTGGCCGCCGGGCTCATCGCCCCCAGCGGGGAGACCGCCTCGACCGGCGGGCGGCCCCCGGCCACGTTCGCGTTCAACCCCGCCGCGCGCATCGTGATCGGCGCCGACCTCGGCGCGACCCACGCGCGGCTGGCCGTCACCGACCTCGCCGGGACGGTCCTGGCCGCATCCAATGCGGACATAGACATCGCGCTCGGCCCGAAGCCGGTGCTGGACTGGGTGGTCGAGGCGAGCCGCAAGATCCTCGACTCGGCCGAGCGGCCCCACGGCGACCTGCTCGGCATCGGCATCGGGCTGCCCGGGCCGGTCGAGCACTCCACCGGGCGCGCGGTCAATCCGCCGATCATGCCCGGCTGGGACGGCTTCGACGTGCCCGCCTACGTGAGCGAGCGCCTCGGCGTGCCGGTGCTGGTCGACAACGACGTGAACATCATGGCCCTCGGCGAGCACTTCACCGCCTGGCCCGAACACGAGCACCTGCTGTTCATCAAGGCCGCCACCGGGATCGGGTGCGGGATCATCGCCAGCGGCCAGGTCTACCGGGGCGCGCAAGGCGCGGCCGGGGACATGGGGCACATCCGCGTCGCCGGGGCCGACGACGCCCAATGCCGCTGCGGCAACACCGGGTGCCTCGAAGCGGTGGCCTCCGGCGCGGCGATCGCGGCCGCGCTCACCGCGCAGGGCACCCCCGCGCGCGGTTCGATCGACGTGGTCGAGCACGCCCGCGCCGGGTCCGTCCCGGCGCTGCAACTGATCCGCCAGGCGGGCAGGGACATCGGCGAGGTCCTGGCCGGGGCGGTGAACTTCTTCAACCCCTCGATCATCGTCATCGGGGGGTCCCTCGCGCTCGCGGGCGACCATCTCATCGCCGGGGTGCGCGAGGTGATCTACCAGCGGTCGCTGCCGCTGGCCACCGGGCACCTGCGCATCGCGGCGGCCCGCACCGGCGAGTCGAGCGGCGCGATCGGCGCGGGCGTCATGGTCATCGAGCACGCGCTCGACCCGTCCCGGCTCGACGGCCTGATCGCCGGCGAGGCCGCCTGACGGCCGCGGCCCCCGGTTTCCCAGGGGCCGCGACGCATCAGACCGTGTGGGTCAGGCGGGCCACGGTGTAGAGCGCCTCGGAGAGCGTCACCGGGTCGATCGACTCCGAGCCGCGGAACGTGATCTCGACGCGGTGGTCACCTTGATCGCCGTAGCCGGGATAGACCCCGGGAACGGTGTCGACGATCAGGAACGACTCGCCGGGCAGTTCGAGGTAGACCGCGTGGGTGCCCTTGTGGCCCTTGGGCTGTCCGTACTGCCAGCCGCGCTTCATCAGGCCCACGATCGCGCCGCCGCTGACCTTCTCGGCCTCGAACCGATGCAGGCGACCGGCGATGCGATCCTGTTCGGACAGTGTGAAGGCGGGGCGGGCGAGCTGGTCGAACGGTTGCAGGATCTCGTAGTCGGCGAACACGGTCGACCAGGCCTCGACCGCTTCGGAGCCGAGCGTGATCGGGTGGGCCAGGCGGATCTCGGCGCCTTCGGGCAGCTCGAACGGGTCGTCCTCGGCATCGGCGAGGGTGCGGTCCTCGGCGAGACGGAAACTCCGCGCCTGTCCATCCACAGTGGTCTCCCACACGAGACGGCTGGAGAGCTGCCAGACCAGCGGGTGGTCGACCACGAACCGCTGGAAGTCGGCCGCGCCCCAGGCTCGCCGGGCCGTCATGGCCGCTTCGAAGCGCTTGACCTGCTCGGCCGAGGTGGCCTTGACGTCCTTGCGGAGGGCCGCGAACCGCTCGTAGGAGCGCTGCGCGAGCTCCGGGTCGTCCTTCGCGGCGGGCTTCGGGGCGCTCGCGCGGCGCTTGCCCTTCTCGTCCAACAGGTACGGCTTCAAGCTCTCGTCGAACTTGATCGTGAACGAACGGGGACCGTAGTCGAGCACCATCGCCGCTTCAGCGCCGAGCCCGAAGTCCGGCACCAGGCGGTCGGCGAGTTCGTCCAAGGTCAGTTCGAGCCGCTCGGCGATGATCTCGATCTGGGCCGCGGCGGTCTTCTTGAGCGACTTGAACTTCGCGTTCCCGGCGATCGACTGCACCGCGCGCAGCGCGTCCTCGGTGCCGATGCGGCCGAGGATCTCAAGGCCCCGCACGGACTTGCGGCTCTGGCTGCGGCCGGGCCACTCGCGGATGAGCGCGGTCAGGCGCCGCACCGTGTCGTCGTCGGCGAAGCGCCGCAACTGGTCGAACGCCCAACCGTCCTTCGTGGGCGAACCCGAGGAGGTCCACAGCTCGAACAGGCCCCACGAGAAGGCCGTGAGCGAGTCGGGGTCGCACTCGGCCGCGAGCACGTCGACCCCCGCGTAGGGCCGCTCGGAGTCGTCCAAGGCCAAGGCGGTCAACAGGAGTCGCACCGCCGCGTCGGGCAGTGCCGCCGTTCGTCCCTTCAGGAGCACCTGCGGGAGCATCGCCGGGTCGGCCCACGCCGGAGGTTTGGGGACGCGGGGCACGCGCGGGTCGAGCGGGTCTGCGTCGAGTACCGCGTCCACGGCCGCGAGCGCGGCCTCCCCGTATGAGGCCGCGCCTTCGCGCACGAGTTCGCGGTGCTTGATCGCGAGGTGCCGCAACGCCGCTTCGGCCACCTGGCGGGGTCGGCCGGGCTTGCCGACGGCGTCGGGGACGAGCAGGGCCACGGCGTCGGTCGCGTGGCGCTGGAGCCAGGCCTGACCGGTGGCCCGGTCGACCCGAGAGCGGGCGACCCAGTCGGCGGCCATGCGGGCCACGTCGAGGTTCACGAACGGCAGCGTGTAGACCCGCAGCGAGGGCTTCTTCTTGATGAGCGCCAGGACCCGCGCGGCGGCCTCGTCGCCGAAGCGCGCGAGCAGCGCGCCGATCGTGGCCGGGTGATGGACGTAGGGGGAGACCGATCCGTCCCACAGCGCCAGCGCGGGCCGGGCCCGGGACTCGTCGGCGTAGGCGAGGAACTCGGGGAAGGCGTAGTGCTTCGGGTTCGGGTCGCCGGGCATGACCCGGTCCCAGGCGGCGTCGCGGCTGTACCAGTAGCCGTCGGGGAGCTCGCGCCACTCGTCCTGCTCGCCTGGGGCCCAGCGGAGTTCGTCGATGACCGGCGGGGTGAGGCCGGTGGGGCCCGCGACGGGCTTGGCGAAGCCGGTCCAGGGCGGGGTGGTGAAGGCCGCCGGGAGTTCGTCGGCCTCGGGGTGGTGGCGGGTGGAGGCCAGCAGTTCCTCCACGACGGCCGTCTCGGTCGCGTCGAGTTCCAACAGGCCGTTGGCCTTCGCGAATCCGGCGAGGCGGGCCTTGGCGTGGGCGGGGGCCGAGGCGGCGGTCTGGGCAAGGACGCGGAGGGTCCGGGCGGGGAAGCGCTTGGCGGCGGCCCGGGCGGCGATCATCGAATGCGGGTCGGCGAGGTCCCGCAGGAGGTAGCCGACCGCCTCGTCGGTGGGCAGCAGGCTCAGGGCCTCGTAGAGGCGGTCGCGGGTGTCGGCGGGCGGGCGGCTCTCGCCTTCGATGGTGCCCACCAGGATCGGGAACGCGTCGGTGCCGAGCGCGTCCACTACGAGCGGGACGCGGCTCGCGGGGTCGCCGTTGAGGTCCATGCGCTTGACATCGGCGAGTTCGAGGTGCTCGCGGGTGCGGGCGACGGCCCAGAACGGGTCGGAGCCGGCCTCGTGCCGCCAGTGGGTGCGCTGGATCGCGCAGGACTCGCGCACCCAGTCCTCCTGGTCGGGCATGAACATCGCAGACAGGAACTTGTACCCGTCGCTGCTCCTGCGGAGCGCGAGCGCGTCCCGCACCCGCAGGTACTCGGCTTCGGGCAGGCCCGCGAGCAGCGAGCGCATCGGCGCGGCCGTCTTCAACAGGTAGGCGAGGTGCGGGACCCAGGACCCGGTCACTTCGCGGATCGTGAGTCTCGCCTCGAAGCGCTGGCTCTTCGATCGCCAGTACACGTTGTGGGACAACAGTTCCAGGAACGCCTGGACGGCGAATTCGAGGCCGTGCTCGGTGATCCACGCGTCGCGGGCGGTCAGGTCGTCGAATTCCATGTTGCGGGGCATGACCTGCTTGAGGATCGCGAAGGTCAGGGCCGCGCCGAGCGGATCGGGTTTGCCTTCGGCCCAACCTACGACCGCGTCCTGGTGGTCGGAGCTCTCGATCAGGGCGGCGGCCGGTGCGTAGGCGTCGGCCCATTTCTCCATGAGGCCGCGGAGCCTTTGGGGCGCTTCGGGATCGATGGTCACCGGCTTCGGCGTGCCGGAGCCGCGGCGGTCGAGCAGATGCGTGCGCCAGGACTCGGGGAGTTCGAGGCGTTCGGGGGTGTCAGTCAGGTTCACGCGAACGAGCATAGGGAGGCCCTACGACATTCGCTCGGTGAGTGCCGTTCCACCACCTGGACTGGCGGGTGCGGCGGGCGGCGCGGGCTGGGATGCTTGCTGGCGGCGCGACCGACGCGCCCGAACGGAGGTTCCCATGACCGTCGCACTCGTGACCGGCGCGTCGCGCGGGCTCGGCGCGCACATCGCCCGGCGGTTGGCCGCCGACGGGTTCGCCGTGGCCGTGAACTACGCCGCGAGCCGGGACGGGGCCGAGCGGGTGGTCGGCGAGATCCGGGCGGCAGGCGGGGTGGCGGAGGCGTTCGGCGCGGACGTCACCGACGAGGCGGGCGTGGCGTCGCTCGCCGAGGAGGTCCGCTCCAGGCTCGGGCCGGTGGAAGTGCTGGTGTGCAACGCGACCGGGCCGCAGCCCGAGGCGCCCGTCGAGGACCTGGTGTGGCAGGACCATCTCGATCAGCTGGTGTTCTTCGTGAAGAGCCCCACACTGCTGGTGCAGGCGTTCCTGCCGGACATGCGCGCGGCCGGGGGCGGCCGGGTGGTGCAGATCGGCTCGGACGTGTTCGAGCGGTCGCTGCCGGGCATGTCGGCGTACACGGCCGCGAAGGGCGCGCAGTGGGGCCTGACCCGCACGTGGGCGAAGGAGCTCGGGCGGCACGGCATTACGGTGAACCTCGTCGCGCCCGGGTGGATCCCGGTGGAGCGGCACGGGGAGCTTTCGAGCGCGGACCTGGCCGGGTATTTGTCAGAGGTGCCGCTGGGGCGCATCGGGGAGCCCGGGGACGTGGCGGGGGCGGTGGCCTACCTCGTCTCGGGGGACGCGGCGTTCGTGACGGGGCAGCGGATCACCGTCAACGGCGGCCACAACATGGACTGAGCGGCATGCCGCTCCACAATGAACGAAGGATTCGGAATGACTGTGAGCCTGGCCCTGGACCTGGGCGGCACCAAAGTGGAGGCCGCTCTGGTGCGCGCCGACGGTTCGATCGTGGAGGGGACCCGCACGCGGGCGGCCACGGGCGCGGCGGCGGCCGCGGACCGCTCGGCGGCCGAGGCGGCCATCACCGCGGTCGTGGCCTCGTGCCTGGTGGCCCCGGAGTGGGACTCGGTGACGGCGGCGGGCATCGGCGCCGCGGGCCCGATCGACCTGCTCAAGGGCACGATCGCGCCGCACAACCTGCCTGCGCTGCAAGGGTTCCCGATCGCGGACTTCGTGCGGGACCTGACCGGCCTGGACCAGGTGATGCTGCGCCTGGACGGGACGTGCATCGCGCTGGCCGAGACCTGGCTCGGCGCGGCCCGAGGGGTGCGGAACGCGATGGTGATGGTGGTGTCCACCGGCGTCGGGGGCGGGATCGTCTCGGACGGGCGACTCGTGGCCGGCGCGAGCGGCAACGCGGGCCACATCGGACAGATCCTGGTCGAGAGCATCGACGGAGCCACCGCTGAGGCCACTGTGGAGGGCATCGCTTCGGGCCCGAACACGGTGGCGTGGGCGGTGTCGCAGGGCTGGACCGGTGAGACCGGTGAAGACCTGGCGCGGGACTACAAGGCCGGGGAACGGGTCGCGATCGAGGCGGTGCGGCGCTCGGCCCGCGCGGTCGGCCTCGGCCTGGTCAACGCGTCCACCCTGCTGGACTTGGAACTCGCGGTGATCGGCGGCGGGTTCGCGTCCGTGGCCGAGGACTACCCGGCGCTGGTCAAGGAGGCGATCGGCGCGAACGCGGTGAACCCGTACGCGACCGAGCTCGCCGTGGTCCGACCCGAACTGGGCGGCGACGCCCCGATCGTCGGCGCGGCGGCCCTGGTGCTGCGCCCGGACCTGTTGGGCTAGAAGCAAAAAGCGCCCCGGTCGGTGGTCCCGACCGGGGCGTTTCGCGTCAGACGCGGGTCCACTTCTGGTTGTCGCCGCCCCAGCAGCCGTAGAGCTGCACCGGGGCGCCGTTGGCGGCGCTGTAGACGTCCAGGCACGCACTGGAGTACCCGACGTTGCGGATCGTCCCGTCGGCGCCGAAGGTCCACTGCTGCGCGGTTGAGCCGTTGCACCCGGCGATCTGGGCTCTGGCCCCGTTCGCGCCCGAGGGCGCTTGGAGGCACTGGCCGAGCACTCGCAGCTCTTGCGTTGCGGTGTAGGTGAACTGCTGGTTGGGGCCCTCGTAGCAGCTGTAGAGCTGCACGCCGGTCCCGCTGGCGGTGGAGCCGCCGGGGACGTCGATGCACTTGGCGGCCGAGGCGCTGCGCAAGAGATCGGTGCCGGTCCCGCCGGGGTTCCCGGGGTTCCCGGAGCCGTCGGGGGCGACCGCCTGGCCGGTGGCCGGGGAGATCATCCCGGCGCACAGGCCCCGCGCACGCAGGTCGGCGGCGATCTGGGGAATCGCGTTGATCGTGTTCTGGTAGGCGTCGTGCATGAGGATCACGCCGCCGCTCTGGAGGTTCCGCGCCGCGGCCACGATCTGGGCGGTGCTGGCCCCGTTCCAGTCCTGTGAGTCCACAGTCCACAGGACTTCGGTGAGACCGTATTGGGCCTCAACGGATCTCAACGTCGCATTGGTCTCCCCGTAGGGCGGCCGGAACAGGTTCGGGGTGACCCCGGTGGCCGACTGGATCGCCTGCTGGGTGCTGGAGATCTCCTGCGCCATCTGCGCCTGGCTCAACTGGGTCATGTGCGGGTGCGACCACGAGTGGTTCCCGACCCACATCCCGGCGTCCACCTGCGCCCGGGCCAGCGCCGGATTGCTCTGCGCGGCCTGCCCGGTATTGAAGAACGTGGCCCGCAGCCCGTTCGAGGTCAAAGCGTTCAGCAGACTGGCGGTGGTCCCGCCGTTGGGCCCGTCGTCGAACGTCAGAGCGACGTACCCATTGCACTGCTGCGCCTGAGCCGGACTCGAAGCCACCCCCACAACACCCCCGAACGCCAGCGCCAACACGGACAACAACAAAACGAACGGCCTCATGCGATCACGCATGCGCCCTCCTCAAAAGCTCGACCGGCGGCCCATACCAGGCCACACCGGCAACCACGGCGCACCAACCACCGTCGACGAACTCCCCGAGCCCAAACCCGGTCGCCATGAGGGGATGACGAAAGAATGATGTCCCGTCCAACAAGAACACCCCGAATCATCCCCCCAAAACCCCTGCAACACAACGCCCCCACCCCCAAACTCCATCGACCCCCATCAATAAATCGCCAAACGGCCCACAAACGGTCCACCAACGGCCGCCAACCGGACAAGCCCCACCGACCCGGCGCTATAGTCGCCGGGTGCGCGCATCCGACACCGTCATCGCGGCGATCGACCGCCTATACGACACATTCGCTCCCGTGCAGCGACCCACCACGCTCGACGCCTGCTCGCACTGATGCGCTACTCGACACGTCCCTACGGCGCCAACGTACCGGCCCCCTCGACCTACGGGTCGCCCCGGACGCACGTACTCATCGACGGCGTTCCACTCGTCACGAGGTTGTTCGACCTCGGCGTGCCCGACACGCCGACACGTGTGCTCCACCGAGATCAGAGCCTGCGAGCTGGGACCGAACCGCACACGGTCTGGCTCCGGCGCCGTCTCCTGGAACTCCGCCCGCTCAACCCTGAGACTGCGCCTCACCCACCTCGGCCCCCCGCCCCGACCAATCCTCGCTCCACTGCTTCGACGGTTCCGACTACGCACCCGATGTCTACGATCTCGACCAGGGCCGATTCTCAGGTGGGTTTCCCGAGGACCCTCTACTTCGCGACATCCGCCTGCCCGGCAGCGACTTCGCGAAATCGCTGCGGCTCACCCGCCACGGCCAAGCCCTCCAGAACCGGGCCGACATCGAGCGACTCGCTTGAAATTGCCGCTCAGTAACCCTGTGGATGCTTGGACAGCCAGCCGCGGTGCCGGTCCCGCAGCGCGTCTCGGTCCGCGACCGACGGCGCGATGACGTCCATACCCCCGTCGTAGGGGTGGAACAGCCAGTGCGCCTCCGCGTCCGTGACAACTCCCCAAGGATCCCGGTCGTCGGCGACCCCGCGCAGCCACTCGTCGATCAATCCCCGCCGCCACTCGGATCGTTCCAAGAAGAGGTGGCCGTAGGTTGTACCGAATTCGGGATCCTCATCGCTCACGACTGTCCGCCACGGCGGCGGAAGCTCAGAGGATTCGAGCTCATCGTCGTACTTGACTTTCACGATGCAGACGCCACCGCCACTGAAAAGCTCGTCCAGGATGGTGTTGTAGCGGTCGAGGATGACGGCGTACTCGGACTCGTTCTCGGGGTATCGCTTCGACTCCGGCAGGCAGTGGAACCGCACCCAACGGTCGTTGAACCGCTCCTTCAGCTCATACGGGACCGCAAGCAGCTCCATCGGCCAGCGCCGCGTCCAGATCGCCTCGAACTTGTCATGCACAGGTCTCAGGTTAGCCACGGCACGCGCCGTCGCATCAGGCCGCACCGGTAGGGTCTTCGGCATGCGTTTGTTGGTGGCACGTTGCCAGGTTGATTACACGGGGCGGCTTTCCGCTCATTTGCCGATGGCGACGCGGTTGATCATCTGGAAGGCGGACGGGAGCGTGCTGGTGCACGCCGATGGGGGTTCGTACAAACCGTTGAACTGGATGACGCCGCCGTGCAGTGTGGTGGAGGGGGCCACGGAGTGGACCGTGACGTCGAAGAAGTCCGGGGACCAGTTGAAGATCACCATCGAGGAGGTCTTCCACGACTCCAGCCATGAGCTGGGGGTCGACCCGGGGTTGCAGAAGGACGGCGTCGAGGCGCACCTTCAGGAGCTGCTCGCGGCCGACACCGCGCCGCTGGGGAAGGGGTGGTCGTTGGTGCGCCGCGAGTACCCGACCGCGATCGGGCCGGTGGACCTGATGTGCCGCGACTCGGACGGCAAGCACGTGGCCGTCGAGATCAAGCGGCGCGGCGAGATCGACGGGGTCGAGCAGTTGACCCGGTACCTGGAGCTGCTCAACCGCGACCCGCTCCTGGCACCGGTCGACGGCGTGTTCGCCGCGCAGGCGATCAAGCCGCAGGCCAGGGTCCTGGCCGAGGACCGCGGCATCCGCTGCGTCGTGCTCGACTACGACGACCTCCGCGGCGCGGTCGACGAGAGCCAGCCGCGACTGTTCTAGAGCAAAACGTAAGGGCCGCAGCGAATCCGCTGCGGCCCTTACGCGTGCGCGATGATTACTCGCCGAGAATCTGGGCGCAGTCCGAGCTGCCGTACAGCACCGAGTTGGGGTCCTCGCACTCGGCCTTGGCGATGCCGAGGAGCACGAAGTAGATCGCGATGGCCGCGATGATCGTGAGCACACCGAGGATCAGACCGGTCAGACCGGTGCCCTTACCCTTGCCGCCGCGCGAGCCGGACTTGACGAGGGCGAGGATGCCGAAGATGACGGCGAGGACGCCGAGCGGAATCGCGGTGACCAGGTTGATCCCCGGAATCCACGAGAAGACGATGAGGCCGACGAGGCCGAGCACGAGCGCGGTGACACCGAAGCCGTTGCCCTGCTTGGCGGGAACGGGCTCGGGGGCGGGCGCCGGGGCGGGCGGGTAAGACACGGAGCACTCCTATGGGAATCGATGTACAGGTCAGTTCGGGCGGAACTGCGGCGAGTCTATGACACCGGCACCACTCCGCGCCATTCGACAATCGAAGCCGACTCGAACAGCACACTGCGGACCAGGATCGTCACACAACGTGTCCGGCCTATGTGCACGAAGCTATTCGATCCTCCGCAACCGCAGCACCGCCGAGTCCCAGTCCGCCTTCGCCCACCGCAGCGGCAGACCGAGCGCGTTCAACGTCGCGCCCCAATGGGTCTCGCCGGTGTCCTCGTCGATCCACCGCGAATCCGACGCGATCTGCGCGGGCCGCAGCGGCGGCACCGGCCGGTTGCAGTGCCACGGCGTCTTGAACGCCAGCACCGCGATCCGGTCGCCGAGCACGTACTGGACCCCGGTGAGCGTCTCGAGCTCAGGGTCGCCGAGCCGGTACTGCGTCCCGTGCTGCACCACCGGACGCAGCGCCTTGTACGCCTCGATGTGCGCCGCGGCCTCGTCCAGGTCGGCCTCGGACCACTCGGAGAGGTTCCCGCCCACGGCGAGCACCCCGGCGCTGGCGACCTGGAACCGGAACCGCAGCGAGGTCGTGCGGCTGTTGAGCCCGGTGGGCTCGTCGGTGACCCACGCGCCCATCGCGCGCGCCGGATACGCCTGGCTGAAACCGAACTGGATGTTGACGCGGTCCCCTGCGTCGGTGTTGTCCGAGGTCCACACCTGGTCGACGTACCGCAGGATGCCCGGGTCGACGCGGGCGCCGCCGCCCGCGCAGCCTTCGATGCGCACGTCCGGGTGCGCCTGGCGAAGCCGCCGTTTGAGCTCGTACACCGCTTCGACGTGCTCGAAGTACGCGCGGTCGGGATCGGCGTCTCCGGGGCGGCCGACCTCGGTGAAGGGCCGGTTGTGGTCCCACTTGACGAAGTCGACGTCGTTCTCACCGAGCAGCTTGTGCAGCCAGGTGTACGCCCATTCGGCGACTTCGGGCCGCCCGTAGTCGAGCACGAGCTGCGTGCGCAGCTCGCTGCGCTCGCGCCCGGCCTGGTGCAGGACCCAGTCGGGGTGGGCGCGATACAGATCCGAGTCGGGGTTGACCATCTCCGGCTCGACCCAGATCCCGAACTTCATGCCCGCCTTGTGGACGGCGTCGATGAGCGGCCCGAGGCCGCTGGGGAACCGGTCCGGGTTGGGGTCCCAGTCGCCGAGCCCGGCGTTGTCGGCCAGCCGCTTGCCGAACCAGCCGTCGTCGACCACGAACTGTTCGCAGCCGATCCGCGCCGCCAAGTCCACCAGCGGCAGCTGCTTCTCCTCGGAGACCTCGAAGAACACCGCCTCCCAGGAGTTGAACAGCACTGGAGCGTCCTCGTCGGCCGTGGGCAGCACGTGGCGCCTCAGGTGCTCGTGCCAAGCGCGCGAAGCCCCACCGAAGCCGTCAGTGCTCAGCAGCCCCGAGTACACCGGGGTCGTCCACCTCTCGCCGGGCCCAAGGGTCCACCGCAGGCCCTCCTGCCCGGCCCCGCCGGTCACGGTCACACGCCCTTGCGGGGATCGGCGCAGCTGCACCCGCCACGACCCCGACCAGGCGAGATTGGCCGAGTAGACGAGCCCGGCGGTCTCGGTGGCGGTGCCGTCGTCCAGCGCGATCCACGGATTGGCCTGGTGGCTCGTGTTGCCGCGGCGCGAACCGAGCACGGTCTCCCCCACCGGGAGCGGGACGCGGCGCAGCTGCCACTCGCCGGCCCATTCGCCCGAGAGGTGCGAGAGCCGGTAGTCGCCCCAATGCGGGAGCATCCAGGCCGCCGAATCCAAGCGCCCCAACTCGACCGGGCTCTCGGCCTCGAGCGAGACCCACCGGTCGAGCACCCCGGTGTCCCAGAGCCGGTAGTGCAGCGTCAATTCGAGGCCCCGGTCGCCGAACGCGATCGCGAGCTCGTCCCCCGAGGCGGTGAAATCGCGGTAGTGCCAGTCGAAGCCCTTCGCGCCGTCGGGGTGCCGCAACAGCATCGACGGGGTCGCGAACTGCGGCCCGAGCTCGCCGAGCAGCTCAGTGCCGGTGTGGAGCCGGTCGTCGAACGAGTACTCCTCGCGCCGCTCGACCGCCAGCGAGGCCGCCGCCCCGCCTGGAATCGCAGGGCCCCAGTACAACTGGCGCGGCGAGCCGTTCTGGAGACCGACGACGTAGGAGACGCCGGCCCCGGCGAGGTGCCACGATTGAGCGGCTTCGTCGAAGCGGATGGGCATGAGGGCTCCCTCTCGATGTGGATCGGCTCCAGTCTGCACGGCCGCACACTCCACGGCAAGCGGTGTCCGTCCCAATTGCGGGCGATTGTTGACACCGGATTCACCTCGCCGTCACAACCGAAGGCCCGCCGCAGGGGTGAACGAGCACGTGGGAGCGGCGTGCAAGACTAATGGCATGCTTCACGCGGTGGTCCCCGCGGGCGGTTCCGGAACCCGGCTCTGGCCCCTGTCTCGCGCGCAACGACCCAAGTTCCTGCTGCCCCTCACCGGCACGGACGCCTCGCTGCTGCAATCGACCGTGGAACGGGTCCGGCTCCTGTCCGACCCCAGCCGGATCTACGTGGTCACCGGCGCCGCCCACGCCGTCGACGTGGCCAGGCAGCTCCCCGACGTGCCCGGCGACAACATCCTCGTCGAACCCTCCCCCCGCGACTCCGCCGCCGCGATCAGCCTCGCCGCCGCCGTCATCGCCGAACGCGAACCCAAGGCCCTCATGGGCTCCTTCGCCGCCGACCACCTCGTGCAGGACGGCGAGGCCTTCGCCAAGACCGTCGAACGCGCGATGGAACTGGCCGCGACCGGCCTGCTCATGACCATCGGCATCAACCCCACCGGCCCCGACACCGGCTACGGCTACCTCCGCCTCGGCGCGCCCGTCGGCCCCGGCTACCAGCTCGAAGCGTTCGTGGAGAAACCCGACCAGGTCTCGGCGGTCGAATACGTCTCGGCCGGAAACCACCTGTGGAACGCCGGCATGTTCGTGTGGCGCGTCGACGCGTTCCTCGCCGAACTCGCCCGCCACCGACCCGCCCTCCACACCGCCGTGCGCACCCTCGCCGCGGCCTGGGACTCCACCGGCCGCGAAGCCCTGTTCTCGCAGCTGTGGCCCACCCTGGAGAAGATCTCGATCGACTACGCCGTCATGGAACCGGCCGCCGCCGCGGGCAAGGTCGGCGTCGTGCCCGGCGACTTCGACTGGCACGACGTGGGCGACTACAACACCCTCGGCCAGGTCCTCAAGGCCGCCGACCGCGTCGGCAACGTCGTGGTCGAGACCCGCGGCTCGGGCGAAGCGCTCCTGACCGAGTCCAAACGCAACGTCGTGGTCCCCGCCGGAGGCCGCCTCGTGGCCGCCGTCGGCGTCGACGACATGATCATCGTCGACACCCCCGACGCGCTCCTCGTATGCCCCCGCGACCGGGCGCAAGAGGTCAAGTCCCTGGTCGCCGAACTCAAGCAGGCGAACCGAACCGATCTGGTCTAATTGCGGCCATGCAGCTCTCGTCACGCGGGCGTACGGCCGTCGCGACCGTCCTCCTCACCTCCGCCGTCGTCGTCATCGCGGTCGCGGTGTCCCAGTGGCTCTTCGGAGCCGGACTCGACGCCCGCGACGACACCCTCCGCCGCGCCGCCGGCATCGGCTACTCCGACGAGGCCCGGCGCACCCTCTTCTCGGTCCTCCCGGTCGTACTCCCCGCCCTCGCGGCACTGATCGCACCCGACACCCGCCCCGGAAGAGTGATAACCAGACTGACCCGTCTCGTTTACGTCGCCTATCTCGTTATCGGAGTGCTGCTGACGATGTCGGCGGCAAGGTACGGATTCGACGAGGCGCGGCAATTGGCCGAGGAGGGACAGGTATTCATCGACGCCCGTTTCGCAGTGGAACGACTGCTGCTCGACGCGGTGTGGTTGGCGCTGGCCGTCATCGGTCTCATCGCCACTCGATGGATCGCGACGCGCGAACGAACCTCCACTCGGGAGCCTGTCAAGTTAAGTCCCCCACAAGCGTGAGTCTGAGGGGTCCTTCCATCAATCAGATCACAGTGCGCTATCGTCTGATCTCGAACCGTTATCGAATAGCGATGAAGACTCATCGTCCATAGAGATGAGCACGGCGGTGCGGCCCCATCTTCAGGCCGCCCGCGGGCACCGGAATTCCATGCAGGACTGCACCACGCAGCGGGCGACCAGTACGTCCGCAGCCGGGCCGTACGCGTTTCAGGGGAGGGGACGCGTCCAGCCGCAGCACTCATGCCGTTGCCTCGCAAGTGATTGCAAGGGGGGAGCACCGGTTCGACCGGTGCGCGAATGAGGAGGCGGACGTATATGGACGGCCGTGACTACTTGGCCGACCTGTTGGGTAACGTTCCGGAGTGGCAGGCTCGCGCACTGTGCGCGCAGACCGATCCGGAGGCGTTCTTCCCCGAAAAAGGGGGGTCCACGCGGGATGCGAAACGCATCTGCGCGAGGTGCGAGGTCAAAGAGAACTGTCTGAACTACGCGCTCGACCACGACGAGCGGTTCGGGATCTGGGGCGGGCTCTCCGAGCGCGAGCGCCGCAAGATCAAGCGCCAGGCCCGTGAAGCGGCGCGACGCCGCAGCGAGCGCCTGCCGGTGGTGGTGTGCCTGCCGACCCCGATGATCAACCCCGCGCTGACCGCGGAGACCGTCTTCGCGGCCGAACAGCGCCACGCCGAGCCGGTCCTGGTGGGCGCGGGCCTCGGCGGCCGGGTCAACCTGATGGACGAACTGGTCGGCGCCCGCCTCGGCGAGCCGCTGAACGGCGAACTGATCGAAGAACCCGCGGCATCCGAGCGCATTCCGGTGGCCGCCTAGCGAACAGAGGCATGAGAGGGCGGGACACCGGCGTCCCGCCTTTTCGCGCCCAGCGACCGGCACTCGCACATTCCGGCCGACCGGTTCGCGACCGCCGGTGAAGCCGCCCCGCAGGCGACCCGCCGCGCGAGCCGGCTCCACCCGTCCACACCTCGCTTCCGCACACGCGCCCGCTCCGCGCGTTCACGCCCCGCTTCCGCGCAAGCGAATCCCCACACCGGAAACATGAAAGCGGATATTTCCGATTTGTCCCCCCAGGGGGACCCCTTGTTTTAACTCTACGCCGTGGGTACGACACTCCTTGTGACGCGAGCGAGCCTCAGGTCTCCAGGTCTTCCGGAGGCAGGTTCAGCAGCGAGGCGAGTTGTTCGGCCAGGACCGAGCGGACCAAGGCCTCGGTCTCGGCCTTGTCGTGAGCGCGCAGCTCGATCGGTCTGCGGTACAACACGATCCGCGGCGCGGCCGCGGTCGTGCCCGGTTGGGCCGGGTACATGCGCGAGAGCGGCACACCCTGGTACTCGATGACCTCGGCGTCGTAGTTCTTCGGCTCCGGCGGGACCTCGTCGACCGCGAACTCGATGTGGCGCAGGTCGGTGAACTTCGAGCCGAGGGTCTCGGCCAGGCGCCGCTCGATCGCGACCACCGATCCCATGACCAGCGCGTCGAACTCCTCGACCGGGGTGCGCCGCAGCGGCAGCGTCCGGGGCGCCAGCGGCCCCCGCATCCCCCGTCCGTGTCGATCTCTGCGCATGGGGCCACCTTAGCGTCCGGGACCGACCGAAACGGGCCCCGCGAGGCCCCGCGCCGCGAATCCTCATCGGAGCACAGCTCAGCGTCGCCGACTTCATCACCGCGAGTGGTAGTTTCGTGGGGTGAGGTCGGATCGGCGTTGCTCCCGGAACGGCTGCCGCCAGCCTGCGGTGGCCACTTTGACATATATCTACTCGGATTCGACCGCTGTGGTCGGCCCGCTCTCGACGAATCGGGAGCCCCACAGCTATGACCTGTGTGATGCGCACGCCCGGCGCCTCACCGTGCCCCACGGCTGGGAACTGGTCCGCCATCAGGGCGACTACGCCGTGCCCATGCCCACCGACGACGACCTCGTCGCCCTGGCCAACGCCGTGCGTGAAGCAGCGGTCGGCGAGCGGCACGAGGGCGAGCCGGGCACGCTCACCGACCACTCCCGCGAAGAGGACGCCGCGACGCTCGCGAGCCGCCGCCTGGCCGCCGAGGCCGAGCCGTCGCAGCGCGGGGGCCAGCGCCCCGCCGCGCCGCAGTTCGGTGCCCGGCGTCACCTCCGGGTCGTGTCCGGCGATGAGGACGCGCAGCGCTAGTCTCGTCACGGGAAGCGGTGTCGCGGCGGCCAGACCGCCGCGGTGGCGACTTCCGGACCGGCCCCCGACACACCGGAAAGGCGGCTTGACCCGTGGCTCCCCAGCTCAGTGAATTCGTGAAGGCCTACGACGTCAGAGGACTCGTCGGTTCGCAGCTCACGCCCGAGGTCATGGAGGCGATAGGCGCGGCTGCCGTGGCCGTCACCGGTGAGCGGTCCTGGGCCGTGGGCCACGACATGCGCGACTCGGGCCCCGGATTCGCCGAGGCGTTCGCGCGCGGCGCGGTCAAGGCCGGCGCGAGCGTGGTCGAGGCCGGGCTGTGCTCGACCGACATGCTCTACTTCATTGCCGGGCAGCGGAACGTGGCCGGGGCGATGTTCACCGCGAGCCACAACCCGGCCGAGTACAACGGGCTCAAGCTGTGCCTGCCGGCCGCGCGGCCGATCGGGCTCGACACGGGCCTGGCCGACATCCGCGACCGGGCGCAGGCGATCCTCGACGGCGAGCCGGCCCCCGAGGCCCAGACCCCGGGGACGGTCACACAGGAGGACTTCCTGGCCGCGTACGCCGCGTACATGCGGGAGCTGGTGGACCTGTCCGGCATCCGACCGCTGAAGGTCGTGGTGGACGCGGGCAACGGCATGGGCGGGCACACCGTCCCGGCCGTGCTCGGGGACCAGCTGCTCGCGGGGCTGCCGATCGAGATCGACCCGCTGTACTTCGAACTGGACGGTTCCTTCCCCAACCACGAGGCGAACCCGCTGGAGCCGGCGAACATCGTCGACCTCCAGGAGCGCGTCAGGGTCGTCGGGGCCGACCTCGGTCTGGCCTTCGACGGGGACGCCGACCGCTGCTTCGTGGTCGACGCCGACGGCGAGCCGGTCGCCCCTTCGACGATCACCGCGCTCATCGCCACGCGTGAACTCGCCAAGCACCCCGGCAGCACGGTGTGCCACAACCTGATCTGCTCCAAGGCCGTCCCCGAGATCGTGGCCGAGCACGGCGGGACTCCCGAGCGCACCCGGGTGGGCCACTCCTACATCAAGGCCGTGATGGCCGAGAAGGACGCGGTCTTCGGCGGCGAGCACTCCGGGCACTACTACTTCAGGGACTTCTGGTTCGCCGACACCGGCATGCTCGCCGCGATGCACGTCCTCGCGGCCGCGGGCGAGACCGACCGGTCCCTGTCGGAGCTCTCCGATGAGTTCGTGCGCTACACCGCCTCGGGCGAGATCAACTCCAAGGTCGCCGACCCGCACGCGAAGATCGACGAGGTCGCGACCCACTTCGACGCCCAGGACGACGTCGAGACCGACCGGCTCGACGGCCTCACGCTCGCCTTCGGCGACGGCTCCTGGGCCAACCTGCGCCCCTCCAACACCGAACCGCTGCTGCGGCTCAACGTCGAAGGCCCCGACAAGGCCTCGATGGAAGGGCTGCGCGACGACATCCTCCGCATCGTTAGGAACTAGCCCATGCCCGCCACCGCACCGAAGCCAGTGCTCCTGGAGCTGCTGCGCTGCCCCGAACCCCACCACGCCCCGCTGTCGTACGACCGCGAGGCCAACGCGCTCACCTGCTCCGAATGCGCGAAGGTCTTCCGCGTCGAGGACGGCATCCCGGTGATGCTCCTCGACGGCTCCGGCGACTGACGAGGCCGACGACCACCGGCCGCCCCGGGCGGCCCGCTCCCCCGGCAACCGAAGCGAACCGCCAAGGGCCGCATCACGATGCGCGCCCTGAAGGCCAAGGAGGAACACAGGATGGGTCTTGAGGACGAGGGCGTGGCCGGGATCTTGGGCGACCGGCTCCCCGACGAACGCCGCATCGAAGGCGACCTGACCGAGGCGATCCGGCCCGGCGGGGCACTGTGGGCGCTGGCCTCGGCCGGGCCGCAGCTGCGGGAGTCGGCCGCGCTGGCCGCCGACGCCGGGCTCGCCGCGCTCGCCGAGGAGGGCCGCCCCCGGGCGGTCGTGGTCGCGGGCGTCGGCACGGCCGCGCGCACCGGCGACATCCTCGCCACCGTCGCGGGCCCGCGCTGCCCCGTCCCGATCCTCGGCCACCGGTCCGCGGGCGTGCCCGGCTGGGTCGGCGCGGCCGACGTGGTCATCGCCGTCTCGGCGTCCGGTCGCAGCCCCGAGGCGCTGGCCGCGGCCGAGGCCGCGCAGCGCCGCGGCGCTCGCCTGGTCGCGATCGGCGCGCCCGACTCGGAGCTCCAATCGCTGGCCGAACGGGCCCGCGCCTCGTTCGTGGCCGTGCCCCGCCGGGCCCCGGCCCGGCTCAGCCTGTGGGCACTCACCGTCCCGGTCCTCATGGCCGCCAGGGAACTCGGCCTGGTGAGCCTCGTGGAAGCCGACATCGCCGAGACCGCGCGGCGCCTGGACGAGGACGCCGAGCGGTGCCGTCCCGACGCGGACGCCTACGTCAACCCCGCGAAGGAACTGGCGATGAACCTGGCCGGGTCGATCCCGGTCGTGTGGGGCTCCAGCCCGCTCGCGGGCGTCGCGGCCCGCCGCTTCGGCGACATGCTCGCCGCGAACTCGCGCTACCCGGTGGTCTCCGGCGAGCTCGGCGAGGTCGGCCGCGGCCGGGTGGGCCTGCTCGACGGCGTGTTCGGCTCGCTCGCCGAAGGCCAGAAGGACATCTTCGCCGACCCGGACGAGGACGAGGAGCTGACGCGGCTGCGGATCGTGCTCATGAGGGACGACGGCCTCGACGGCGACGACTCCACCCCCAAGCCGGACACGAGGCGCGCCGACGCGGTGGCCGACCTGGCCCAAAGCCGCGGCATCCGCTGCGACGTGCTCCCCGCCGAGGGCGGCTGCTCGCTGGAGCGCCTCGCCTCGCTCATCGCCGTGCCCGACTTCGCGTCGGTCTACCTGGCGCTGGCGCACGGCCTCGACCCGATGCGGGTCCCGGCCGTCTCGGAGATGAAGGACCTGACCCTCGGCGCCGAATAAGGCGCGCAAGGGGAAACGGGGCCGCAGGCCGGTGCACGGCCTGCGGCCTTCGGCGTACCGCTGTCGGCTCCGGCACCCGCGCGGGCGGGGTTTCGGAGTGCGCTGGGACAACCGTTAGAGTTGGGTCCACCGGATCGGAAATAGTGAGGAGCGGCGGTGCAGGGGCTCTACGGCGTCATCCGCAACTACGCGTGGGGATCGCAGGACGACATCGCCCGCTTGCAGGGCCGGGAGGTCCCGGCCGACCTCCCCGAGGCCGAGGAGTGGTTCGGGGCGCACCACAGCGCCCCCTCGACCCTCCACGACGGCCGCCCGCTGGACGACGCGATCGCGTCCGCTCCGGCCGAGCTCCTCGGCGAGCGGGCCTTCGAGCGCTTCGGCCCGAAGCTGCCGTTCCTGCTCAAGCTGCTCGCCGCCGGCAAGCCGCTCTCGCTCCAGGCCCACCCCAACTCGCGCCAGGCCCACTCGGGCCACCAGCGCGAGCTGCGCATCGGCATCGACGCGGCGTTCCGCAACTACGTGGACGACAACCACAAGCCCGAGATGCTGGTGGCGCTCACCGAGTTCCGCGCGATGTGCGGCTTCCGCGACCCGCTCGCGGCCGCCGACGACATCGAATCGCTCGACGTCCCCGAGCTCGAATCCCTGGTCGCCACCTTGCGCGACCGCAAGGCCGGGCTGCGCCGGGCCGTCCCGGACCTGCTGGGGCTGCCGCGTGACGAGTGCCGGTCGATCATCGCCGCCGCGGCGAAGGCCGCCGCCGAGCTCGACACGGCCGACGGGGCCGACCTGGTGTCGCTGGCGCGCTCCTACCCCGACGACCCGGGCGTGCTGGTCAGCCTGCTGCTCAACCACATCACGCTCCAGCCCGGCGAGGCGGTCTACATGCCCGCGGGGAACCTGCACGCGTACCTGCGCGGCTTCGGGGTCGAGATCATGGCCGCCAGCGACAACGTGCTGCGCGGGGGCCTGACGAACAAGCGGGTCGACGTGCCCGAACTCTTGCGAGTACTGGACTTCCAGGCGATCGACGAGCCGAACGCGGCCATCGAGGACGAGGGCCCGGTGCGCACCTGGCCGGTCCCGATCGACGATTTCTCGCTCAAGCGCGTGACGCTGACCGGCGAGCCGCTGACGCTCGCGATCGAGGGCCCCCGGATCTGCCTGAGCACCGGCGGTTCGGTGACGGTGGCCGACGACGACGGCGAAGTGGCCCTGTCCCCGGGCCGGGCCGCGTTCTCGGCCGGCACCGCGGGCGCGATCACCGCGTCCGGCGAGGGCGAGCTGTTCATCGCCAGCGCGTGACCTCGAGAGACGAGTCCGGCCCGACCGCTGAGCGGTCGGGCCGGTTCCCATTGCAACGCGGGAAATCGGGTTACGAGAGTTTCTTCTGGACTTCGATGTCGCGGCAGAAGCGGCGGTAGCCGATCGCTTCGTTGATCGCGATCATGTGGGTGTTGACCTCGGCGTTCCAGGTGTGGACGTACCGGAGCTTGGGCCGGTAGGCGCGCAGGAGGCGCTGGTTGGCGATCTTGAGGATCGTGCCGAGGCGCTTGCCGCGGTGGGCGGGGTCGACGATGGTGTCGTTCTGGCCCGCGTGCTCCTCTTGGCCGGGGAAGACGAGGATGTCGGTGAGTCCGGCGATCTCGCCGGTGGCGACCTCGCGGACGGCGGCGGCGAGCTGGAGTTCGCCGCGTTCGGCGCACACGCGTTCCTCGTCGCGGACGCGCGCCACGTCGTAGACGGCGGGGCGGATGTCGAGCTCTTCACCCATGGGCGGGTCGGTGTACATGCGGGCGCGCATGGCGGCGATGCCTTCGGCGAGGTCGTCGGGGGCGTGGTTGACCCACTGGATCAGCTCGTATCCGGCGGCCTTGTCCCACGCGTCGACGTAGAGCTTGGCGAGGTCGTCGTCGTCGACCGCGAAGAGGTCGTTGCGGCGGTGGATCTCGTTGTCGACCGAGGCGTAGCCGCGGGCCCCCGCGAACGCCTGGCCCGCGTGGTCCATCTTCGGGCCGTCTTCGACGGAGTCGACGACGCCGGTCAGGAGGGTGTCGCGGCCGGTCTCGGCGGCGCGGCGCTCGACGAATTCGAGGAGGCGGGTGCCGATGCCCTGGCGGCGGTGGTCGGGGTGGACCTCGAGCTCGAATCCGATCAGGTGCTGGTTGTCGGCGAGGAACAGGACCAGTTCGGTGGCGCCGACGACCTTGCCGTCGATTCTCGCCACGTAGCGTTCGACGTCGACGGCGGAGGGATGCAGGGCCAGGCGCAGGCGCTGGTGGGCGACGGCGTAGGGAGCGTCGCCGGGCGTGTCGTGCGCGATGACGGCGTTCTGCATGGTGATCCACGCCCCGACGAGTTCGGCGTCGAGAGGATCGATCGGGAGAATTTCAATGTCGCTCATGGTCCCTGTACGGTCTCGTACCCGAGAGGTGGGCGCAATCGAATTACGGGAACACGGAGAAGCCCGGGCACGAAAATGTGCCGGGCGGCCACCCCAGACCGCCCGGCACTCCCCCCGGTTTGGTATTCCCCGGCGTCTCGGTGAAGGTTCCGACCCTGTGGGCCTTCCCGCATCTCCGTGACGCTGCGTATCTGCAATATTACTCAACGCCTCAGCAGTGTCAAGCAGAAACACGGGTTGCGCCGGATATTTTTTCCGTGTCACTCGCCTCAGGGATTGACGTGGCTCTCACCTGCGGTTTCGTACGTGTCGGCCGCCACTGCGGCGTTGGCGGGGGACTCCGGGGGCGGCGCGTAGCATTTCAGGCATGACGAACACGCTGCGAGCCGACGACTACAAGGTCGCCGATCTCAAGCTGGCCGACTTCGGCCGCCACGAGATCCGTCTGGCCGAACACGAGATGCCCGGCCTGATGGCCCTGCGCGAGCGCTTCGGCGCGTCCCGCCCGCTGGAGGGCGCGCGCGTCACCGGGTCGCTCCACATGACGATCCAGACCGCGGTGCTCATCGAGACGCTCACCGCGCTCGGCGCGCGGGTGCGCTGGGCCTCGTGCAACATCTTCTCCACCCAGGACCACGCGGCCGCCGCGATCGCGGTCGGCCAGGGCACTCCCGAAGCGCCGCAGGGCGTCCCGGTGTTCGCCTGGAAGGGCGAGACGCTGGAGGAGTACTGGTGGTGCACCGAGCGCGCGCTCGACTGGGGCGGCGAGGAGCCGAACCTGATCCTCGACGACGGCGGGGACGCCACGATGCTCGTGGTCAACGGCGCGAAGTTCGAGGCCGCCGGGACCGTGCCGGACGCGGCCTCGGCCGAGAGCGAGGAGGAGGCCGTGGTGCTCGCACTGCTGGCCCGCTCGCTCAAGGAGGACCCGACCCGGTTCACCCGCAAGTCCGCCGAGATCAAGGGCGTCACCGAGGAGACCACCACGGGCGTCCACCGGCTGTACGAGCTCGAACGCGAAGGGCGCCTGCCGTTCCCGGCGATCAACGTGAACGACTCGGTGACCAAGTCGAAGTTCGACAACAAGTACGGGGTGCGGCACTCGCTGCCCGACGGCATCAACCGGGCCACCGACGTGCTCATCGGCGGCAAGACCGTGGTCGTGTGCGGTTACGGCGACGTGGGCAAGGGCTCGGCCGAGGCGCTGCGCGGCCAGGGCGCGCGCGTCATCGTCACCGAGGTCGACCCGATCTGCGCGCTCCAGGCCGCGATGGACGGGTACCAGGTGCTCACGCTCGAAGACGCGGTCGAGTACGCCGACATCTTCATCACCACCACCGGCAACCGCGACGTGATCACGATCGACCACATGCGCCGGATGAAGCACCAGGCCATCGTGGGCAACATCGGCCACTTCGACAACGAGATCGACATGGCCGGCCTCGCCGCCGAGCCCGGCGTCAAGAAGCTCGAAGTCAAGCCGCAGGTCCACGAGTGGCAGTTCGATGACGGCCGTTCGATCATCGTGCTCAGCGAAGGCCGCCTGCTCAACCTCGGCAACGCCACGGGCCACCCGAGCTTCGTGATGAGCAACAGCTTCACCAACCAGGTGCTGGCGCAGATCGAGCTGCACACCAAGCTCGACGAGTACCCGGTGGGCGTCTATACGCTCCCCAAGCACCTCGACGAAGAGGTCGCCCGCCTCCACCTCGACGCCCTTGGCGTCAAGCTCACCGAACTCTCCAAGAAGCAGGCCGACTACATCGGCGTCAAGGTCGAGGGCCCCTACAAGCCCGACCACTACCGCTACTAGTCCTATAGCGACACACGGCCCGGACCATTCGGTCCGGGCCGTTTCGCCGCTAGACCGCCTTGTCGATCACCGAGCGGGTGATCTTGGCGATCTCCTCGACCATCGCGATGCCCTTGGTCTGGTTGGGAGCCTTGCTGGTCAGGATCGACATGCGGATGTCCTCCTTACCCGGCCTGGCGATGGCGCCGACAGAGTGGACGACCCACAGGCCCCCGAGGGACGCCCGGGTGTCCCAGCCGTTCTTGACCAGCGACTTCTCGCCCTCGCGCACGGCGGCGCGGATGCCCCAGGCCTGGACGTAGGCCACGCCGCCCATGAGCCAGCGGACGTAGTCGACCTTCTCCTGCGAGAGCCGGCCCTTGGAGAGCAGCTCCTTGAGCACCAGGATCGGGTCGCCCGCGTTGGTCGTGGTCAGGCCCCACCGGCAGTCCGGTGAGGACTTCGTGTACGTGAGCTTGTAGCGGACATGCGCGGCCTTGAGCGCGTCGCAGCCGCCGAGGAAGTTGTAGAGCGCCGTGGTCGCGTCGTTGTCCGACCAGACGATCATGTTGCGCGCCTGGTCTTTTCTCAGCTGCGGAATCGCGGCCATCGAGCTGTACTTCTCCAGGAGCATCAGCAGGATCTCCAATTTCACGACCGAGGCCGTGTCGTGGATTCTGCGGGCGTAGGTGCTCACCAGGCGCGATCCGCGCGAGACCACCACCGAGGCCTCCATCTGCGTGCCCGTGGTCGCGCGGTAGGCCTCGACGCGTTCGAAGAGCTCCACGGAGAGCGCAGCGTCGGTGGGGCCCTGAGCCTGTGCCGCGCTCTGCCAGGCGGTCGCGCCGGCGAGCGCGGCGGCCGCGGGCAGGACGGACCTGAGTACCAGACGCCGAGAGGGGCGGGGGCGCTGAAGGAGTGCGTGGGGGTGGTCGTGCCGAATCATCAAGCCAGGCTACGGAATCCGTGCAATTCTCACAATAGTCCGTGTGGCCAATCAAGGGCCGATTCTTCCGTCTGATGGGGACCCTGCCGATTCGGCGTGAGCGGGGGTGGCAGGCCGCCCGCTCGCGCCGAATCCGATCAGGCGGTTTCGATGACCTCTCTGGCGATCTTGGCGATTTCCTCTACTACTGGGATGCCTTCGATGTCGTCTACCGCGCCGCTGGTGAGGATGGCGAGTTTGGTTGGGGTGCTTGAGTCTCCGGCGAGGACGCCGATGGAGTTGACGACCCAGAGGCCGTCGAGTTGGGCTTCGACGTCCCAGCCGTTCTTGAGCCAGACGGTCTCGCCTTCCCTTGCGGCGGCGGAGATGCCCCAGGCCTGGTCTTCGATCACGTTGCCCATGAGATGCCTGGCGAGGTCGGTCTGGGCGGTGTCGAGGACGCCTTCGTAGAGGTTGAGGTCGGTGATGATGAGCTGGTCGGAAGCGCTGGACCAGCCGACGCCCCAGCGGCCGTCGGGGTCCAATGTGGTGTTCGAGAGGCCGTAGCGCTCGTGGGCGGCCTCCAGGGCCGCCGCGCCGCCGAGGTAGTTGTAGAGCGTGTTGGCCGCGCCGTTGTCGGACTCGGTGATCATGCGCTCCAACAGGTCCCGGTGGTCGGCGGGGATGGCGTCCACCGAGCCCCAGTACTGCTGGACCATCGCGAGGATCTCGACCTTGACGATGGAGGCGGTGATGTGGGTCTGGCCGGGGTTGTAGTCCAGGCGCACGTCGCCGCGCTCGATCGCGACCGAGGCCTCCACCGCGGTGCCGCTCTGGGCCAGGTACTCGTCGATCCGGGCCGCGAGCTCCGCTTCGAGTTCCTCACGGGAGGGCCCGAACATCGAGCCGAGGCCGTCCTCCGCGTTTGCCGCCACCGTGGCGACCGCGCCGCCTCCGATGAGGACGGCCGCCGCGGGGACGCCGAGCAGGAGTGCGCGACGGGACGGGCGCAGGCGAAGAGAGCTTGCTTCACTTTTGCGGATCATCGTGCAAGGCTAGGGAATCGGTCAAGGAGGAGTCAATGCCTCACGAGCGGATTCGACGCACGGAGCCTGTCTGGAATCTCATACCGCCTCGAAGCAACCGAAAGCACGGCAAAGGGCGTACAGCGAAAGCTGTACGCCCTTTGTGGAGTGGTTCTAGTAGGCCGGCAGGCTCGGGTCGACCTGGTTGATCCAGCCGAGCACGCCGCCCTGGACGTGGACCGCGTTCTTGAGGCCGGCGGCCTTGGCCGCGGCCAGCGCCTCGGCCGAGCGCACGCCCGCCTTGCAGTAGAACACGGCCTGGCGCTCGGTGGGCAGCTGCGACAGCGCCGCACCGGACACGATCTCCCCCTTGGGAATCAGCCGCGAACCGGGGATGCGCACGATCTCGTACTCGGCGGGCTCGCGCACGTCGATGAGGTCGATGTCGCGGCCCTCCTTGATCCACTCGGCGAGCTCGCGCGCGGTGATCGTGGAGCCCACGACCGCCTCGGCGGCCTCGTCGGTGACCGAACCGCAGAAGTCCTCGTAGTCGATGAGCTCGGTGACCGTCGCGTTCGGACCGCACACCGCGCAGTTCGGGTCCTTGCGGACCTTGATCTTGCGGTAGGTCATCTCGAGCGCGTCGTAGACCATGAGCGAGCCGACCAGCGGGTCGCCGATGCCGGTGAGCAGCTTGATGGCCTCGGTGGTCTGGATCGCGCCGATCGAGGCGCACAGGACGCCGAGCACGCCGCCCTCGGCGCAGCTGGGCACCATGCCCGGCGGCGGGGGCTCGGGGTAGAGGCAGCGGTAGCACGGGCCCTGGTCGGCCCAGAACACGCTGGCCTGGCCGTCGAAGCGGAAGATCGAGCCCCACACGTAGGGCTTGCCCGACAGGACGGCCGCGTCGTTGACCATGTAGCGGGTGGCGAAGTTGTCGGTGCCGTCGATGATGAGGTCGTACGGCTCGAAGACCTCGAACACGTTGTCGTTGTCGAGCACCTGGTTGTGGATGACGACGTCGACGTACGGGTTGATCTCGCGGATCGAGGCCGCCGCGGACTCGGACTTGGGGCGCCCGATGTCGGACTGGCCGTGGATGATCTGGCGCTGGAGGTTCGACTCGTCGACCGTGTCGAACTCGGCGATGCCGATCGTGCCGACCCCGGCCGCGGCCAGGTACATCAGGGTGGGGGACCCGAGGCCGCCCGCGCCCACACACAGCACCTTGGCGTTCTTGAGTCGTTTCTGACCGTCCATGGCGACGTCGGGAATGATGAGGTGGCGCGAATAGCGGCGCACCTCGTCGACCGACAGCTCGGAGGCTGGTTCGACCAGCGGCGGCAAACTCATGCCTCCAATAATGCCCGTCCACGGTGTGGATATTCCACCGGGAAGCGCGGTGTGCGGCGCTTCACGCGCGTGGGACGGATCGTCCCGTTCTGTGGGACGCTAGCGGTCGACGAAGTCGTCGGGCGGGAGGTCGGGGCCGTTGTAGTCCCCCGCCGGGCCCGACAGGTAGGTCTCGCCGTCGGGGAAGGGCCAGGAGTTCCCGGTGCAGCCGGCGAGCTGGAAGGTCTGCTGGGCCATCACCGGCGAGGGCTCGCCTTCGGCCGGGCAGACCTCGTGGCCGAGGCCGAGCCGGTGGCCGACCTCGTGGTTCACCGCGTACTGGCGGTAGGCGTCGAGCGTGTCGTCCCAGTGGTCCACGCCGGTGATCCAGCGGGCCGAGTTGATGACGACGTTGTCGCCGTTGCGGCACGAGACCGTGGTGTTCTGCGAGCCGCACAGGTAGGCGCGCTGCTCGGGGCTGGCGAGGTAGATCGTGAAGTCCGCGCCGCCGCCGCCGGGGACCTGCTGGAAGCGCCAGCCGCCGCCGGCGGTCCACGAGCGCGGGTCGGCGAGCGTGGCGTGCACGAACTCGGAGAACTCGGCGGCGTCGAGTTCGAGGCCGTTCTCGACGGCCACGTCGTAGGTCAGGAGCGTCCCGGCGGTGCCGAACACTTCGGCGTCGGCCGGGGTCGCGTACGTCCAGGTGCCGGAGCCCGAGAAGTACAGCGGCGGGGTCACGTCCGGTTCGGGCTCGGGTTCGGCCAGCAGCACGCCGTCCTCGGAAGGCAGCGGGGCCGCGACCGAGCTGGGCGGGATCTGCTCGTCCTCGTCGAGGGCCTGCGGGCGCTCGTCGTCGGTCGGACCGAGCGCGAAGTAGAGGCCCGCGCCCGCCATGAGGACCAGGATCGCGAAGAACACGAAACGGCGCCTCCTGCGGAGCCTGCGATTGCGATCCAGCCGTCCTTCGGTCACACCGGCGAGTCTAGGACAACTGGGGCCCTGACAGGCCCGGCCCCGGTTTTTGTGTGGTCTGATTCGAGTTCACAATGCGGACAGCACGTCACGCGAATCGTCTGCTACACCGTCGCTGACCTCGTCGAACATCGCCGCCATCGCGCGCGCGACCGCCTGGGTGCGCTCCATCATCGCCACATGGCCGGTCTGGTCGAGGATGAGCAGCCGCGAGTCGGGGATCGCCAGAGCCGTGGGCGGGGCCTGGCGCACGTCGATCACGCGGTCCTGCTTGCCCCACACCACGAGCGCGGGGCACTGGAGCTCCCGGGCCAGGCGCCACAGCGAGTGGGTGCCGGGCACGAACGCCTGGAAGAACGAGGCCATGAGGCCGCGGTAGGTCTGGATGTAGGCGCGGGAGTTCCAGGGGACCGAGAGGCGGCGGCGGGCCTCCTCGATGGCCTCCTCGCGGCGCTGGGGGTGGATGAGGTCAGGATCGGCCCAGGTGCCGAGGATGATGTCGTCGACGACCTGCTCGGGGGTGCGCGAGCGCATCGCGCGGTCGGCGAACCAGGCCATGTTGGGCACGGCCAGCATCGGCACGAAGCGGGACTGGTGGGAGCGGCGGGGGTTCGCGAAGGGCATCGCGGGCGAGATGAGCGTGAGGGTGCGGACCAGCGCGGGCCGCGTGGCCGCGAGGTAGACCGCGACCGCGCCGCCGAGCGAGTGCCCGGCGAGGTGGACCGGGCCGCGTCCGGACTCCTCGATCCAGGCGGCCACGTCGCGGGCCAGCAGCGGGATCGTGACACGCGGGGCCGGCGCGGAGTGGCCGAATCCGGGCAGGTCGACCGCGTCGGGGGCGAGGCGGTCGGAGAGCGCGTCGGCCAGGTCGGTCCAGTTCTGCGCCGAGCCGCCGAGGCCGTGCACGAACACCGCCGGCTCCGCGCCGGGCGCGGTCGACGGGGTGTGCCTGATGAAGAGCCTGCGGCGGCTGAGCTGGTGTTCTATACCGGGCCACGGCGGGTGCGGACGCTCGGGGTTGCGCACCCCGTCGGCGTCTGCCAGCCGTGCCCGTTTCATGGGAGCTAGTGTGCCACCTCGGCGGCGAGCGCGCCCAAAGTAGCCGAAACGACTGCGCGCGAACGCTCCGCGGTCACCACGGAGGCCCCGGAGAGGCGGCGCACGGCCTGGCCGTCGAGCCAGAGGATGACCACCACGGCGGTCTTGACCGGCCCGGTGGCCACGATCGAGGCGTGCTCGACCTCGACGCGCACGTCGTTCGCGCCCAGGCGCGGCCGCAACGCCTCCACTGTGGCCTGCGCGGCGGCGTGCTGAATGTGCCAGTCGATCGGCGGTACGGCGACCTTGCCGGTGGACTCGCCGCCGCCGAGGGCGAGGGTGACGCTCACTTCGGCTTCGAGGCCGGCGGACTCGATCTCGACGCGCCGCAGTTCCACGGGGCCGACGTCGGGGAGGTCGACTTCGGCGGTGGTCTCGACGGGCGTGTGCAGTTGCGCGCCTTGGATCTGCCTGCCGGGTTCGTCGGCGGACTGGGGGCCGGGTTCGACGGCGCGCTGCTCGGCCACGACGCGCGAGACCACGGCGTGGACCTCGTCGGGGTCGACACCCTCTTCGAGTTCGAGCCTGAGACTGGAGGCGCCGTCGGGGCCGGTGACGTGGAAGGCATCGCGCACACCGGGCACGCCGCGGACCGCGTCCACCAGGCGCGCGGACTCGGGGTCCTCGGCCGGGGCGGGCAGGGGCGCGGGCTTCTCGACCGTCGCGGGCGGGGTGGGCTCGGCGACCGGGGGCCGGTGCTGCGGCGGGGTGCGCAGCGCGGCCTGCTCGGTGACCGGCGGGCTGGGGACGGCCTCGGGTGAGACCTCGGTGACCGGCTGCTGCACGATCGGGAACTGGTCGGTCTGCTGCTCGTTCGCCGGGATCGGCAACTGGTGGACCGGCGTGTGCTGGACGGCCGGCGGCTGCTGGGGCGGCATCTCGATCGGGCCGGTGTGGGGGTCGACCTGCGGCGGGACCGGGGCCTCCTGCGGAGTGGGCGGGGCCGGGGCGCTGTATTCCTGCGCGGCGCCGGGGAGCGCGGCGAAGGTCTGCGGCGCGCTCGGCTCGGGCGGGGAGCTGTACTGCGGGTTCGCGGGCGTCGCGGGAGGCGCGAAGTTCTGCGGCGGCGCGCTTTGGGGCGCGGGGGCGCTGAACTGCTGCGGGACCCCGAAGTCCGGCGCGGGCTGCTGGGGGACGCCGAAGTCCTGCTGCGGGGCCTGGTTCGGCTGCTGGGGCGTGAAGTCGGCGGACGCGGGCGGGGCGCTGTAACCGGGGTGCTGCTGGGGCGCACCGAAATCCGGGGCGGCCTGGTCCTGCTGCGGGGGCGCGAATGACTGCGCCGCGGGCGGGGCCGGGCGGTCGTGGTTCGAGGCGGGGGCGTTCTGGTTCGCCGCTGGCGGGGTGTTCCGATCTTGGATCGGACCGGAGCCGTTCGGGTTCGCCGCCGGCGGGGTGTTCCGATCTTGGATCGGACCGGAGCCGTTCGGGTTCGCACCAGGCGGCGCACTCCGCTCTTGGTTCGCACCTGGCGGCGCACTCCGCTCCTGGTTCGCACCTGGCGGCGCGAACGGCGACGGCTGCTGCTCCGGGTGCTGGGCCTGCGGCGTCTGGGGGGCCTGCGGGATGGGTTCGAACTGGTCGCCGGGCGAAGGGCGGCGGGTGGCGGGGACGCTGGGGCCGGTCTCGGCGATCTCGACGTTCGGCATCTGCCCCGTCGGGTCCTCGCTGTAGCGGTGGCGGCGGCCGCGGTCGGGATCGAAGCGGTACTGCTCGGGCGCCTGCCCCATCGGCTGGCGGGCCTCCTCCGCGGGGTCGGGAGCCTCCTCGGTGGGCGGGCCCCACGACCTGCCGATGCGCCTGCGGGCCGGACGGTCCTCCCCGCTCGGACGCTGCGGCTCATCCGGACGGTTCTGGTCATACACCACTAGACAACTCCTTCATATTCCCGCCCTCAAGGTACCGTGGCGCGCCCAGTGACTCGAACCCGCGTTTGTCGCCCCCGTACGCTGGGAGACTGTATTCAGGCTTCCGTAAACTTCCTTCAGGTCGCAAGAGCCCGCGACTGACGGATGGCCGACATGAGCGGAATCGAGGTGCCGGAGTGAACAGCGCTGGTGAGGGGCGGGTCCGACTGCCCAGGAGCGAACGCCGGGCGCAGTTGCTGCGGGCCGCTCAGGACATCTTCGTCTCCAAGGGCTACCACAACACCAGCATGGACGACATCGCCGACAATGCCGGGGTGTCCAAGCCCGTGCTGTATCAGCACTTCACGTCGAAGCTGGAGCTGTACCTGGCGCTGCTCGACGGGCGGGCCGACGAGCTCGTGGGGCACGTGCGCGAGGCGATCGAGTCCACTGAGGACAACAAGGAACGAGTCAACGGCGCCATGCGCGCCTACTTCGACTTCGTCGACGCCCAAGGCGAGGCGTTCCGGCTCGTGTTCGAGTCCGACCAGCGCAACGACCCCGAGGTCGCCGAGCGGGTGCTGCGCATGGAGGCCGAGTGCGTGGCCGCGATGGCCGACACGATCATGGCCGACGCCCACGTCGACAAGGCCCGCGCCGAACTGCTCGCCACCGGCCTGGTCGGCGCGGCCGAAGTCGCGGCCCGCAAGTGGATCGCCTCGGGCCGCGCGATCCCCAAGGAAGAGGCCGTGCAGCTGATGAGCTCGCTGGCATGGCGCGGGATCTCTCACTTCCCCAGAGAGGGAGAACCCGCCTTACGGGTCCCGCGTTCGCTCTCGGCGCACTGCGCCGTGCGGGTGGCGGGCGCTCGCCGCTAGTAGGCTTGGGGCGTCCAGGAGTATTTCGATTGAGGAGGGCCCGTGGAGGTCAAGATCGGTGTCCAGTACGCCCCGCGCGAACTGGTGTTGGAGAGCAAGCTCTCGCCGAAGGACCTGTCCGAGACGATCGACCAGGCCGTCACGAACGGCGGGGTCCTCCGGCTCGAAGACGAGAAGGGCCGCCAGGTGATCGTCCCGGTCGAGAAGATCGCGTACGTGGAGATCGCCGCCTCGACCGTGCGGTCCGTTGGCTTCACGGTCGACGCCTGAGCTTGCGAGGGCTCGGGCCGTGAACAAGAGGCACAGCACGGTCGACGCCTGAGCTTGCGAGGGCTCGGGCCGTGAACAAGAGGCACAGCACCGTCGACAAGTAGAGCGATGACGTCGAAGGCCCGGGGCTCGCGCCCCGGGCCTTTCGTCTAGGAGTTGAGGACCGTGAACGGCGCGGTCGCCGCGACCGCCTGCGAATCGTTCTCGACCACCTGAAGCGTGGTGTGGACGCGGTACAGCGAGGAGTTCGCGACCACGAGCACCGGCTCGCCGCGGTTGTTGGTGGGCGACTCGGGGTCGGCCGGGCTGGCCGCGATCTGGGCGAACACCAGGCCCGCGGTGCCCGTCTGGGGCTCGATGTGCGAGTTGTCGAGCGCGACGCGGAACAGGCGGTCGTCGCCGCTGACCCCGGCCACCCACAGGTAGTTCTCCGAACTCCAGGCCACCGCGGTCACGGCGGTGATCTGCGGGCCGATCAGTCGCGGCTCGCCGGCCTGGATGTTCCCGTCGAGGTCGACGCTGAGCGGTGCGACCCACGCGGAGCCGTCGGCCACGAACGCCAGGCGCAGCCCGTCGGCGCTGATCGCCATCGAGGTCACGCCCTCGCCGACCTGGAGGACCTGCTTGGAGCGGGAGATCGGGTCGACCGCGGTGGGGACCCCGGCGTCGATCACCAGGACCGTGCCGTCGGCGAGCCACTGCGGGGACGCGAGGTCGGCGCTGAGGCCGTCGATCGTGCGCATCGACTCCTCGTCGGTGCCGACCTGGAGCACGAATCCGTCCGGGCCTTGCACGATCGCCGCGATCTGCGATCCCGGGCCGACCGCGACCTGCCGCAGCCCGTCCACGTGGAAGCCGACCCACGGGTGCTCGGCCGAGACCGTGGTGACCGGTCTGCTGCTCGTGTACTCCCAGACGGTCTCCTCGGCGATGAAGTACCCGGTCTCGGGCACGTCGTCGGGGATCGCGTTCCAGGTGCGCCAGTCGCTCAGGCTGCCTTCGAAGACGTCCTGGCCGTCCACGGTGAGCACGAAGTCGGACTCCAGGCCCAGGCTCCAGGCGATCTGCGCGGCGATCGCGTCGACCGTGTCGGGCTCGACCGTCTCGCCCGGCGAGAGTTCGATGTGGACCTCGCCGCCCTCGCCGGTGGAGGGCTTGCCGATCGTGCCCTCGGGGATCGCGTTGCGCGCCGAGAAGCGCGCGAAGTCCGAGGGGCCCTGGAGCAGCCAGCCCAGGCGCAGCCGCCGGTCGGCGTCGGCGCTGAGGTCGTTGTAGGCCCAGCGCAGGTCGGGCACCAGGAGTTCCTCCTGCGTGGCCTGGAAGTACAGCGGCGCGGGATCGTACGTGGCGTCGAAGTGCCCGTAGTCGAGGATCACCTGCGTGGGCAGGGACGTGATGCTCCAGACGTCCTGGAAGCCCTCGCGGTCGAGCGCGAACTCCTCCTCGTACTGACGCGGCGCCGCGCTCATGCGCACCGAGCCGTCCGGCAGGTAGCGACCGATCACCGAACCGGTGACGCGGACCGTGGCGGCCTCGACGGTGTTGGTCACGGTGGTGACCTCGACGCGCGAGAGCAGGTCGATCCCCGAGGCGGCGTCGGAGAACACCCGGTCGTCGGTGGTGAACGCGTACAGGCGGTCGGGCAGGCCGTCCGGGTCGCCCGCGGCGGACTTGAGGTAGTTCTGGACCGTGCTGTCGGGTTCGGTGGTCGGCGCGAACGGCTCGACCTCGGTGCCGGTGGACTGGTCGAAGTCACTCGGCGCGTCCCCGACGATCTCGGGGGCCTTCCCGGAGGGGATGCCGCAGGCCGCGAGCGCCCACGCGGTGCTCACGGCGAGTGCCGCGGCGAGGCTAGTCCTGCGCTGCATGCGGGGCCTCCTTCAGACGCAGAGGGATCGGCGAGGAGATCACGCGGTTGCCCGACTGGAGCGGGAGGGTGAGCACGAACAGGGTGCCCTCGCCGGGTTCGCCCACGACCTGGAGCGTGCCCGAGTGGAGCTTCGCGTCCTCCAGGCTGATCGCCAGGCCCAGGCCGGTGCCGCCGGTGCGGCGGGTCCGCGAGGGGTCGGCCCGCCAGAACCGGTCGAAGACCCGCTCGGCGTGCCCGGGTTTGAGGCCCACCCCGTGGTCGCGCACGGCCACGGCCACGGCCGTGTCGCCTTCGGCCACGGTGACCTCCACCGGGCGGCCTTCGGCGTGCTCGATCGCGTTCGACACGAGGTTGCGCAGGACGCGGTGGACGCGCCTGGGGTCGACCTCGGCGATGACCCGCCGGGGAGGCTTGGTGAGGCTGACGCTCACCCCGCAGTCCTCGGCCAGGTGCGCGAGGGCCTCGACCACGTCGTGGGCGATGCGGCCCACGTCCACGGCCTCGACCTCCAGCGAAGCGAAGCCCGAGTCGAACCGGGAGACTTCGAGGAGCTCCTGGAGCAGGTCCTCGAAGCGGTCGATCTCGTGCTGGAGCAGCTCGGTGGAACGCTTGGTGATCGGGTCGAAGTCGTCGCGGTTGTCGTAGAGCAGGTCGGCGGCCATGCGGATCGTGGCCAGCGGGGTGCGCAGCTCGTGGGAGACGTCGGAGGTGAACCGCCGCTGCATCATCGACATCTCCTCCAAGCGTCTGATCTGGCTCTGGAGGTTCTCGGCCATGAGGTTGAACGAGCCGGCGAGCCTGGCCAGGTCGTCGGAGCCGCGGACCTCCATGCGCTCGTGGAGGAGCCCGGCGGCCAGGCGCTGCGAGGTGCGCGCGGCCTCGCGCACCGGAGTCACGACCAGGCGCGTGACCAGGGCGGCGATGACGCCGAGGAGCAGCACCAGGGCCACGCCCGCGAGGGCGAGGTTGGTGCGCAGGAGGCTGATCGCGTCCTGCTGGGAGTCGAGCGGGTAGAACGCGTACAGCTCGTAGTCGACGCTGAGGTCGATGAACGAGCCCACGACCAGGAACGGGGCCGCGTCGTCGCCGTCGACCGAGAACGTCTCGTACTGGGTCGCGATCTTGTGCTCGGCCACGGCGGCCTGGAGCGCGGCGGGCGGCTCGACGCCGTTGGAGACCGGGTGGGTCTTGGCCACGGCCTCGTCTCCGGTGCGCAGCAGGATGTACGGCGCGTAGACCGGGTCCTCGCCGAGTTCGTTGACGATCCGCTGCATGGTCATCGCGAGCGCGTTGTCGGAGGTGGAGGTGTAGGTCGCGAGCTGTTCGGCGGCGCGCTCGACCGCGTTCTCGGTCTCCTCGACGGCAGTGTCGCGGCGCTCGTCGAGCAGGCGCGAGGTGAACGATCCGGCCACCACGAAGCTGAAGATGAGCACCAGGATCGTGGAGGCGATCAGGGTCGAGGCGACCACGCGCAGTTGCAGCGACGCGCGGAAGCGGTCGACGAGCGGCCCGGAGACGCGGCCGACGAAGCCGGTGAACGAACGCGCGAGTCGTCTGATCCTCGCCGGCTTCGGATGAAGCCGGTCCTGGCGCTCGGTCAATGCGTGCTCCGGTAGGGCATCAGCCCAGGCCGGCCTTGTAGCCGACGCCGCGGACGGTCTGGATGAGCTGCGGGCGCTCGGGGTCGGGTTCGATCTTGGCCCGCAGACGCTGGACGTGGACGTTCACCAGGCGGGTGTCGGCGGAGTGCCGGTAGCCCCAGACCTGTTCGAGCAGGACCTGGCGGGTGAACACCTGGCGGGGCTTGCGCGCCAGGGCCACGAGCAGGTCGAATTCGAGCGGGGTGAGCTTGACTTCGGCGCCGTTGAGGGTGACCTGGTGGGCCGGGACGTCGATCTGCACTTGGAGGCCGGGCTTGCCGATCTCAAGGCGTTCGGGGGTGACGTCGTCGCCGCGGCGCAGGCGCGCCCTGATGCGGGCCACGAGCTCCTTGGGCTTGAACGGCTTGACGATGTAGTCGTCGGCGCCCGATTCGAGGCCGAGGACGATGTCGACGGTGTCGGACTTGGCGGTGAGCATGACGATGGGGACGCCGGACTCGCCGCGGATGGCCTTGGCGACGTCGATGCCGCTCATGCCCGGGAGCATGAGGTCGAGCAGGACGATGTCGGGCCGGTGCTCCTTGAACGCAGCGAGCGCCTTCTCCCCGTCGGTGACGAACGTGGGGGTGAAGCCTTCGGTCCTGAGGATGATGCCGAGCATCTCCGCCAGGGCCGGGTCGTCGTCTACGACGAGTACACGTGCTCTCATGGACACCAGTTTTCCACCTCGCAAAAGGCCAGAGCACCACGGGTGGACACCCGTGGTGCTCTAACTGTAACGACTAACCGACGGACTTGACCGCCCGAGCGGGGTCGGTGCCTGCGGCGATGGCCTCGAACGGCTCGCGTCCCGCCTGGATTTCACCGAGCTGCACCATTTCGCGCTTGGTGAAGAACCCGACGATCCAGTCGGCGAGGATGCGGCCCTTGCGGCCGGTCCCGGGCACGCGCGACAGGTGGTAGCCGCGGTGCATGAGCCAGGCGAGCAGGCCCTTGGCCTTGAAGCCGTAGGTGTTGGCCACGCCCTTGTACAGGCCGAGGCCGGCGACCGAGCCGATGTACTTGTGCTCGTACGGCTTGAGCGCGCGGCCGACGTGCTTGGCGTAGACGTTGTCGGCGAGGACCTTGGCCTGGCGGACGGCGTGCTGCGCCGAAGGCGTGCACCAGTCCATCGGGAAGTCCGAGGTGTCGGGGACCTGCGTGGAGTCGCCCGCGCCCCAGGCGCCTTCGATGACCTCGCCGAGGGTGTCCTTGCCCGCCTCGACGCCGGAGGCGACCTGGAGGCGCGTGTTGCACTCCAGGTGGCCGCGCGGGCCGATCGGCAGGTCGGACTGCTTGACCAGCGGGTGGGGCATGACGCCGGCGGTCCAGATGATGGTGTCGGAGTCGAACTCCTCGCCGTCGGTGAGGACGACGTGGCCGCCCTCGCAGGACTTGAGCGTGGTGCCCAGCCGGATATCGACGCCGCGCTTGGTGAGCTCGCGGGCCGCGTAGGCGCCCATCTCGGGGCCGACCTCGGGGAGGATCTTGTTGGCGTACTCGACGAGGTACCACTTGATCTCGGAGGCGTCGAGCATCGGGTAGTTCTTGACGATGTTCGCCGTGAGGTCTTCGAGTTCGCCGAGGGTCTCGGCGCCCGCGAAGCCGCCGCCGACGGTCAGGAACGTGAGGGCCTTGCGGCGCACGTCCGGGTCCTCGGTGGTGGCGGCGATGTCGAAGCGCTGGAGCACGTGGTTGCGCAGCCAGATGGCTTCGCCCATCGACTTGATGCCGATGGCCGTGTCGGCCAGGCCGGGAATGGGAAGGGGCCGGGAAACGGAGCCGGGGGCGACGATGACCTCGTCGTACTCGACCTCGCGGGTGGGACCGGCGAAAGGCTGCACGGTGAGCTTGCGCTCGGCGTGTTTGATCTCGGTGACCGCACCGGTGAGGATGGTGCAGTACTTGAGGGCCTGTCGGAGCGGCACAACACCGTGTCGCGGGGAGATGGATCCAGCAGCCGCCTCGGGGAGGAACGGCTGGTAGGTCATGTGCTGGTTGGGGTCGATGACCATCAGTTCAACTTGACCGCGCTTGATGTCGCCCTTCAGCAGCTTGCTCAAGCGTTCGGCAACGTAAAAACCGACGTGACCGGCACCTATCACGACTATACGTTTCACGTGTTCAATTCTGGCCTTGCTCAGGGTTGCTTGTGTAGTGAACGCGCAAGGACGTAGATCACGGCGACGGCCGCCACGATGCCCGCGCCGATGGCCAGACCTGCGGTGAGACCGGTGAAATAGGCGGTGAACAGGGCCAGGGTCAGCGCGATGCCCACTGTCGACGCCAGGACGAGGCCGACATGGCGCGCCCAGGTGAGGATGATCTCACCGTCCATTGCGGTAGTCGTTCGGAACCGCTGCGTGATCGCGGCGGCCGCGTGTGCGGTGTACAGCAGGCAGGCGAGCGCCGTGGCCGTCCACAGGGAGGGGTCGGTTCCGGCCAGGAGGCCGCTGATGACCCAGGCGGCGAGCACGACCGCGATCGCGGTGAGCGGGGCCGCGCCACCGGGCAGGAGCGCGGCGGCCAGCGCGCACATCGCGGCTACGGCGATGTAGGCGCCGGAGGCGGCCCATTCGACGGGGACGGCGATCTCGGCGGCGATGAAGACGGTGAGGAGGACGGTGACGCGCAGGAGGGTCGGCGCGGGGGCGATGCCGCGGGCCCAGGTGCGGGTGCGGCGGCCTCCGGCCCTGGCCCGGTCGCGGGTGCCTTCGGCGACGGCTCGCCAGAGGCCGCGCTCGGTGTCGCTCATCGGTGGCGCCTCCGGTTGAGTTCGGCGAGGACGTTGTCGAGGGAGGCCGAGCCTCGCCAGGGTTCGACGGCGATGCCGAGGTCGCGCAGTTCCATGACGGTGTTGGCGCGGTCGAGGCGCCAGAGGCGCTGGGCGACGTCGGACCAGTGGGTGCGCCGGGGCGGGGTGACGTGGGGCGGGAGGGTGTCGACGCAGAGCACGGGTCGTCCGGCGCGGGCGAGGGAGGCCAGGAGGCCTACGGCGCGGGCGGTCAGCAGCGGGGTGAAGACCACGGTGAGGCCGCGGTGGTTGCCGAGTTGGCGGCGCATGAGTTCGGGCGAGGGCGGGACGGGGTCGGCGGGGATGTCGACGGCGGCGAGCCAGTGGAGCGCGGCGGCGGCGTGGCGTCTGCCTGCGCCGAATCGCAGGCGGCGGGCGTGGGCGCCGAATTCGAAGCATGAGACGCGGTCGCCTTGGAGGGCGTAGTGGGAGGCCACGGCTCCGGCGGCGCGCACGGTGAGGTCGGCGATCGAGGCTTGGCCGTCCACTCCGCCTGAGGTTCCGGCTTCGACTTGGAGGTCGAGGATGAGGGCCACGTCGGTGTCACGCTCGGAGAGGGTGGCGTTGACGTAGAGGTCCTGGCTGCGCATGGAGGTGCGCCAGTCGATGCGGCGGAGGCGGTCGCCGGGCTGGTAGAGGCGGACTTCGGCGAGTTCGCCGGAGTCGCCGCCGCGGCGGGAGCGGTGGACGCCGGTGACGCCGTCGGCGAAGGGCAGGGATTCGGCCGACTCGAACCAGTCGGGGACCGGCAGGACCCAGACGGTGGCTCCGGCGAGGCGCTGCACGTTGGTCTCCAGGAGGCCGCCGCAGGCGATCGAGCGGACGTGGACGGGTCCGAGGTGGTGGCCGCCCCAGCGGCGGGCGCGTCCGGCGATGAGCATGTCGCGGGCGGTGGCCGCGGGGATGGTCTCGGCGAAGTCGCCTCGGCCGGTGTGGAGGGTGATCCAGGGGTCGGCGGCGGCGGTGACGACGGTCGTGACCGGGACCGAGGCCGCGTTGGACACGACCAGGCTCGCGGCGGCGGTGGCGCCTTCGGCGCACGAGGCGTCGTCGAGGGCGGCGATCCGGGCGTGCGGGGCTGGGCCGGGGCGCTTCTGGAGGAGCAGCGCGGTGCCGATCGCGAAGGGCGCGGCGACGATCACGAGGTCGACGCGGCCGAAGGCCACGGACACGAGCAGGCACACCGCGACCAGGGCCGCGGCCCGGGTCAGGGCCGGGGTGCGGCGCCAGGTGACCGGCGGCGCGGCCTCGGCCCGGCGCGCGGGCCGGGGGTTGTCGGTGCGCAGCCGCAGCGCGGGGTCGCCGGCGAGGGTCATCGGGGCTGGACGCCGTGGGTCGGGGACTGGGCGGTCTGCGGGGCTTCGACGCCGCGGCAGATGTCGGCCACGACCGAGGCGGGGTCGATGCGGCGCATCCACAGTTCCGGTTTGAGTGAGATGCGGTGCGACAGGGCCGCTCCGGCGACGCCTTTGACGTCGTCGGGGGTCACGAAGTCGCGTCCGGCAAGGACCGCGAGCGCGCGGGAGGCCAGCAGCAGCGCGAGCGAACCGCGCGGGGAGGCGCCGACCTGGACTTGGGCGTGGCCGCGGGTGGCGGCGGTGATGGCCACGATGTAGCGGCCCACGGAGTCCTCGACGGTGACGTCTTCGAGGGCGCGCTGCATCCCGACGAGGGTGGGCGCGTCGATGACGGGGGCGAGGTCGACGGTCTCGACGCGGCGCAGGATGCGGCGCTGGAGGACCTCCCACTCCTCGTCGGGGGTGGGGTAGCCGAAGGAGACGCGCAGGAGGAAGCGGTCGAGCTGGGCTTCGGGGAGCTGGTAGGTGCCCTCGAACTCGACGGGGTTGGAGGTGGCGAGGACGGTGAACGGCTCGGGCAGGAGGTGGGTCTCGCCTTCGACCGAGACCTGGCGTTCCTGCATCGCTTCGAGGAGCGCGGACTGGGTCTTGGGCGGGGTCCGGTTGATCTCGTCGGCGAGGAGGAGGTTGGTGTGGACCGGGCCCTTGCGGTAGACGAACTCGCCGGACTTCTGGTTGTAGAGCAGGGAGCCGGTGACGTCGGCCGGGAGCAGGTCGGGGGTGAACTGGAGGCGGCGGAAGTCCAGGCCGAGGCTTTGGGCGAAGCAGCGGGCGGTGAGGGTCTTGCCGAGGCCGGGGAGGTCTTCGAGGAGGATGTGGCCGCCCGCGAGGATTCCGGCCAGGACCAGGCGCAGGGGCTCCTCTTTGCCGACGATGACGGACTGGACGGACTTGAGGACCGCTCCGGCGTGGTGCGCGACCTGGTCGAGACTGATGCGGGACGCGTCGGACATTAGATCTCCTCGATGGTTTTCAGGTGTTCGGCGAGTTCCCGGGGGCTGGGGCAGTCGGGGACCGGTCGGGTCAGGAAGTGGAACGTGGCCTCGCCCAGGAGCGCTCGGCACGCCTCGGGGTCGGCCGCGAGGCTCAGGCCGCGGCGCAGGCGCAGCCGTTCGGCGGCGACCTCTTCGATCTGGGCTTTCGCGTTGGAGGTGCCGAAGCGCCCGGGTTTGGCCTCGGCGAAGACGAACCGGTCCTCCCAGCGGTTGACCTCGGCGAAGGGCCGCCAGCTCGGTTCGTTGACGGTGCGGACGACGAGGTCGGGGTTCGGTTCGGTGTCGGCGCGCATCCCGCTGATCATCGAACCCGCCACGAGCGCGGCCAGCGCGAGGAGCACGAGCTGCCAGAGCGCGAAGTCGACGCCGGAGACGAGCGCGACCGACCAGAAGAACACGGCCGCGGCGACCGCGCCGAAGGCGGGCCAGAGCTTGAGGCGCCCGAACGGGGCGAGGAATGCCTTCACCGGGCCGCCTTCGCGCTGTCGCCGAGTTGGGCGCTGAGGGCCACGAGCGCCTCGCGGGCCCGGTCGCGGTCGGTCTCGTCGACGTCGTGGGGCGAGTAGCGGGCCCTGAGGTAGGCCTCCGAGAGGCGGGTGAGCGCCCGGCCGTCGAGGTCGTGGCGTTCGAGGAGCCTGCGTACGAGGTCGGCGGGGGTGTCGGAGTGCTCGCGTTCGATCCCGACGGCCGCGGCGGCGCGTTCGAAGTGGACCCAGCACGCGATGATCGCCGTGCGCGGGTCGTCGCCGAGGTCGACTTCGGCGAGCGCGGCGGCCACGGCGTCCTCGACGAGCGCGATGTCGCGGTGCAGGTACTGGGCTTCGGGGTCCTCTTTGCCGCCGTCGGGGTCGGCTCCCAGGAGCCAGTCGACGAGGCGGCGGGCCAGGAAGATCAGGATGAGGAGCGCGGGGATGCCGACGAGGACGCCGAGGACGAGCCAGGTGACCCACGAGGGGATCGTGAAATCCTCCTGGGTCTGGTCGAACTCGGCCCGGGTCGGCAGTTCGAACTCTTCTTCAGTGAGCGGCGGCGGCTCCATCGTGCCGCCGAGCCCCTCGGGCAGGCTCGACTCGCCCCATTCGACGCCCGCTCCCTGCGCCGCGATGCCCACCACCAGCAGCGCGGCCACGACCAGGAGGACGGGCGACCAGAGCCGCCCGCGAGAGGGCCGATCGGGGTGCGCCATATGTGAACCTCAACGAGAAGACCGGATGCAAGGGGTACGGGCCCCACCTTATGCCAACCCCACCCGCCCCACCGTCCACGCTCGGGGCCCTCAGGCCGCGAAGCGCTTCACGAAGCGGCGCTGACCGGGGGTTTCGACGGCACGTTTGCGGTAGTTCGCGCGGACGTAGGCGACGGCTTCGGCGGCGGGGACGCCGTCGAGGATCGCCAGGCAGGCGAGGGCGGTGCCGGTACGGCCGTGGCCGCCGTGGCAGGCGAGCTCGACGCGTTCGGTCTCGCTGCGAGTCCAGGCCCGGCGGAGGGCGGCGGTGAAGTCGTCCTTGTCGGAGGGGAGGCGGAAGTCCTTCCAGCGGACCCACACGGACTCCCATTCGACCTGCGGGGGCTCGTTGCCCAAGAGGTAGAGCGCGAACTCCGGCTTCTGGCCTTCGGGCATCGGGTGCCCGAGGCCGCGGCCCCGCACCAGCCGACCGGACGGAAGTCGCAGCAGCCCAACGGTTTCCGGTTCCCAAGTCATGGTCCGACGATACTCCGGGGCGCCCTACCGCACCTCGATCAGTCCGGTGCCTTCCTCGGGGAGTTCGCGGAGCGTGCGGATCGGGGTCCGCAGCAGGACCAGGCAACCGGCCAGGAGCATCCCGGCGGCGATGAACAGCACGTACCGGGCGCCGATGACCTCGCCGGCGAAACCGCCGCCGATCGAGCCGACCGCCATCGAACTCCAGCTGATCACCTTCTGCGACGCATTGACTCGGCCTTGGATCGTGTCGGGCGTGACCGCTTGGCGGTAGCTCACCACATTCACGTTGAACACCACGATCGCCGCCACGTACACCAGCTGCCCCGCGAACGCCACCACCGCACCCCAGCCGGGACCCGACAGCGCGATCACCGCCATGCCCGGCCCCGACAACGCGAGCGCGACCAGGGCGGTCGGCCCCATCCCCGCCCGCGCCGAAATCCGCCCGACGAGCATCGCCGCGAGGATCCCGCCGACGCCCGAGCCTGCGAGGACCAGACCGACGATCGCACCGGAGTGCCCGCCGTCGCGGATCAGGAACACCACGAGCATCGCCTGGTAGGCGCCTACGGAGAGGTTGCACCAGGCGCTGGCGAAGGCCACGGTCCGGATGATCGGGTCATGAAAGATGAACTTGACGCCTTGGGAGATCTCGGTGCGCAGGTGCGGTTTCTCCTGCCGCTGCGGTTCGGCCTCGTGGAACCGGATGCGCGAGAACGCGAACGCCGACACCGCGAACGTCACCACCGACGCCACGAGGGCGATGGGCGCGGTGAGCAGAGCGACCAGCGGCCCGGCCAGGACCGGCCCGCCAGTGTCGGACGCGGACCTGATCCCTTGGATGCGCGAGTTGGCCCCGGCGAGCCGGTCGTTGTCAATCATCATGGGCACGAAGCTGACCTGCGCGATGTCGAAGAACATCGACGCGAGTCCGAGCAGGAACATCACCGCGAACAGGTGCCAGGGCGTCAGCGCGTCGAAGACCCACGCGACCGGCACGCTGAGCATGATCAGGGCTCTGCAGGTCTCGGCCACGACCACGACCGGCCTGCGCCGCACCCGATCGACCCACGCGCCGACCAGGAGCCCGAACATGACCAGCGCGATCTGGTCCATGGCGTTGAGGATCCCGATCTGCGCCTCGCTGAATTCGAGGACGACGACGGCGATGATCGAGATCGAGAAGTAGGCGACTTGAAGGCCCACTTGGCTTGTCGCGACGGAGGTGAAGAGGAGTCGGTGGTCTGCGTTGCGGAACACGGGATCAGCCGGGGTGGACGGTCATCGGGGGCGGGCCTTTCGCGGGGTGGATTTCGGGGCGGTTGGGCGCGTCGGAAGACAGGGACGAGTCCGAGCTTAGGCCCCGAACGCGACGAACGGGTGCCACGGACGGTGCTCGCCTACGGCCGCAAGGGCTTCGGCGGGAGTCGCGCCTGCGGCGCAGCGGCGGTGGTACTCGATCATCATCTCGGCGGCCATGTCGTCGGGGACTTTCGCAAGACTGGAAACGACGGTCGAGGTTCCGGCGTGGAGCAGCGCCGCGGTGAACCCGAGGGTCTCGTTCCCGACTTCGACGGTCGAGCGGCCGAGGTCACACGAAGACAGCACCACATGTGTGGGCGGCTGGTCGAGGCTGAGGAGCTCGTACGCGTTGAGCGGGCCGAGCCCGAAGTCCAAGCGCGAGAACAGAACGTTGTCGGGCTCGTGATGGCCGTGCGCGGCGAGATGGGCGACGGAAGCGCCGTCGAGGGCTTTGAGGACCATCTCCGGATCGGACCTCTCGGCCCAGATGACCTCCGTATCCGGGTACAGCGCGCCGACCGACGCGATCTCGCTGTCCGCCCGGACCAGCCGCGGCCCCGCGGCGACGATCGCCGAACCGGTGGCCGCGGGCCGTCGAACCGCCCGCCACCAGACCTCGGCCGAAGGGGACACCGTGACCGGACGCCCGCGAAGCGGAGGAAGCAAAGGCCAAGGGACCCAGGCGAGCTTGCTGTGCGGGACCACGACGAGCCTCCGGTCGCCGACGTACTCGGCGATCGGATCCCAGATACCGGCCGCGAGCGCCGACGCATTGCGCCGCATCGAACCCTCGACGCTACGACGGAGCCGCTCGGGGTACTTGAACGTCCTGCTCAACGCGTCGAGGTCGGCACCGATGCGACGTTCGAGTTCGATCGCCGCCTCAAGGGACATGAGATCCACACGCCGGAACCCATCGCCACCGACCAGTACGGCCTGCAAGGTGTCATCGACGTGGAACATGTTGACCAACACGGTGTCCCGCGAGTTCGCGAGTTCGTGGATCTTCTCTGGGGCGATCCGGACCGCTTGCTCCCCCGGGCCGGATTTGGCTCGGTCGTAGTCGCGGATCCCCGTCTCAAGCTCGGAGACACGCGCAAGCGCCTCCTCGGCGTCCTTCCCCTCGACCTGAAGGTCCCAGAGCTCTTGGCGAGCTTGACGAAGCCTGCCGAGCGCTTCTCGGGCGTCGGGGTCAGCAGAAGACTTCACCGGCGGAACACGCAACGACTGAGCCCGCGAACGCTCGGCCCACCACAAGACTTCGGCCGGACCGCCGTGGCTCGTGGCATACCCCAATCCCTTATTGGAGAGCTGCACCCCGAGCGCGGAAACCCCGGCCTGGAACTCGACGGAACCGAAGGTCATCCGATAGCCGTCGAGCAGGTCAAGGCCAGCGAGCAATTCCGGCACGGGGTCCTGTTCGCGCGCTATCGCGAGTTCAGCCTTCGCGAGGTACCGGGCAAGGTCCTCAGCCAGCGCGTCGTGCCCGGGGCCACCGGACCCGCCGTTGAGCAACTCTTCGACGCCTTCGAACGTCTTAGCCTCGATCTTGGCGCGGGCCGTGAGAATCTTCGCCTGGTTGAGGCGAAGCGCCCATCCCCGCTGCTCAAGCGCGTCGCAGAGCCGCACCACCTTGTCGGCGAAATCCGGGCCCGCGTGTCCTGAGTCGAACTGCCCCTGGAGGATCAGCAGGCGGGCCAGAACGGCCATCGGCTCATTGCCCTGTTCGTAGAGCGACTCCATCGCCTGGCGAGCCCAGCGCTCGCCCACTTCAAACCGGTTGTCTTCGAACGCCGCGACCGCACACCAGAACTCCGAGATTGCGGCGCTGCGATGATCACCCGCTAGTCGCTGGGCCGCAACAGCTTCCGACCAACGCTTCGCCGACTGCCGATACATGCCCACGTTGAGCAACGCCTCAGCGTAGGAGGCCTCGACGAACGACTCGTGCTCCGGAGCGAAGAGTCGAAATTGGTCCCGCACTTCATCGAAGGCTTGGAGCGCCTTGGTGACTTCGCCGAGGTCCAGCCACAACAGCGCTTCCAGGTGCGCGGCCTTGGCTCGATTCGCGGGGACGTCGATGCGGTCATAGAGTTCCAGCGCCCGCTGGATGCTCTCCATTCCCTCGTGCAACTCTCCGAGGTCACGCCACACCAGCGCTCGGTTGTGGAACAGGGCCGCATAGAAGTTGTCGGGGCCGTATCTCGCCAGCAGCGGCTCTGCCGCGTCGAACCAGCGGAGGGCATCGGAAAGTCGACCGCTCTGCCAAAGGATCAGGGCTCGCTGGTGCAGCAGGGTTCCCCGATCGTCGGGAAACACGAGCTTGTCGGCTTGTTTGAGCAGCCGTTGGCCTTCGCCGGATTGACCGTTGCTCGCGAGGTTGATCGCGAGCAACATAAGCACCTTGGCGGTCAGCCGGGCACGGGCGGTGCCAACGTTGGGTGGTCGCTCAAGGTCCCACTCGAGAAGGTTCAGCGCCTCTTCCAGTACTGCTGCGGACTCGGCGACTCGGCCCCGGCGATTCAAACGCTGACCCCGTGCGAACAAGCGCCAAGCGCGATGAAGCATTCCTCACATGTTACAGACGGACCGCCGGGGTCACAACGACGGCGGGCAGGCCGTCTCGCTGAAGCGACTCGTCCGGGCGGATCACGAGTTGGAACATCTGGCCCCCTGGGAGCCCTTCGAGAACGAACCGGCCGGACTCGTCGGTAGAGGCGAGTTTCGACCCTTCGGAACTTCTGAGTTCCACCTCATAAATCCCTTCTGGACCTATCCATCCGTCCAGTCGCAACTCACGAAGTGTCGATGGCCGCGGCGTGACCATGACTGTCACCGTTTCGCAGTCGAAGGTAATCGAAGCTGGATCACCCTGCTCCACAGACAGTTCGGTATCGCTTCGAGTCAGTACAAGCGCTGTCGGTCGCGAAATGCTCGCGACTCTGGCGTCAAGAGCGGCCTCGAGTTCGAGGGCGAAGAGCACTCGTTCATTGAGGTCTTCAGGCAATGGGTCATCACGGTGATGCAGCTCGTTGATGACCGCTAGGATCCGCTCGTCGCAGGAGTCGAATGGCCCGTATTCATTCTGGTCCTCGAATTCAGGTCGCATGTTCATCCTGCCCCTCACCTTCACCCCAGGACGGGTCGCCTAGAAGCGCCGCCCTCAATTTGTCCAAGCAACGGCCCCTGGTGGGTCCGATGCTCCCCCTCTTCATGCCCAGTGATTCGGCAATGTATTCATAATCGGGTCGATTCGCCGCAGCCACAATCGCGAGCAGGCGCTTGCAACGTTCGGATTGGGCGAGGAAGGCACGGCGCACCGCCTCCCGTTCGGCATCGCGGACCAAGCCGTCCTCGATACCGTCGATGATCGGCTCCTGGATGTCGATCGGGTCGGCGGCGACCTCTCGTCTCGCGAGCCTGATCTGTTTCCAGGCTTCGCGATTGACCGTCGTCAACATCCATTTGGTCAGTGCCCGAGGTTGATCCAGATCTCTCTCGTTGTGCCACAATCGAAGCCACGCGGTTTGCACCACGTCGGAAGCACTCTCTCGGTCCAGGCCTGCACGACGGGCAGCCCGCCAAAGAAATCCATTGAGCTCTTCAACGAGCGTTCGTTGCGCAGGGCGGTCCCCGGCGCGCGCAGCGAGATAGAGCTGCGCGCGCCGGTCGTAATCCACGGCGGCCACCGAGTGAGCCGAAGTCGCGTTCATGAATTCAGGCTAGCTGCTTCTTCAGCCGTTTCAAGGCCTCGTGGGCACGCATGGACGCCCTGACGGAATCGTCGGACCCGCTCGCTTCCATCTCGACTTCCGCCATGGTGTTCACCAGGAAGGCCGCAGCGAGGGGCGCTGCGAACGAAGTGCCGCTCCACACCGCGAATCCTGAGGAGAAGTCGTCTGGATCATGGCTCTCCCTGTGGCGATCGAGGAATGTGGACTTCGACCGCCGGTCCGGCATTCGCGACCCCTTTGCCTCGCGCGGATACGTGCTCACCAACCCGGCCCCGGTGGCGTAGCACGAGACCCACGGGCCCTCGTTCGAAAACATCGCGATGTGCCGGTTCGGATTCAGAGCTCCGACGCTCAGGATGGGCGCAGCGCGATCCTGCTGCGGGTGCGCCGCGAAGGCCGCAGGATAGAACGGGCGGTCGGAGGACTGATTCCCGGCTGCGGCGATCACAGGAATGCCCAACACTGCGAGGCGTCGCACCGCCTCGCCGATCCAGCCGCCGGGCTGGTCGTTCGGGTTCTCGTCCACATAGCCCATCGCGAGAACGACCACATCGACGCCGACCACGTTGGGCTCCCCCCGGCGAGCGGCCTCTACCTGGTCCGCGACATGGTGCAGGGCCGCGATGACCTCGTGTTCGTACGCCAAGCCGTCGTTGTGGACGACTCGGAGCGAGTACACCTGAACGTCTGGCGACATCTGCCGGAGCAACCCGGTCATGAACGTGCCGTGGCCGAAGTGGCTCGCGACCTCGCCGACGAGCGTCGGCTCGTGCACCGGGCCCTCCCAAGGGTCGTCCAGGGGAATGGCCGGAGAGTCCGAGTGCTCACCGAGCTTGGTCTGGAAGGCATGATCGACGACCACGAAAGTGTCATCACCTTCAGAGCTATCCGAGACGTCGAACGCCGAGTGCTTGGTCGGCACCCCCGTGTCGAGGATCGCCACGCGCATACGCCTGTCGAGCTTCTTGCGGCTGGGCATGGGATTGACCATGTCCACGGGGATGCGACCGAGCGACGCCGATCGTGCATCACCGATGGGCGGTTCACCGCTGCCGATGCCGGAACCGCCGCCTTTTGAGCACACCATCAAGTGCTCCAGGCGAACCTTGTCGAGCAGTCCACCGGGGAGGCCGGATTCGCTCGTGTCGGTGCGCAGCCGTTGGAGCAGTGACCAGGCATCTACGGCTGCCTGGTCGCCGTGTCCGCTTACCACCGGAACTCGGTATGAGCCTTGGCCCGGGACGATCGAGCTTGCCGCTTGGCTCTCAAGCGACATGCCTGTCGGGCGGATCGCTCCTTCGAGCTTCTCTCGAACCTCGGCGTCCCGTATGACCGACTCGTCGACCAGCAGGCGGTCGTATCGATAGATCGTCCCGACAGGGGCCGAGCGGCCCGCCGTGCGGACCACCTGTCCCGGGGCCAGGACCCTGCCGCCGTGGCGGTCCAGCGTCGAGTACGACAGTTCGGGCACGCCGCTCATGTGATCGCGGCGGGGGTTGGGCTTGAGATGGGGTTCGTGGTCGGCGAACACCAATCGCATGGGAGCTCCTCTGCTCGTTGGGGGTCTATGCGGTCGTCCGGGTGAGGAGGGGGATCTTCTCTCGTACGATTCTCCCCACCCGGCGCCGGGCGTGGGGTACACGCCCGCTCCGATAGTCGGGTGGCACTCGGGCTCTGAATGCCGCGATCACCGCCTGGTGGGCGGTTGTCGCGGCGTTCACCTGGGAAGAGACGTGACTTACCGGCCGGATACACGCTTCGTCCGGGTTTCTCGGGTTGGCACGTTCGCACCGGGGGTGAAAATCGGACGGCCGCCCCGTCCCCGGCGGGGAGGAGCGGCCGTGCGGTGTCGGATTCGGTTGGGGCCCTTACTTGGGGGCGGGTTCGTCCTCGTCGGCCTCGGCCTCCGGTTCGTCCCAGGTCTCCAGGTCGAACTCGCCGTCGCGCACGCCCGCCACGAAGGCGTCCCATTCGGCCGGGGTGTAGATGAGGACGTCGCCCTCGGGGTCCTCGGCCATGCGCAGGGCCACCAGGCCGTTGTCGGCGTAGCCGATCTCCAGTGCGGCCGGGGTGCCGTCCTCGTGGGTGGTGCGTTCCCAACGGGCAGTGGCGGTGTCGAACTCGCCTTTGAGCGGGTGCTCACGCTTGGTCATGATGCGAAGCATAAAGGGCCCGAACCTCGCGGTCCAGGCCCCTCACGTCACTCGGCTAGCCCTGGTGCGGGTAGCGGTACTCCGTCGGCGGGACGAAGTTCTCCTTGATCGAGCGCGGGCTGACCCAGCGGACCAGGTTCTGCCAGGACCCGGCCTTGTCGTTGGTGCCCGAGCCGCGCGAGCCGCCGAACGGCTGCTGGCCCACGACCGCGCCCGTGGGCTTGTCGTTGATGTAGTAGTTGCCCGCGGCGTAGCGCAGTTCTTCACTCACACGGGCGATGGCGGCCCGGTCGGTGGCGAAGACCGCGCCGGTGAGCGCGTACGGGGCGATGTCGGCGGCCTGGCGCACGACCGCGTCGAAGTCGGCGTCCTCGTAGACGTAGACGCCGTTGATCGGCCCGAAGTACTCCTCGGAGAACAGCTCGTGGGTCGGGTCGGTGGCCTCGACCAGCGTGGGCTGCACGAAGAAGCCCTGCGAGTCGTCGGCGGTGCCGCCGGTGACCACGGTGGCCTTCGAGTCCCCTCGCAGGCGCTCGAAGAGCGCGGTGTGCTTGGCGAAGGCCCGCTCGTCGATCACCGCGCCGCCGAAGTTGGTGAAGTCGGTGACGTCCCCATAGGTGATGTCCTCGGTCATCCCGACCACGGCGTCCTTGAGGCCCGAGCGCCACAGCGAGGCCGGGACGTAGGTCCGCGACAGCGCCGAGCACTTCTGGCCCTGGTACTCGTACGCGCCGCGCACCATCGCCACGGCGAGCGTCTGGAGGTCGGCGCTCGGGTGGGCGATGATGAAGTCCTTGCCGCCGGTCTCGCCGACCAGGCGCGGGTAGGTGCGGTACCCGGCGATGTTCTCGCCCACCGTCTTCCACAGGTGCTGGAAGGTCTTGGTGGAGCCGGTGAAGTGGATGCCGCCCAGGTCGGGGTCGAGCAGCGCGGCCTCGGAGTGCTCGCCCACGCCGGTGACCATGTTGATGACCCCGGGCGGCAGGCCCGCCTCGAGGAGCACCTGCATCACGAAGTGGGCGGCGAACTGCTGGGTCACCGAGGGCTTCCACACGACCGTGTTGCCCATGAGGGCCGGGGCGGTGGGGAGGTTGCCGGCGATCGCGGTGAAGTTGAACGGGGTGATCGCCAGCACGAACCCGTCGAGCGGGCGGTGGTCCATGCGGTTCCACAGGCCCTTGGAGGAGTTCGGCTGCTGCCGGTAGATCCCCTCGGCGAAGCTGACGTTGAAGCGCAGGAAGTCGATGAGCTCGCACGCGGCGTCGATCTCGGCCTGGGCCGCGGTCTTGGACTGGCCGAGCATCGTGGCGCCGTTGAGCACGTCGCGGTAGGGACCGGAGATGAGCTCGGCGGCGCGCAGGAAGATCGCGGCGCGGTCGGCGAAGCTCGTGCGGATCCAGTCGTGGCGGGCGGCCTTGGCCGCGGCCACCGCGTCGGCCCATTCGGCGGCGGTGGCCTCGCGGGTCACGCCCAGGACGTGCGCCCGGTTGTGCGGCTGGACGACCTTGAGCTCGGCGCCCGCGCCGCGGCGCCATTCGCCGGAGACGTTGAGGTCCAGGTCGAGCTGGGTTCCCGCGAGTTCGGCGAGCTTCTTCTGGAGGCTCTCGCGCTCGGGTGTGCCCGGTGCGTACGAATTGACCGGTTCATTCTCCGGCGTAGGTACCGTAAACAAGGCGTCCATCGCACCCTCCCATTGATTCGATGGCTACTGATGATGAAGGTCTTTGATCAGTAGGTTACAAGACCGTGCTCTCACCCGCCATCCTCGCACAGTTCGCGCCTGGCGACCTGCTGCGATGCGAACAAATCGACGCGCACCGGAAGGCGGGCCACAACCGCGCCTCCGGGCAGGACCCGACCGGCGGCGGTCCGTACGCTGGACCGGTGACGAACTCGCAGGAGACCAAGACCAAGGAAACGCAGCGGGAGGAAGCACCGGCGCGCCAGGCCCCGGCCGAGCCCGGGCGGCCCACGCTCTGGGTCCTCGGCATCGCCGCGCTCGCGGCCCTCGGCGGCGTCGTCTACTCCCTGTACCAGCTCACCGGCATGGCCGACGGCCTCGACGAGACCGGGGTCGTGATCCTGGCGTTCAGCCTGTTCAGCCCCATCATCGTCGCCGCCTACGCCGGGGCCGTGGCGGGCCTGGTCATGACGCGGGTCTTCAAGGGCCCGCGCCGCGCGTTCGCGATGCTCGGCGCCGTCCTCATCGGCATGGTCAGCGGCGTCGTGGCCTACGCGAGCTTCAGCGTCGACCCCGACATCGCACTCGCGGTCGGGCTCGTCATGTTCGGCTCGGCGGTCCTCGGCGGACTGTTCGCGCTGCCCAAACGCAGCGTCACGGTCGCGGCCGGACTCGTCGCCACGCTGCTGCTCCTGGCGTTCATGTTCGGGCGCGGCCTGTTCGAGGCCGCCACCTCGGTGAGCCTGTTCTCCGACCCGCTCGACCAGTACGGCGCCCTCGGCAGCGCGATCCCGTTCGCGGCCGGTCTGGCCTGCGGCCTCGCCGCGTTCGCGTACCTGCGGGCCAAGAAGTCCGGCGTCAAGCTCCTGGGCCACCTCGTGGCGGGTGCGATCCCCGGCGCGATCTGGCTCGTGTCCACCATCGTCGCCCAGATCGGCGTCGAAGTGGTGCTCGGGATCGGGGTCGGCGAACTCGGGCAGCTCGACGCGGCGTTCCTCGCGCTGAGCTTCCAATGGCAGTACAACGGGTCGATGACGGCCCTGTTCGCCGGGGCCCTGTGCGCGGTCCTGGCCTACGGGCTGCTCATCCCAAGGGCCCCGAAAATCAAGCGGGTCAACACGATCGTGTCGTTCCCCGACAAGGATCAGCCCTCGGACAAGACCGCCAAGACTTCCTGAAGCTCCGAGGGCGCGTACCAGTCGAGCACGTTCGCCTCGACCGCGTCCAAGTCCGGTTCCTCGGCCGCCAGCGCCGCGGCCACCGCCGCCGCGCCGCCTGAGTCATCGGCGTGGATCGCCGCGACCCGCTTGCGTTTGACGTCGCCGTCGAAGTCGGCTCCGGTGCCCTCATCGTGCTCGGCAACGCGGTCGCCGGGCACATCGGCCGAGATCACCACGCGCCTGGGAACACCACCGACCAGCAGCGGGAGTGAGGCCATCGCCGCGTAGGCGAACGCCGTGTACTCCAGGTCCTCGTCGTCGGCGCCGGGCGCTTCGCGCCGGAGCCAGGAGGTGACGGTGTGGACCGCCGAGGCCGGCTTGAGCTCGCCGGTCTCGGCCAGGGTCCGCACCATCGCCGCGGTGGCGGGCACATAGACCCGCCGGTCGCCTCTCGCTGTCATGTCCCTATTGTGCGGCCGCGCCGGGAGCGCCGTGGCAGCGCTTGTACTTCTTGCCCGAGCCGCACGGGCACGGCTCGTTGGGGCCGACCTTCTCGGAGTGGCGCTGGCCCGGGTTGGCCTGCTGCGCGGGAGGCGCGGTGGCGGCCTTGCGGGGACCGGCCGAGCGGGCGGACTTGGGGGCGACCTTGGCGGCGCCCTTCTTGCCCGCGCCGGGGGTGCGGCGCACGTCGCGCTTCTGTCCGGCGACCGGCTTGGGCGGGCGCTTGAAGACCGTGCCCTCCTCGTCGGTGGCCTCCATCTGGGCGGTGCCGGTCCCGGCCGCGCCGTCGATGGACGGGGCGGACTGGAGCAGGCGCTCGGGCTTGCGGAGCGGTTCGAGGCCGCGGATCTGGGCCTCGGGCTCGGCGGCCGCGTCGTCCGACTTCTGCTTGAGCTCGGCGTTCATGAGGAACCTGACGGTGTCCTCCTTGATGCCGTCCAGCATGGTCTGGAACATCTCGAACGCTTCTTTTTGGTACTCGATGACCGGGTCGCGCTGCGCGTAGGCGCGGAGGCTGATGCCCTGCTTGAGGTAGTCGACCTCGTAGAGGTGCTCGCGCCACTTGCGGTCGATGGTCTGGAGCAGCACGCGGCGCTCCAGCTTGCGCAGGACCTCCTCGCCGAACTCCTCCTCGCGGGCGGCGTAGACGCCGCGGGCGTCTTCGATGACCGCTTCGAGGAGGTTCTCGGCGTCGAGCTTGTCGAGGCCGCCGACCTTCTTGACGACCTCCTTGTGGGAGACGCGAATCGGGTAGAGCTGCTTGAAGGCGCTCCAGAGCTCGTCGAGGTCCCAGTCGTCGGCGTAGCCCTCGCTGGTGGCGCCCGCGACGTAGGCCTCCAGGACGTCGTCGAGGAAGTGCTCGATCTGCTCGGAGACGTCCTCTCCGTTGAGAACCTTGCGGCGCTCGTCGTAGATGACGGTGCGCTGCTTGTTCATGACCTCGTCGTACTTGAGGACGTTCTTGCGGATCTCGGCGTTGTTGCCCTCGATCTGGGACTGGGCCGACTCGATCTGCTTGGTGACCATCTTGGAGATGATCGGGACGTCGTCGGGGACGCGCAGGCGGTTCATCATGGCGCGCACGGCGTCGGCGTTGAACCGCTTCATCAGGTCGTCGGAGAGCGAGAGGTAGAACCGGGACTCGCCGGGGTCGCCCTGGCGGCCCGCGCGACCGCGCAGCTGGTTGTCGATGCGCCGCGACTCGTGGCGCTCGGTGCCCAGGACGTAGAGCCCGCCCGCGTCCTTGACCTCTTCGGCCTCGGCCTTGGTGGTCTCCTCGAACTTCGCCAGGGCCTCGGCCCACGCGGCGGCGTAGGTCTCCTCCTCGGCCTCGTCGACCCCGCGGTTGCGCAGGTCGGTGGCCGCGAGGTACTCGGGGTTGCCGCCGAGCTGGATGTCGGTGCCTCGACCGGCCATGTTGGTCGCGACGGTGACCGCGCCCTTCTGGCCCGCCTGCGCGATGATGTCGGCTTCCTTGGCGTGGTTCTTGGCGTTGAGCACGTTGTGCGGGATGCCGCGCTTCTTGAGCAGGTGCGCGAGCATCTCGGACTTCTCGACCGAGACGGTGCCGACCAGGACCGGCTGGCCGGTCTCGTGGCGCTCGGCGATGTCGTCGACGACGGCCTGGTACTTGGCCTCTTCGGTCTTGTAGATCACGTCGGACTCGTCGCGGCGGATCATCGGCTTGTTGGTGGGGATCGGGATGACGCCCATGCCGTAGACGTTGTTGAACTCCGAGGCCTCGGTCTGGGCCGTACCGGTGATCCCCGCGATCTTGTCGTACATGCGGAAGTAGTTCTGGAGGGTGGTGGTGGCGAAGGTCTGGTTCTCCTGCTTGATCTCCACCCCTTCCTTCGCCTCGATGGCCTGGTGGATGCCCTCGTTGAAGCGGCGGCCCGGCAGCACGCGGCCGGTGAACTCGTCGACGATGAGGACCTCGTCGCCTTCGGAGACGATGTACTCGCGGTTGCGCTCGAACAGCTCCTGGGCCTTGATCGCGTTGTTGAGGTAACCCACGAGCGGGGTGTTCACCGAGTCGTAGAGGTTCTCGATGCCCAGGCGGTCCTCGACGCGGGCCACCCCGGACTCGGAGATCGCGATGGTGCGCTTGCCCTCGTCCACCTCGTAGTGCTCGTCGCGCTTCATCGAGCGCACGATCTTGGCGAACTCGGAGTACCAGCGCTTGGAGTGCTCGGCGGGGCCGGAGATGATGATCGGGGTCCGGGCCTCGTCGACCAGGATCGAGTCGACCTCGTCGACGAGCGCGAAGTTGTGGCCGCGCTGCACGAGGTTGTCGGCCGAGGAGGTCATGTTGTCGCGCAGGTAGTCGAACGCGAGCTCGTTGTTGGTCGAGTACGTGATGTCGGCCAGGTAGGCCTCGCGGTGCTTGTCCGAGCCCTCGCCGGGCAGGACCACGCCGACGCTCAGGCCGAGGAAGCGGTGGATCTCGCCCATCCACTCCGCGTCGCGTCGCACCAGGTAGTCGTTGACGGTGACCTGGTGGACGCCCTTGCCGGTGAGCCCGTTGAGGTACACCGGGAGGGTGGAGACGAGGGTCTTGCCCTCACCGGTCTTCATCTCGGCGATGTTGCCCTGGTGGAGCGCGGCCCCGCCCATGATCTGGACGTGGTAGTGCCGCATCCCGCGGACGCGCTTGGCGGCCTCGCGAACCGTGGCGAAGGCCTCGGGGAGGAGGTCGTCGGTGGTCTCGCCGTCGGCCAGACGCTCCTTGTACTCGTCGGTCAGGCCGCGGAGCTCCGCGTCCGTCAGCGCCGCGTACTCGTCCTCCAGGGAGTCGACCGCGTCGGCGATGGCGTTGAGCCGCTTCACCGCGCGACCCTCGCCGGCCCGCAGTACCTTCTCGAACAGAGACACGGAAGATCAGCTCCCAGCAACGTCTTGACCAGATCGGGTGGATTTCCCGGCCAATACTACGCGTGGACGCGACTGGCCCCCATCGCAGCCGGTGCGGCACAATCGGTGGCTATGGATCCCGTCACCCTCGAAGCCGACGGCCTGCGACTGGTCGCCTGGGAGGAACGCCACCTGGCCGACCTCACCAAGATCTACGCCGACCCGCTCATCGAGCGGTTCCTGGTGATGCCGCTGCCGTGGAGCAAGTACGCGCGCGACCGGTACGTGGAGACGCAGGAGCGGCGCTGGGCCGCGGGCAACCCGCGCTGGGCGGTCGAGGACGAGACCGGGGCGCTGGTCGGGTCGATGGCGCTCACGAAGTCCTTCCCGTTCGAGATGACCATCACCTACGTGACCGCGCCGTGGGCCCGGGGCCGGGGGGTCGCGCAGCGCGCGATCCGCGCGGCGGCCCGGTTCGGGTTCGAGGCCATGGACTGCAAGCGGATCGCGTGGGACGCCATCGTGGGCAACCACGCCTCGCGCCTGGCCGCGATCCGCGCCGGGTTCACCGTGGAGGGCATCGCCCGCAGCGGGGTGACCCAGCGCGGGGTCTCACGCGACTGCTGGGTGGGCGGGATGCTCCCCGGCGACATCCGCGACGCGGGCGACCCGCCCGCGCACTACGACCTCGCCAAGCGCCAGGCCGGGTTCTTCCTGGCCGACCAGCCGGTCCTGGAGACCGGCGCGGCCGGGCAGCGGCTGCGCCCGCTCCAGGAGAGCGACCTCGACGATCTGGCCGCGACCTGCGCCGAGGACGAGGTGCAGCGGTGGGTGCCGCTGCCGCGCGGGTATACGCGGGCCGACGCCGAGGAGTGGATCGGCGTGGTGCGCTCGCGTTGGGACCGCGGCGATTCGGTGCTGTACGTGATGGCCGACCAGGACGACCGGTACTGCGGTTCGATCGAGCTCATGCTCGGCGGGCGCGAGATCGGCGAGGCCGAGCTGGGCTACTTCACGTCGCCGTGGGCGCGGGGTCGCGGCTGGACCACGGCCGCGGCGCGGGCGCTGTGCCGTCTGGGGTTCAACGATCTCGGCCTGGAGCGGATCGAGTGGCGGGCCGTGGTCGGCAACGACGCGTCCCGGCGGGTCGCCGAGAAGACCGGGTTCAGCATCGAGGGCGTGCGCCGGGGCCTGCGCCACGGCACGGACGGCAGGGTGGACTCGTGGGTCGGCAGCCTGTTCCCGGCCGACCTCGCCTGAATCCTATACGATATAGGATATATCCTATGGGGTCGGTGGTCTGAGGCCGAGCCGGGGCGAAAAGCCGCGCCTGCGAACCTTTCGGGCCCCCAGGCAGTTGACGCACCGCCTCCGACCTGCTTGTCTGAGTGCGTGCATTTCTTCGAACCCGTCGAGACGACGGCGTTCGCGCTGCGTCCGGCCCCCGAGACCCTGAAGATCGACGGCTTCGCGGGCGGGACCTTCCGCCCCGACGTGGCCGCGATGGGCGTCGAGGACGAGGCGGTCTGGGGCGCGCTGTCCTTCGACGAATGGGACGGCGTGGTCGGCGTCCGCTGCTGGGTCGCCCCCGAGCGGCGCGGCAGGCAGATCGCCGCCGCGATGCTGCGCGCCGCCTCGCCCACGCTGTTCACCTCGGGCGCGCGCCGCCTGGAGGCCCGGCCCCCGGTCCGCGACCAGGCCGCGATCCGCGCCGCCTTGAGCGCGGGCTTCCGACCCGACGGCGGGGTGTCGAGGGGCGGGGCCTGGGACGGGACCGACGCCCTGGTGCTCGGGCTGCTGCCCGGGGACGGACCCGGCGCGTTCCCGCGCATACTGCCCGACCTTCCCGGCGGGAGGCTCGAAGACGGCCCGGTGGCGCTGCGGCCGCTCGTCCCCGAGGACTTCGAGGCGCACCTGCGCCACCGCTCGAGCCCCGACGTGTTCGCGGGCGCGGCCCTGCCGCTGCCGCCGAGCGCGGCCGAGGCCCGCGAGGTCTGCGAGTGGCGGGCCGCGGTCGACTGGCTGCGGGGGCACAGCGCCTTGATGGTCATCGACGACGGCACCGGCTACCAGGGCACGATCGGGCTCTACCAGGTAGCGAGGGTCACCGGGATCGGGATGATCGGCTACGACCTGCGCCCGGAGGCCCGCGGGAAGGGCTACGCGACTCGGGCGGTGCGCCTGGTGCGGGCCTGGGCGTTCGCGCAGGTCGGTCTCGACCGGGTCTGGGCGGGAACCGACATCCACAACACCGCGTCCCAGGCCGTCCTCAGAAGGGCCGGATTCCGCCTCGAAGGCCTCGAAAGGGGCGGTCTGCCGACACTCACGGGCAGGAGACGGGACACATTGGTGTGGGCTGCGCTAAGTAGCGATTGACGTGCAACCCGAAAGGCCTGCCTGGGCGTCGAAGATATAGTGATCTCGTCACTTCGCCTTGTGGAGGAACCCCCTTTGAAGCTCATGCCCGCGCGTGCTCTGGCGGTGCTGTCCCTGGTGCTCGTCATGGGAGCCTGCGGCGCACCCCAGACCGGCACGTTCACGCCCGCTCCGATCGTCCCGGTGGTCGCGCTCGACGCGATCGAAGACCAGGACCCGACCGCGCCGTTCACCCTGTCCGTGGTGGACGGCATCCTCGAAGAGGTCAACGTGACCTCCGACCGCTCCGAGACCATCGAGGGCGACTTCTCCTCCGACCTGACCAGCTGGACCTCCAGCGGCATCCTCAACGCCGGTTCGACGCACACCGTCGTGGCCAAGGCCGTCAGCTCGGACGGCACCGTGACCGAGTTCGAGCAGCAGTTCACCACCGAGGCCCGTGAGGGCTCCGGTTTCGAGGTCGTCGACGTGACCCCCGTCGTCGAAGGCGAAGAGGTCGGCGTCGGCGCGCCGATCATCGTGAACTTCTCCGAGAGCGCCCCCGACCGCGCCGAGGTCGAGCGCCACCTGATCGTCGAGTCCGAGAAGGGCCACGAGGGCGCGTGGCACTGGATCAGCGACACCCAGGTCATCTACCGCACCAAGGAGTACTGGGAGCCGCACCAGACGGTGACCTTCACCGCGCAGTTCGCCGGTGAGCACCTCGGCGAGGACACCTGGGGCGGCGAGGACTACACCGCCGAGATGGTCATCGGCGAGTCGCAGGTCTCCCTGGTGGACCTGAACGCGCACACCATGACCGTGGAGATCGACGGCGAGGTCGCCAAGGTCCTCCAGATCAGCGGCGGCTCCGGCGCCGAGTGGGAGTACTACACCGCCACCGGCGTGCACCTGGTGATGGAGAAGTTCGCCGACAAGACGATGGTCTCCCCCGGCCGCGAAGAGGGCGACGAGGGCTACTACTCGACCGACGTCAAGTGGGCCACCCGCATCAACTCTTCGGGCGAGTTCGTCCACGGCGCGCCGTGGAACAACCAGCTCGGCTCGGCGAACCTCTCGCACGGCTGCGTCAACGCCAGCGACGCCGACGCCAAGTGGTTCTACGAGATCGCCCAGCGCGGCGACCCGGTCGACGTGATCGGCTCCCCGCGCGAGATGCCGTGGAACAACGGCTGGGGCTTCTGGATCATGTCCTGGGAAGAGTGGCAGGAGGGTTCGGCGCTCTAGCGTCGACCTGAAGTGACGTCAAGACCGCGGCCCCGGGCTCTCGCCCGGGGCCGCGGCCGATCCGGATACCACCCCTCAATGCATCCAGACCGTGGGAGTGTGGCGTTGCGCCCCTGAGCGGGGCGCGGCTGTCTAGAGGTCGAGTCGCAGGAGCCCGTAGTCGAAGGCCCTGCGGCGGTAGACGACGGACGGGCGTCCGCTCTCCTTGTCGTGGAACAGGTAGAAGTCGTGGCCGACCAGCTCCATGTTCTGGAGCGCGTCGTCGACGGTCATCGGCTCGCCCGGGTGGATCTTCTCGCGCACGATGCGGCCGGGAAGGTGCTCTTCGACCAGGCCCTCGTAGTGGTCGACGTCCTCGGACACGAATCGGGCCGCGGCCCGCTCGGTCCCCTCGCGCTCGGCCAGGAGCGTGCCCGCGGGGCCGCGTCCGTTGCCGTTCGAGGTCGCCTCGGCCACCGACATCGGCGTCTTGGAGCCGCCGCGGTGGATGCGCTTGCGATCGGAGGTCTTGCGGAGCTGGTGGCCGAGCTTGGTGACGGCCAGTTCGAACGCGGACCGGAAGTCTCCGGCGCAGGCCTCGGCGCGGATGACCGTCCCCTTGGGACGGCACGTGATCTCTACGCGCTGCGCGTGATCGGCCTGCCGGGGGTTGGGCTCGTGATAGAGCTCGACGTCGATGGCGATCGCCTCCCCGTCGTACCGGGCGAGGTACTTGGCGATCTTGGATTCGATCTTCTCCGCTACGAGCTCGCGGTAGTGGTCGGGAACCTCCACGTTGCGGCCCTTGACGACGATGTCCACCTCTGAACCTCCCAGATGCATCCCGCGCGAGTGCGGCGGCGATGCTGACGTAGTTGTTGCTGGGTCCGGAGCCGAAGTTCCGGTACGGCGGATGGAGTGACCTCCTCTCACGGAAGGGACGACATGGGATCCGGAACGCCCTGCGGGAGTTCACTTTCGGTCAAGCGATAGTCCACCTGGCCTCAGCCGTCTCGTTACCGATCTGAGATTTTGAGACTATCCCCTCGATCACTGAAAGTCGACCCTTCGGCTACGGGAATTCTCCAATGCGGCGAGGTGCGCGCGTGCGAATTCCGGCGTACTCGAAATAACTCTTCGCATTCATGGGCGAACCGTCGACTTCCCGTCTGTCGGCTACTTGACACACCGAGAGGTACCCAATCGGGCGCCTCACCAACCACACCCGCATCACGCTGCGGCGATGGCGATCGCGGCCCGCACGCGCACGCCTGACGCGTCGAGGGCCTCGGCGGCGGCCGCGAGCGTCGCTCCGGTGGTGACGATGTCGTCCACGAGGATCGCGGATCTGCCCGAGGCCGCGAGCGCTCCGGCTCGGGCCGGGACGGCGCGGAGGCTCTCGCGGGCGGCGAGGGCCCGCTCCGGCGGCGTCAGGCCCACCGAGTCGGGACGGGGCCGCGCGCGCAGGCACGGCCGCAGGTCCCCCAGGCCCAGGCACGCGGCGGCCACGTGGTCGAAGCCGCGGGCGCGGCGGGCCGCGCCGGTGGACGGGATCGGGACGAGCACCGCGCCGGAGACTTCAGACGCGACGACGGCGAGGGCCCTGGCCAGGAGCGCGGCGAAGGCCGGGGCGAGTTCACGGCGGCCGCGTTCCTTGTACTCGTTGAGGGCCTCGGCCAGAGCGCCCGCGTAGGGCCCCGCGGCCACGGTGGGCGGTGAGGCGGCCTGCGGAGCGGCCAGGACGGGCCGCATGGCGGCGAGTTCGGCGTCGCAGCCGGTGCACAGACCGAAGCCCGCCGCCGGCGCGCTCCGGCAGGAGGCGCAGGCGGCGGGCAGGAACAGTTCCCTGGCGCCTTCGATGAGTCTCATACGGGACTAACGAGGGTCGGGACCGGCGGTGACCGCCCGGCGGCCCCGAAGGTCCCGGGCGGTGGTCGCGGCACCTCGGATGCGAGGCCCCGTCCACCGTCCGGGTCCAGGCTCAGGCCCGGAGGGTGACCGCCGGGGGGATGCGGCTGGCGCGCCAGGCCGGGTAGACCCCGGCCACGACCCCGACGACCGCGCCGATGACCGGTCCGGCCGCGAACAGGGCCGGGTCGAACACGATCTGCCAGTCGCGGAAGAGCGAGACGGCCGCGGTGACGTTGACGCCCAGGACCGTGCCGAAGAGCCCGCCGATGAGTCCGATGAGCGTGGACTCCCACACGAACTGCATCGCCACCGCCCGTCTGGCGGCCCCGACCGCGCGCCGCAGCCCGATCTCGGAGCGGCGCTCCATGACCGAGACGAGGGCGGTGTTGGAGACCGAGACCGCGCCGATGACGAGCGAGACGGCCGCGAGGCCCAGCAGGAGGGCCTGCATCTCGTTCTCGACGCCCTTGCGGAAGGAGCGGAGGTCGGAGGGCTTGGAGACCGAGAGGTTGTCGGCCCCTTCGGGGAAGACCGCGGTGGGGGCGGTGTCGGCGACCTTGTCGGCCGCGCCGAGGTCGGTGCGGATGAACACCTGCGCGGCCCCGTACTCCTTGTCGGCGGCGGTGCAGGGGGTCGGGGGGATGATGACCGCGCCGGTGAGCTTGGCTTCGCCTTCGGGGGCCTTGTAGATGCCCACGAGCGCGTAGCCCTCGCCGCCCAGGTAGATCATGGGCCCGCCGTCGAGCGAGGAGTAGCCCAGGTCGCGGGCGGCCGACTCGTCGACGATCGCGACGCGGTCGTCGCGGGCGACGTGCCCGGCGTCGAAGGACGCGCCTTGGGTGAACTCGAAGCCGTAGGCGTCCATCGCGCCCGGTTCCATGCCGAAGACCGGCACGGCGCGGACGTAGTCCTGGGTGGCGGTGCGCGAGGCGTCGATGTCCTCGCCCGAGGCGCAGAAGATCCCGGCGTTCGCGACCCCGTTGATGCCGCGGACGCGTTCGGAGGCCTCCAGGTCGGGGGCGTATCCGGCGTCGCGCATCGAGTTGGAGAACGAGATGGTGACCTGGGTGGCCTCGGTGGCGTCGAAGCGCTCGGCGATCGCGGCGGCCGAAGTGGACGAGAGCCCGACGGTGGCGACCGTGGCGGCGATGCCCAAGGCGATGCCGATCGCGGTCATCCAGGTGCGCATCGAGCGCCCGCGCAGGGACTGGAACGCCTCGTAGGCGATGCCCATGCTGCGGATGCCGAAGCGGCCCGGGGCCTTCGGAATGTCCTTCGCGGCCTGCTTCGAGGCGGCGCGCTCGGCTTTGGCGGCCCGTTTGGCGGCCTTGCGGGCCGCGCGGCCGGTGGGCTCCTCGGCATCGCCGTCGCCCGATGCGTCCGGTGAGACGTATTCGAGCAGTTCGGTGTCAGTCTCCGGCTCGCGGCGCTTGCGTGCCATCAGCCGTTGCCCCGGTCGCGCCAGGCGATCACGACCTTGTCGCCCTCGGCGAGCTCGCCGTCGACGGGCTCGACCACACCGCGGCCTTCGTGGCGCAGGGTCACGTTGACCTCGACGTGCCGCTCGGTCTCCTTCTCGCCTTCGAGGACGGTGATCATGGTCCGGTCCTCGGCGTCCGTCCACAGTGCCGAGAGCGGCACGATGAGCGCGTCCTCGGCGGAGCGGGCGAGCACGAGGGTGACCTTCTGCTTCTCGCCGGGGGCGAGGTCGTCGGCCTCTTCGATGACCTTCTTGTCGAACGCGAAGACCGCGAAGGTCTTCTCCACCATCGGGGTCTCGCCTTCGCCCCAGCGGTCTGCTTCGCCCTCGACCTCGCGGGTCTCGAGCTCGAACTCGCCGACCGGCAGGCCCTGGAAGGGGCCGGAGCCGAATTCGAGTTCGGCGTCGGCACCGAGCTTGGAGAGCTCCGAGGCGGTGGCGTCGGGGAGTTCGGCCTCCAGTTTCCAGTCGCCCGAGGCGAGGACCATCACCGGTTCCTCGGACGAGAGCGGCGCGGACTGCTTGGCGTTGATCTTGCCCACCTGCATGGGCAGGTCGGGCAGGAACACGACCTCGGAGGCCGGCAGAGCGCCGCGGACGACCGTGGACGTCTGCGCGCCGCCGGTGTTCCCCTCGGACTCGGCGTCGTCGCCGGTGTCCACGAAACCTTCGTCGTCGTCCGAGGTGTCGTCCTGGACGACCTCCTCGGTGGTGGCCCGGGTGTACCCGGCGTGGTCGTAGAGCTTCTTCAGGTCCGAGGCCGTGCGCGAGTCGAACGTGCCGGTCTTGGGCGTCCCGTAGATCTGCTGGAGCGCCAACTGGAGCTGTTCGACGTCGGGGCCGGTGTCGCCTTCCTGCAAGTCGCGGTAGGCGGGCACGTCGCCCTCCAGGGCGATCATCGGGCGGCCGGAGACTTCGAGCAAGACCGTCCCGGCCTTGACCTCGTCGCCGACCTTGAGCGGGATCTTCGAGGCCAGCGCGGTCTCGATCCCCTCGGGCGCCGAGGGCGCGGGGACCTTGAAGTCCCCGGTCCGGTCGAGCACCGCGTCGAAGTCGATCGTCTCGATCAGCTGGTCCTGGTCGACCCGGACGCTGATGACGGAGTCGTCGGGTTCGCTCGTCTCCTCGGCGCGCTGCGCCGGGGTTCGGGCCTGCGCCGCGAAGTACCAGGCGGTGACTGTCGCGCCCAGTAGCGCGACGGCGAGCACCCCGCTGACGACATGGCTTTTCGTGAGCCGCATGTTTGTGTCCTCCTCCGCCCCCAAGACGCGTGGAGGGAAGGGTGGAGTTGCGACCGAATCGTCTCGATTCGGTAACGGCCTCAGTTGTTCAGGCCCACGGACTTCATACGGTCCTGGTGCGCGCGGGTGAGGCGGCGCAGGAGCGCGTCGAGGGTGCCCTCGCCGCCGACGATGAGCGCGGTGAGGCGTTCGTTGGCAGCGGCGACCCCTTGGGCGCGGTTGATGCCCTCGCCGACCAGGCGGCGGGCCCACAGCGAGAGGCGGCCGGTGACGGAGGGGTCGGCCTCGACGGCGGCACGGAGCTCCTCGGCGGCGAGGTCGGCGGCGCCGGTCTCGGCGAGCACGGTCTCGATGAGGGCGCGGTCGCCCGCTTCGAGCCCTTCGGCCACGGCGCGGAAGAAGTCGTCGGCGACCGCGTCGCCGAGGTAGACCTTGACCAGGGCTTCGAGCCAGTCGCGGGGCGAGGTGGAGGCGTCGAAGGAGCGGAAGGCCTCCTTGAACGGGGCCATGGCCTCGGCGGGGTCGGCGCCGAGCTCGGTCAGGCGGTCGGCGAGGGCCCGGTAGTTGCGAATCTCACCCACGGCCGCTTCGGAGAGCGCGGCGCGGCGGCCGAGGTCGGGGGCCAGTCGGGCGTCGAAGACCATCCGCTCGAAGGCGAGGAGTTCGCCGAGGGCAAGCAGCCCAAGGAGATCGATGACGGACTCACGGCCGGGGGCCGGTGCGGAGGGGGCCTGCGCTGCGGCGGGTTCAGTAGTCTCGGACACCGGGGCAGGTTACCACTGGCCCGGAGTGGCCTTCGCCTTCACGGGCTTGTCGCCAACCGGACGTTGCGAGACGTCTTCGCAGGCCAGGACCCACACGAACGGGTGAGTCCGCCCGCATGGAGGCCCCGGTCGCAGCGGCACAGCGAGACGATCGGGTCCGGGGAGCGTACGATGGACAGGAGCGACCGCTGCCACCAGGTGGCGTTCCCCTTGTGAAACCGGCGGGCCGAGGCCCCCGGAGTTCGACATTGCGAATGCGGTCCTCACGCGGTGTCGGCGCCTCGCGCCGATCCGCTCCTGCGAAGCGGCGACTCTCCGAATCCGGCGGTCGTCGCCGCTGTGTAACGAGACATGATGTGGCGCCGAGTTCCCCGGATCTGGTGACGTCCTCCGCCACGAGGTGAACAGAGTGAACGAAGTGAACAACGACCGGCCCCAGAACGACGGGCCGACTTTCGCGGCCCTGGGCATTCGAGAAGAGACCGTCGAAGCGCTTGCGGCGCTTGGCATCGAGCGGGCCTTCGCGATCCAGGAGTACGCGATTCCGATCGCACTGCGCGGCTCGGACATCATCGGCCGCGCCCCCACCGGCACCGGCAAGACCTTCGGGTTCGGCCTGCCGATCATCGACCAGATCACCTCCGCCGAGGAGGGCGCGAGCGGCAAGCCGCAGGCGCTGATCCTGGTCCCGACCCGCGAGCTGGGCCTCCAGGTGGCCCGGGACCTCGAGGACGCGGGCAAGACCCGCTCGATCCGGGTCCTGCCGATCTACGGCGGCCGCGCCTACGAGCCCCAGGTCGAGGCGCTGCGCTCGGGCGTCGACATCATCGTCGGCACCCCCGGGCGGCTGCTCGACCTCTACAAGTCGAAGCACATCAAGCTCGACGAGATCGCGCACTGCGTGCTCGACGAGGCCGACCGGATGCTCGACCTCGGGTTCTCCGAGGACGTCGAGAAGATCCTCAAGCTGCTGCCGACGCAGCGTCAGACGATGCTGTTCTCGGCGACCATGCCCGACACGATCATGTCGCTGTCGAGGCGCCACATGCACCGGCCCATGACCGTGGCCGCCGACGTGAGCGCCCCGGACCTGGAGGCCGCGAACAACACGCGCCAGCTGGTCTACATGACGCACGCGATGAACAAGGCCGAGGTCACCGCCCGGGTCCTCCAGGCGCGCGAGCGCGGCCTGACGATCATCTTCTGCCGCACCAAGCGCGCGGCCCAGAAGCTCTCGGACGAGCTCGACTTCCGCGGGTTCGCGGTGGGCTCGGTCCACGGCGACCTGGGTCAGAACGCGCGCGAGCGGGCCCTGCGGGCGTTCCGCTCGGGGAAGATCGACGTGCTGGTGGCGACGGACGTGGCCGCGCGCGGCATCGACGTCCCCGACATCACGCACGTGATCAACTACGACGCGCCCGAAGAGGCCGAGACCTACGTGCACCGCATCGGCCGCACCGGCCGCGCGGGCGCGACGGGCATCGCGGTCACGTTCCTCACTTGGGAGGACGTGCCGCGCTGGAAGATCATCGTCAAGGCCAACAACCTGGATCTCGGCGATCCTCTGGAGACCTACCACACCTCCGACCACCTGTACTCCGACCTCGACATCCCCGAGGGCGCTCCGGCCTCGCTTCCCAGCGAGCTGCGCAAGAGGGACGGCCTGAGCGCCGAGCGCGAGGAGAACGTCGAAGGCGAGGCCCGCAAGAAGGGCCGCGGCCGCGGCGGCAACCGCGGCGGCAACCGCGGTGGCGGCCGAGGCGGCGACAGGCGCGGCTCGGATCGTCAGCGAGGTGAGCGCAGGCCGGACCGCGAAGGCGGCAGGTCGGGCGGTCGCGGAAACGACAGCCGGAACGACGGTCGCGGAAACGACGCGAGCGGCTCCAGCGTCCGCGACGCGGACGCCGCGGGCGGCGAAGCGCCCCCCAGGACCCGCCAGCGCCGCCGCCGCCGCGTGGAAGCCGACGCCTCCCCCGAGGCCACGGCCCCCCGCCAGCAAGCGGCCCAAGACCCGGCCCCGGCCACAGCCCCCACGGCAGACGGCGAGGCCCCGGCCCGCCGCCGCCGCAGGCGCCGCCGCCCAACCGGAGAAAACGACCGCCCGTCAACCGACGGCTAGCAAGCAACGGGAGCGGCCCTCGAATCCTTTGGATTCGGACAGCTGCTCCGCGACGCCCTGGGCGACCAGCTGCGCATCGATGTCGGGGTTCTTGACCTCGATGATGTTCAGCTGGAC
>NZ_JBEYYO010000021.1:0-104968 GCF_040645615.1 Glycomyces sp. NPDC046736 | reverse complement strand
AGCGGGAGCGGGAGCGGGAGCGGGAGCGGGAGCGGGAGCGGGAGCGGGAGCGGGAGCGGGAGCGGGAGCGGGAGCGGGAGCGGGAGCGGGAGCGGCGAGGAGTGTCGGTGGCTCGCGCGATCACTTGAACCGGGGGCGCTTGCGTCGCGACACGCCCGACCGCGGGGTACGGCGCCGCGCCGGAGTGTCGTACCCTCTCGCGATCATTGCAACCGGGGGCGATTGCGGACCCGACTTCTTCTCGCGTTACCGCTCCGCCCGCGCCGCCAACGTGAGTAGGCCCAGACGCGAAGCGTCTGGGCCTTTCAGTCGCCGAACCGACGACTAGAGGCGGCAGGCGTCGATGTTCGAGGCCAGGATGCCCCGAGCACCCAGCTCGTACAGGGCGTCCATTACTTGGTGGAGGTCGACGCGTTCGGTCATCGACTGCACGGCCACCCACCCTTCCCGATGAAGCGGCGAGATCGTCGGGGACTCGATTCCCGGCGTCAGCTCCACCGCGGCTTCGAGCAGCTCGGCGCGCACGTCGTAGGCGAGCATCACGTACGACCGGGCCACGAGGACACCTCGCAAGCGGCGCAGCAGCTGCTCGACGCCGGTGCCGTGGCCGTTGCCGGACTTGCGGACCAGGACCGCTTCGGAGTGCATGATCGGGTCGCCGAAGACGGCGAGGCCGGCCTGCTTGAGGGTGGTGCCGGTTTCGACCACGTCGGCGATCGCGTCGGCCACGCCGAGGGCGATCGCGTTCTCGACCGCGCCCGCCAGTTTCACGATCGAGGTCGAGACCCCGCGGGCTTCGAGGTCGCGTTGGACCACGCCGGGATACGACGTCGCGATGCGCTTGCCGTCGAGGTCGGCGACCGAGTCGACGGTGCCCGGGCGGGCCGCGTAGCGGAAGGTGGAGCGGCCGAAGCCGAGCGAAAGAACCTCTTCGACCTCGGCGCCGGAGTTGACGGCGAGGTCGCGGCCGGTGATGCCGAGGTCGAGGTCACCGGAGGCGACGTAGGTGGCGATGTCGCCGGGACGCAGGTAGAAGAACTCGACCCCGTTGGCCGCGTCCACGGACTGGAGGTCGCGGCTGGAGCGGCGCTGGCGGTAGCCGGCCTCGGTGAGCATGTCGGTCGCGCCCTCGGAGAGCGCACCTTTGTTGGGCACGGCGATGCGGAGCATGCGAATGGCCTTTCGGGAGGGCTAGAGGTACCGGTAGACGTCGTCGACGCTGATGCCGCGGGCGACCATCATCACCTGAAGGTGGTAGAGGAGCTGGGAGATCTCCTCGGCCGCGGCCTCGTCCGACTCGTATTCGGCGGCCATCCAGACCTCGGCCGCCTCTTCGACGATCTTCTTGCCGATGGCATGGACGCCCGCGTCGAGGGCGGCGACGGTGCCCGACCCCTCGGGGCGGGTGACTGCTTTCTCGGCGAGTTCGGCGTAGAGCTGCTCGAAGGTCTTCACGACCGGTAATGCTACGTGGCGCGGCGGGAAACGGCGACGGCGACGCACGCGTGCGACCGCAGTGCGGGACGGCCGAGACACGGATCACGCGGGGGCGCTGAGCGGGCGCTGCGGATCTGGACATTAATTTGGTCGTATGCTCTAATTAATTCATCGACATTCTTCGAAGTCGATGACTGAAACCGCGACTCTCCCGAAAGGCGCATCCCATGCGACGCAGATCGCTCATCACCGCCGCCCTGGCCGCCCCGCTCGCCACCGCGGGCGCCGTCGGCGCCCTCCAGTCCCCCGCGCAGGCCGCGGCCTGGTCGTCCTCGGACCAGTGGGGCAACTGGACCACCGGCGCGTACACGCTCTACAACAACATCTGGGGCTCGGGCGCGGGCTCCCAGACGATCTGGGCCAACTCGCAGTCGAACTGGGGCGTGTGGGCGAACCACCCGAACACCGGCGGCATCAAGTCCTACCCGAACGTCTCCTACACGTTGGGGCGCAACGTCTCCAACATGGGGAACGTGTCCAGCTCGCACAACATCACGGTGCCGACCAGCGGCTCGGGGCTCGCCTACAACAGCGCCTACGACGTGTGGGGCAACGGGCACGACCACGAGATCATGATCTGGACGCAGTGGCACGGCCCGGTCGGACCGCTGGGCTCGTTCGTCCAGAACGTCAACCTCGGCGGCCGTAACTGGTCGTACTACCAGGGCAGCAACGGCTCCAACGCCGTCTACAGCTTCCTGGCGCACACCCACACCACCAACTCCACGGTGAACATCACCGCGCACTGCCAGTGGCTGGTCAACCAGGGCCGGATGCCGAACGTGCGCATCGACCAGATCCAGTTCGGCTGGGAGATCACCTCGGCGGCCGCCGGTTACGACTTCACCTGCAACAGCTACTCGCTCTCGACCTGAGCGGCGGCCGCCTGAACCTCCCGGCGCGGGGTTCAGGCGGCTTTGCGCTTGTCGCGGAACGCTTTCTGACGGCAGGCCGAGGAGCAGTACTTGGGCGGGCGGCCCGTGGACGGGAGCGCGATCGGGCCGTCGCAGACCGGGCAGTTCCGTTTCGTTTCGTTACGGGAATCGGGTTCGATCGCGATTTCGTTACGAAACTTTTCGTTTCGTTCCGGACGGAGGCCTTCGAGGAGGACTTTCGTGAGGTCCCAGGCCCGTTCGGCGGAGTCGAGGGTCTGGGCCATCGCCACGAAGCCGAGCATGAGCGCGCGGGCGTCCTCCACGTCGAGGTCGGAGCGCACCGCGCCGACGGCCTGGGCGTCGTCCAGCAGGTTCGCCAGCGGGGAGTCGATACGGCACCGGCCCACCGCCTTGAGCGGCTGCTGCCACTCGCCGCGGGAGGCCAGGGCCTCGCAGATCGCACGGTTGGCGAAGGCCTGGTAGGCGACGTGGCGCAGGAACGCGAAGAACCCCTCCCCTGGCGCGCACTCGCGCTGGAGGGCGCGGCCGCGGGCGGTGAGCTGCTCGGTGCGCAGGTCGAGCACCGTGGCCATCAGGGCTTCCTTGGTGGGGAAATGCCGGTAGACGGTGCCCGCGCCGACGCCCGCCGCGGCGGCGATCTCCCCCAGGGTGACGGCGGTGCCGCGCTCGGCGAAGAGGCGGTCGGCGGTGACGAGGACCTTCTGGCGGTTGCGCTGGGCGTCGACGCGCTCGGCCCTGCGGCCCTGCTCTTCGACTCGCGTCGCGGTGTTCATAGGCGCGCCCCCTCTCGCTCAGGCCCTTAAACGGGTGTACTGTTCCGTTTCATCAACCGGGTCGCCACGTCCGATACTATCCGGCGGCCCTGGAAACGGAAGGGACTCCTCATGTCGCATGACGACAAGACCGTGCTCGTGACCGGCGCGACCGGAAGGCAGGGCGGCGCGGTGGCCTCGCGGCTGCTGGCCGAGGGATGGAAGGTGCGGGCGCTGACCCGCGACGCTTCGAGCGCGAAAGCCTTGGCGCTCAAGGCGGTCGGGGCCGAAGTCGTGGAAGGCGACCTGGACGACCGCGACTCGCTCGACCGGGCCGCGGCGGGCGTGTGGGGCGTCTTCAGCGTCCACGCCGGGGCCTACGCGGGCGGGCCGTACGGGCACGACACGGACCACGAGGCGCGTTCGGCCGCCAAGCTCGGGGCGGCCGCGAAGGCCGCCGGCGCGACGCACCTCGTCCACAGCTCCTCGGTCGGGATCGGCACGCCGCTCGAAGCGGCGCTGGACATGCTGCACCACAAGGCCGCCGCCGAGGCCGCGCTGCGCGAGACCGGGCTGCCGCTGACGGTGCTGCGCCCCACGGCGTTCATGGAGAACGCCTTCGACTCACCGCGCGAGCTCCAGAACGGCTCGCTCGTGTCGCCGCTGTGGGCCGACACGTACGAGCCGCTCATCGCGGCCGACGACATCGCCGCGTTCGCCGCGATCGCGTTCGCCGATCCGCGGGCCCACGCGGGCAAGGCGTACGACCTCGCAGGCGACGACCTGACCCAGGTCGAGAAGGCCGCCCTCATCGCCCGCGTGACCGGGCGCGACGTGCCGTACGTGGGCATCCCGATCGCGCAGATCCGCGAGGCGAGCGAGTCGACCGCCGACACACTCCAAGCCATCAACGAGCACCGGATCGCGGTCGACATCGCGGCGCTGCGGAAGATCCACCCCGGACTGCTCACGTTCGAGCAGTGGATGACCGGGATCGGAGCACCGCTGGTCGAGGCCTACTTCGCGCGCGTGGACGCTACGTGAGCCGCTGAGCGAGGTGGACGGTCACCTCTTCGCCTGCCTCGCTCTTGCCGATCGCCTTGCACAGGGCGGCCCTGACGGGAAGCCAGTGCGGGCCGGTGCCCGAGGGCATCAGCGTGGCGGCGAACTCGTGGCCGTCCAGCGTCCCGGTGACCTTCACGGCCCGGCGCGTGCCGAGCAACTCGGCCGAGCCGGGCACGGTGATGAAGGTGGGGAACGCGCCGTCCTTCTCGATCGGCGCGGTGAAGGTGTGGTCCATCGTCTGCGGCTTCGCGCTGCTCATGTCGACTCCTCGGTTGGTGTACCTGTCAAGACGAGCCGGGAGCGGCGAAATCATCGCACGGCGGGCGCGGTCTCGGGGGCGAACGCGAACGAGACCTTCTCCATGACCGGCTTGCGCTTGGTGTTGTGGAAGGCCGCGATGCGCCACTGGCCGTCGGCCTCGCGGTGCAGCGTGTAGGTCTGGACCTTGGACAGGCGCCCGGGGCGCGCGCCGTGCTTGGCCACGTCGCCGCGGCTGGTCACGATCGCGGCGTCGGGGCCGAGGAAGCGGACGTCGGTGATGTCGTCGACCAGGACACTGCCCTTGAGGAACTTGTCGAACAGGGCCTGGTGGGCGCGGCCGATCTCCTCGCGGCCGTGGTAGAGGGTTCCGACGAACGTGACGTAGGTGGCGTCGTCGGTGAAGTTCGCGCCATAGGCCGCGCCGTCGCCGGAGGCCCAGGCCCGGGCGGCGGCGGTGATGCGGGCTTCGATCGCGGTGCGGTCCTGTGCGGTGTCCATCCAAGGGCTCCTTCTGGTAGTTTGACGCAGTAGTTGCATGAAAACATTCTCTGCCTTCATGCAGATATTAGCTTAAGGAAGGGAACCGCCAGTGTCAAGTCCCGATTTCGCGAGGCTCGGCGAGGTCTACCCGCGCTACCTCAACGCCGTGGTCCTCCACGGCCTCGCCACGTCGCAGGCGGTCGGCATGGGGCCCACCGACTTCTACGCGCTCGGCACCCTCGCCTTCCACGGCCGCATGACCTCCGGCGAGCTCGCCGCCAAGACCGGGCTCACCACCGGGGCCACCACCAGGCTCATCGACCGGCTCGAAGAGCACGGCCGGGTCCGGCGCGTCCCCGACCCCGCCGACCGGCGCCGCGTCCTGGTCGAAGCCGTCGAAACCGACGAGACCGACCTGGACGCGGCCCTCGCGCCGGCCCGGGAGCGCCTCGCCAAGATCTTCGCCTCCTGCACCGCCGAAGAGCTGGCCGTGCTCACCGAGCACTTCGAGCGGGCGACCCCGGCCTTCCACGAGGCGATCGCGGCGATGCGCGGGTCCCATTAGGGGGGTGGGATTGCGCTCGGGGGGACATTGGGGGACTATCTACTCGGCTCAGCAAACCCTCGAAAGGCGCCAGATGCGACCCCTCGACCGCGCGCACCCGATCGCGGCGAGCCTCGTGCTCGCCACGGTCCTCGCCGTCACCAACGCCCGCTACGACTACCACCGGGACGAGCTGTACTTCCGGATGCTCGAACCGGCCTGGGGCTACGCCGACCAGCCGCCGCTGACCCCGCTGCTCGGCCGCGCCGCGATCGCGCTGCTTGGCGACTCGGTATGGGCCATGCGGGTGCCCTCGATCCTGTGCATGGTCGGGGTGCTGTGGATCGGCGCGCTTCTGGTGCGCGAGTTGGGCGGCGGCAAGGCCGCGCAGGCGCTGTGCGTGTGGGGCCTGGCGTTCGCCGGGGTGGCGCTGGCGTTCGGACACCTGCTCTCGACAGCCACAGTGGACCTGGTGGTGTGGTCGGCGGTGCTGCTGTTCGCGGTGCGGGCGCTCATGCGCGAGCCGCGCTGGTGGCTCGCGGCCGGGGCCGTGACCGGTATCGGGCTCTACAACAAGCATCTGATCGTGCTGCTGCTCGTGAGTCTCGCCGCGGCGCTGCTCGCGGTCGGGCCGCGCAAGGCGCTCGCGTCGAAGTGGCTGTGGGCGGGCCTGGGGATCGCGCTCGTGGTCGGGTCGCCGAACCTGATCTACCAGGCCGTGAACGACTGGCCGCAGCTGCGCATGGCCGAGGCCATCGCCGACGGGGACGGCGCGGAGAACCGGATGATCCTGCTGCCGTTCCAGTTCGTGCTGCTGGGGACGTTCCTGGTACCGGTCTGGATCGCCGGGATCTGGGCGCTCCTGCGGCGGCCCGAGTGGCGCGCGGTGCGGGCCCTGGCGGTCGCGTATCCGATCCTGCTGGTCGTCGTGTTCGCCACCGGCGGGCAGATGTACTACCCGATCGGGCTGCTCATCGCGCTGTACGCGGCCGGGTGCGTCCCGGTGGCGGCGTGGGCGAAGTCCAAGGGCCGCAGGGCGATCCTGGTCACTGCGGTGGTGCTCAACGCGGCGGTCTCAGGGGTGGTGGCCTTGCCACTGGTCCCGATCGCGGTCGTGGGTGAGACGCCCGTGGTGGTCATGAACGAGTCGGTGCCCGACCAGATCGGTTGGGAGGCATACACCTACCAGGTCGAGATCGTGGTCTCGGAAATGCCGGACTCGGATGAAGCGGTGGTGATCACCGCGAACTACGGCGAGGCGGGCGCGCTCGACCGGTACGGGTGGGGACTGCCGCCGATCTACAGCGGCCACAACGAACTCCACGAGTACGGGCCGCCGCCCCAGACCGCGACGGCAGTCGTCACCGTGGGCCTGCCGCTGGAGCGGGTCTCGCAGTACTTCGAGACCTGCACGGCCGAAGGCGTGCTCGACAACGAAGTGGGCGTGGACAACGAGGAGCAGGGCCGGATCATCGGCGTGTGCCGGGGGCCGGTCGAGCCTTGGGACGAACTCTGGGAAGAGTTCCAGCACTTCTCATGACACGACGAAGCCGCCGCACTCGACGAGTGCGGCGGCTTCGTGCTGCTCAGTCGAGCGAGCGGATCGCCAGCGCGGCGCCGAGGGCGGCCACGACCGCCTCGTAGCCTTTGTCCTCGGTGGAGTCCGGATAGCCGGCGCGGGCTAGGGCCTGCTCCTGGTTGTCGACGGTGAGCACGCCGTGGGCTACGGGGGTCGACTCGTCGAGCGCGATCCGGGTGAGGCCTTCGGTGACGGACTTGCAGACGTAGTCGAAGTGGGCGGTGCCGCCGCGGATGACGGTGCCGAGGGCGACCACGGCGTCGTAGCGGCGCGCGAGGGCCTGGGCGGCGATCGGGAGTTCGACGGCTCCGGCCACGTGCAGGACCTTGACGTCGGCGACTTTGGCGTCGGCGGCGGCGTCGAGGGCCCGCTTGAGCAGTTGGCCGACCACGTCGGCGTTCCATTCGGTGGCGACGATGCCGAGTGTGAGCCCGGCCGCGTCGGGGACCTTGACTTCGGGTGCTCCGTGTCCTGCCATGTCAGGCGGCCTCTCGTGCGACGGGTGCGAGCTGGGGCAGGTCGGCGAGGAGGTGCCCCATGCGGTCGCGTTTGGTGGTCAGGTAGGCGAGGTTGTCGGGCGTGGCGTAGCTGGGCAGCGCCACGCGGTCGATGACTTCGAGGCCCTGGCCTTCGATCCCGGCGCGCTTGTCGGGGTTGTTGGTCAGCAGGCGCATCGACTTGACGCCGAGGTCGGCGAGGATCTGCGCGCCGGTGGCCCAGTCGCGGGCGTCGGCGGGCAGGCCCAGTTCGAGGTTGGCGTCGACGGTGTCGCGGCCCTGGTCCTGGAGCTGGTAGGCCTGGAGCTTGTGGACCAGGCCGATGCCGCGGCCTTCGTGGCCTCGCATGTAGAGGACCACGCCGCGGCCTTCGGCCTCGACGGCGCGCAGGGCGGCTTGGAGCTGGGGGCCGCAGTCGCAGCGCAGCGAGCCGAAGGCGTCGCCGGTGAGGCATTCGGAGTGGACGCGCACGAGGACGTCCTCGCCGTCGCCGATGTCGCCCTTGACGAGGGCGACGTGCTCGTTGTCGTCGTGGACGGCGCGGTAGCCGACGGCGGTGAACTGGCCTGCTTCCAGGGGGAGGCGGGCTTCGGCGAGGCGCTTGACGTGCACTTCGTTGCGTTGACGCCAGGCGACGAGTTGGGCGACGGTGATCAGCTTGAGGCCGTGCTCGTCGCTGAAGGCGCGCAGTTCGGGCAGGCGCATCATGGTGCCGTCGTCGTTCATGACCTCGCTGAGGACACCGACGGGCTGCTTGCCCGCGAGGAGGGCGAGGTCGACGGCGGCCTCGGTGTGGCCGGTGCGGACGAGCACGCCGCCTTCCTTGGCGCGCAGCGGCACGACGTGGCCGGGGCGGCTGAGGTCGGCTGCGAGGGTCTCGGGGTCGGCGAGCACGTTGATGGTGTGGGCCCGGTCGGCGGCGGAGATGCCGGTGGCGATGCCGCGGAGCGCGTCCACCGAGACGGTGTAGGCGGTGCCTCGCGGGTCCTGGTTCTTGGTGGCCTGCGGGGGCAGTTGCAGCAGGTCGGCGCGGTCGGAGGTCATCGGAACGCAGAGGTATCCGCCGCTGTGGCGGATGGTGAAGGCGACCAGTTCGGGGGTCGCGTCTTCGGCGGCGAAGATGATGTCGCCTTCGTTCTCGCGGCCTTCGTCGTCGGCGACGATGACGGGCTTGCCTGCCTTGATGGCGGCGATCGCGTCTTCGACGCTGTCCAGGCGGATGTCGTTCATCGGAGTTCTCCAGTCTGGAGCAGCTTTTCCACGTGCTTGGCAACGACGTCGGTCTCGATGTGGACCGGGTCGCCGATGGTCTTGCGGCCCAGGGTGGTCGCTTCGAGGGTGGTGGGGATGAGGCCGACGGTGAACTCGTCGCCTTCGATGGCGGCCACGGTGAGGGAGGTGCCGTCGACGGTGATGGAGCCCTTCTCGACCACGTATTTGGCCAGGCCGGGCGGGAGGCGGAAGGTCACTTCCTCCCATTCGGCGGCGGGGGTGCGCCCCACGATCTCGGCGACGCCGTCGACGTGTCCCTGCACGAGGTGGCCGCCGAGGCGGGTGGTGAGGGTGGCGGCGCGTTCGAGGTTGACGCGGTCGCCTGCGCGGAGGCCGCCGATCGCGGTGCGGCGGTAGGTCTCCTCCATGACGTCGGCGGTGAAGACGTCGTCTTCGACCTGGACGACGGTGAGACACACGCCGTTGACGCTGATCGAGTCGCCGAGTGCGGCGTCGGAGGTGACGAGCGGGCCTTTGACCGCGAGGAACGCCTCGCTGACCTTGACGACTTCGCCGAGCTCTTCGACGATTCCGGTGAACACGGGTGGGACCCCCTACCTGCTGCGGTGTATAAGGGCACGCAGGCGGGGCAGAAGAATGGCTCGCAGGGGCCACCAGTGGCCTCCCGCGTTGCGTCTGCTCCCATCCGGACTTTAACCGTCGGTCCTGGATTCTCACCAGGTCAACCGTCCGCTGGTTGCGGACGGGTCGCGGACTCGCGGCCCTGGGGCCGCTCACCGCCGGCTCGGAATTTCACCGACCCCGCTGACGCGCGTTTGATACAAGGAATTGTGCCACGCCGCTATTCCGCCGCGGTCCGTACTGTGAGGTACCCGACACTCGCCGGTTCAGCGGTCGTTGTTGGTCCAGAACACCGGGCGGCGGCCGGACTTGCCGGGGGTGCGCCCGTCGGGGAAGGCCACGTAGTTCCCGGTGTGGGATTTGGCGACGCTCTTGAGGGTGGTGGCCTCGGCGACGGCCTCGTAGGCGTCGGTGAAGCGCCGCTGGGTCGAGAGGGCCACGCCGGTCGAGAGCGTGGGCAGGCGCGAGCGGGTCATGCGGCGGCTGCGGTCGGTGTGCTCGATGTAGCCGCGCTGGACGTCGCGGGGGTCGCACAGGAGGCGGACGCGGCGGTCGAAGTGGTCGTTGAGGAAGCCGGTGACCGCTTCGGCGTGGTCGGGCAGGCACAGGATGGTGAAGTCGTCGCCGCCGACGTGCCCGAGGAAGACCGGGGCGGCCCCGGCGTCGCCCGCGGCGGCGTAGACGCATTCGGCCAGGCCTTTGATGAACTCGTCGCCGCGCACGAAGCCGTACACGTCGTTGACCGCTTTGAAGTGGTCGATGTCGATGTAGCACAACGCGAACGGGTCGCCGCGTTTAATCCAGGACTGGAGTTCGCGGAGGATGCGGTCGTTGCCGGGCATCCCGGTGAGCGGGGAGGACTCGCGGACCTCGCGGTGGCGGCGGATCGCTGAGTCGATGCGGGCGGAGACCTCGGCGGGGTCGAAGGGCTTGGCGATGAAGTCGTCGGCTCCGGCTTTGAGCCCGGCGATCTTGTCGGCCGAGGAGGCCTGGGCGCCGAGCAGGATGATCGGGAGGCTCGCGGTGGCCGGGTCGGCGCGCAGCTGGCGGGTCAGGGCCAGGCCGTCGATGAACGGCAGGTCGGTCTCCAAGAGGACGATGCCGGGCCTGCGCAGCGCGATCCCGGCGAGGGCCTGGTAGCCGTCGCGCGCGAGCGCGGTGTCGAAGCCGTCGGCCCTCAGGCGCGCGGCGAGGAACTCCGCGAGCTCGGGATCGGCGTCGGCGATGAGGACCAGTTCGGGGGTGGAGGCTGCCATGGGCTCATCCGGATGATCGCGCCGCGTCGGCGCGGGCCCTCAGGCGCCGGGCCGCGTCGGCGGGGTCGGCCGCACCGTAGACCGCGGTGCCGGCCACGAAGGCGTCGGCCCCGGCTTCGGCGGCGGCGGCGATCGTGTCCTCGGCGATGCCGCCGTCGACTTCGATGCGCAGTTCGAGGTGGCCCGATCGGGCGTGGGCGCGGGCGGTGCGGACCTTGTCGAGGGTCTCGGGGATGAACGCCTGGCCGCCGAACCCGGCCTTGATCGTCATGATCAGGAGCGTGTCGAACTCGGGCAGGATCTCCAGGTAGTCCTCGATCGCGGTGTCGCGGTCGATCGCGAGGCCGGCCTTGGTGCCCGCGGCGCGCAGGCGCTTGGCCAGGACCGCGGGGTCCTCGCAGGCCTCGGCGTGGAAGGTGACGTTGTGGGCGCCGAGCTCGGCGTAGCCCACGGCCCAGCGCTCGGGGTCCTCGATCATGAGGTGGCAGTCGAGCGGGATGTCCGTGGCGGCCTTGAGGGACTTGACGACCGGCGGGCCGAGCGTGAGGTTGGGGACGAAGTGGTTGTCCATGACGTCCACGTGGAGCCAGTCGACGGCGCCCTCGACCGCGGCGGCCGCCTCGGCGAGACGGGCGAAGTCCGCTGCCAGAAGGCTCGGTGCGATGACGGTGTCGGCCTGCGCCGCTTGGAACTGTGCCACACGGACAGTGTAGGTCGCTTCACCGCGACGCAGGCCGGACACCTGGGTCCGGTGTGAGGGCCGGTGCGGAGTCGAATCCGGCCCATTCGCCCTCACACCGGGCGCTAAGTGTCCGTAGTGATCTCGGATCAGCAGGCGAATTCCAGTTCGACCGCCGGGCCGGAGGCCACGAAGCCGAACAACTCTTGCGACTGGCCTGCCGAGATCGTCCCGTTCCAACCCACGTCAGAGGCCGTGACGTTGGCGCCCGAGGAGGTCAGCTGCACGTTCCAGCTGCTCTCGATCGATTGGGAGCCGGGCCAGGTCCAGGAGAGGTTCCAGCCGTTGACCGGTTCGGTCGAGGTCATCGAGACCTTGCCCTGCCAGCCCGAGCCCCAGTCGCTGACCGGCTCGACCGTGACGGTGCAGTCCGAATCGGACGGGCCGCCGGTCGTGGGGTCCTCGGACGGGTCCTCGCTCGGCGGGTCGGTCGGGTCGACCTGGCCGGGCCAGTCCGAACCGGCGGCGGTCGCGAGCTGGTAGGCGAGGTCGGCGATGAACTGCCCGGCCGAACCGGCGCAGCCGTCGGCCTCGCCGGGGAGCTTGACCCACAGGTAGGCGTCGACGGCGCTGTTGCCGGTCGAGGTGGTCGGGTAGTTGCCGATCGCGCGGCCCTCGGGGTCGCACCACTCAGAGCCCAAGGGGCCGTTGCCGTTGCGGCTGGTGTCGATGACCGCGCGCTTGTCCGAGCCGATGATGCCCTGGATCTGCTGGGCGTACCCGGCGGACTCCTCGCTGGTGCGGTAGTTCGAGGTGTTGAGCGCGAAGCCGTCGGCGTACTGGACGCCCGCGTCCTGGAGGCGCTGGGCCGCCGTGGCCGGGGCGAGCCAGGCCGAGTGGCCGATGTCGATGTAGACCTTGGCCTGCGAGTCGGCGTTCTTGATGGCCTGCACCGCGTGCGTCAGGGACTGGTTGATCTCCTGGCGCTCGGTCTCGTTCGAGCAGTTGTGCGGGAGCGTGTCCGGTTCGAGGACGATGTAGGCCGGACCGGAGAGCCCGGCCGCGAACGCGTCGACCCACTCGCGGTAGGCCTGGTGGGAGGGCGCGCCGCCGCCGGAGTGCCCGCCGCAGTCGCGGTTGGGGATGTTGTAGACGACGAGGATCGGGGCGGCGTTGTCGGCGGCCGCGGCGGCGACCACCTCGGCCACCTGGCCCTGGATCGTGGACGGGTTGTGCTGGGTGAACCAGTTGCCCGCCGGGGTCTGGGCGATGCGCTCGTCGATCACGGCCGCGCGCGAGTCGCCGGGGTTGAGGCTGACCCAGCGGGCCGCCTGCGTGTCGGGGTTCGTCCACAGCGCCTGCGACTGCGCCGCGTCCTGCGCGCCCGCGCCCGGGCTCAACAGGAAGCCCGCGCTCAGGGCGGTCGCGACCGCCGTGGCGGCGCCCGCGACGATGGCCGCGAGCCTCTGCCTTCGATTCATGATTGCTCCTAGGTTTGCCGGTAACCCGGGGATTATATTTACTCTTGTCGATGAATGGTAGCGCTCCCGAAGCGGTGACTTAAGCGACCACACCCGGCAAAAGGACGCGGGGCAGCGCGAAGCCCGCGCCACGGACCGGCCCTGGCGCGGGCGAGCAGGAGTGTTACCGCTTACGCGGTCTTGCGCAGCAGCGCCAGGAACATCGCGTCCGTGCCGTGGCGGTGGGGCCACAGCTGCGCGAACTCGCCGCGCTCGGCATCGGGGACGCGGGCGGTGAGCCAGTCGGCGCGGACGAGCTCCGCTCCCCCGGCCTTGAGGACCTCGGCCACGACCTCCTCGGTCTCGGCCGTGACCGGCGAGCAGGTCACGTAGGCCACGATCCCGCCGGGCCTGGCCAGACGCAGACCCGACGCGAGCAGCTCGCGTTGCAGCGGCACCAGGTCGTCGATGTCCCCCCGTTGCTTGCGCCAGCGCGCTTCGGGGCGGCGGCGCAGCGCGCCGAGCCCTGAGCACGGCGCGTCCACCAGGACCCGGTCGGCCGAGTTCGCCTCGCCGAACTCGCGGCCGTCGCCGGTGTGGACCTTCACCGGAAGTCCCTTGGCGGCCTTGGCGACCAGTTCGGCGCGGTGCGGCTGGATCTCCACCGCGTCCAATCGCGCGCCCCGCTCGGCCGCGATCGCCCCGAGCAGGCCGGTCTTCCCGCCGGGGCCGGCGCACAGGTCGACCCAGGCCGCGTCCGGGCCCTCCAATGGCGTCTCGGCGAGTTGCACCGCCACGAGCTGGGAGCCCTCGTCCTGGACGTGGGCCTGGCCCACCGCGACCGCGCGGACCTTGCCCGGGTCGCCGCCGGGCAGGTACACCGCGTACGGCGACCAGCGGCCGTGTTCGCCGCCGCGCGTCTCGCGCGAGAGGTCGCCCTTGGTGATGCGGCCGGGCTTGGCGCACAAGTGGACCGGCGGGGCCGCGTTGTCGGCGGCCAGCGCGTCGGCGAGCTCGTCGGGGCCGATGACCGCTTCGAACTCGGCGGCGATCCACTTCGGATGCGCGTGGCGCAGTGCGAGGTCGGCGAGGCGGTCGCCGGTGGCCAGTTCGTCGCACCACTGGTCGAGGTCCTTGGCGGCGACCTTGCGGAGCACGGCGTTGGCGAGCCCTGAGACGCGCGGTGACACGGCGGCCTTGACGAGGCTGACGGTGGTGGCGACGGCCGCGTGCGGCGGGATGCGCATGTACAGCAGCTGGTAGGCGCCCAGGCAGAGGGCGTCGAGGAGGTCCTGTTGGAGTTCGCGCACATCGCGGCCGGAGGCGGCGGCGAGGATCGCTTCGAGGGTGCCGAGGCTGCGGAGCGTGCCGTAGGCGAGTTCGGTGGCGAGCGCGGCGTCGCGGCCGGTGTTGTCGGTCTCGGCGAGCATGCGCGGGAGCACGAGGTTGGCGTAGGCGTTGTCGGCGGTGACGGCGCTGATCGCGTCGAAGGCCACGCGGCGCGGGTTCACGTGCGGGCGGGCGCGTTCGCCTTCGTCGCGGGGGCGCTTGCCTCGGGAGCGGTTTCGGTTGTCGCTCATGCGAACCTCGGATTCTCGGTCTGGAGGCCGCGGCCCCAGGCGGCGGCGTCCATGAGCTGCTTCCCGGCGGGTTTGACCCGGTCGAGGCGGACGGGGTCGGTGGCGGTGCCGACGTGGACGCTTCGCTTGGCGAGGGCGACCTCGCCGGGGGCGAGCGCGGGCCCGTCGGGGTCGACCGTGACCGGGCCCAGGTGCAGGCGCTGGCCTTCGAATTCGGTCCAGGCTCCGGGGGCGGGGGTGACGGCGCGGATGCGCCGGTCGACGGCGAAGGCCGGGTCGCTCCAGCGGACGCGGGCGTCGTCGACGGTGATCTTGGAGGCGTAGGAGACGCCGTCGTCGGGTTGCGGTTCGCCGACGAGGGCGCCGATGTCGAGGGCGTCGACCACGTCGGCGGTGAGGCGGGCCCCGGCGACCGCGAGGCGGTCGAGGAGATCGCCGGAAGTGTCGGCGGGGTCGATGGGCTCGGTGAGTCGGCCGTAGACCGGGCCGGTGTCCAGGCCCGATTCGAGCTGGAAGACGCACGCGCCGGTCATCTCGTCCCCGGCGAGCACGGCGTGCTGGACGGGGGCGGCGCCGCGCCAGGCGGGCAGGAGCGAGAAGTGCAGGTTGATCCAGCCCAGGCGCGGGATCTCCAGGGCCGCGGGCGGGACGAGCGCGCCGTAGGCCACGACGGGCACGAGGTCGACGTCGAGGTCGCGCAGGCGTTCGAGGAATTCGGGTTCGCGCGGTTTGGCGGGGGTGAGGACTTCGACGCCGTGCTCGTCGGCCCAGGCGGCGACGGGCGAGCGGGAGACCTTGCGGCCGCGTCCGGTGCGGGCGTCGGGCCTGGTGAGGACGGCGACGATCTCGTGGCGGGAGTCGTGGAGGGCCGCGAGGGTCGGCAGCGCGACCTCCGGGGTTCCTGCGAAGAGCAGCCTCATCGTTTGAAGAACACCCCTCCGAGTTCGCTGCGACCGGCAGGGACGCTGGTCTGTTCGGCCTGGTGCCAGCTCTGGCGGCGCAGGTCGGCTTCGAAGGCCCGGCGGGTGTCGGGGTCGAGGCCGTCGATGAACAGCTCGCCGTCGAGGTGGTCGGCCTCGTGCTGGAGGCAGCGGGCCATGAAGCCGTTGCCGCGGACCTCGATCGGGCGGCCGTCGACGTCGAAGCCGCTGGCGACGGCTTTGAGGTGCCGCACGCGGCGGTAGTAGAGGCCGCCGGGCAGCGAGAGGCAGCCTTCGAGTTCGCGGTCCTGGGTCTGGTCGCCGATGGTGCGGACGACGGGGTTGACCATGTGGCCGCGGCGGCCTTCGAGGTCGTAGACGAAGACGCGGAGGTTGACGCCGATCTGGGGCGCGGCCAGGCCTGCGCCGCGCTGGTCGTCGAGGGTGTCGTGGAGGTCCTCGACGAGGCGGCGCAGGGAGCGGTCGAACGCGGTGACCGGTTCGGATTTGCTGCGCAGCACCGGGTCGCCGTGCAGGCGGACTGGCTGGATGGACACGTGGAGCCTTTCGCTGCCTAGGACTTGAAGAACACGCCTTTGGCGTCGTGGGGGGTGACCTTCACCTTCACGTCTTCGTTGTACCAGTCCTGGGCCTGGATCTCGGTGAGCGCGGCTTTGCGGCGGTCCGCGTCGAGGCGGTCGATGAAGATGATGCCGTCGAGGTGGTCGGTCTCGTGCTGGAGGCAGCGGGCCATGAGGCCGGTGCCGACGATCTGGAGGGGGTCGCCGTATTCGTTGAAGCCCTTGGCGACCACGTTCTGGCGGCGGACGGTGTCGAAGTAGAGCCCGGGGAGGGACAGGCACCCTTCGGGGCCGTCCTGCTCCTCCTCGTCGGGGAATTCGAGGACCGGGTTGACGATGTGGCCGACGACGTCGTCGACGTCGAAGGAGAAGACCCGCTTGGAGACGCCCAGCTGCGGGGCGGCCAGCCCGGCGCCGCCTTCGTCGCGCATGGTGTCGAGCAGGTCTTTCACGAGGCCGCGCAGTTCCTTGTCAAAGGTGTCGACGTCTTCGGCGGCCGTGCGCAGGACCGGGTCGCCGAAGATGCGGATGGGCTGGATCGACAATGTGCTGACCTTCCGAAGCGTGAACTGGCCGTCCTCCAGTGTCCCACTCGCCGCACGCTTCCCGTGAGGGGTCGCCGGAGGGTGTGGTGCGGGCCGTGCGGCGCGCGGGCGCGGGGCCGGTGGTGAGCAGGAGCCCGGCCACCATGCCCGCCGCGATGCAGGCGGCCAGCACCAGAAGAGGGAAGGGCACCTGCGCTCCGATGAGGCCCATGGCTCAGGCCGGCTTGGGTCGCATCGGGGCCCGGGCGAGCAGAGCGAGGGCAAGAAGGGCGAAGGCGGCGGTCAGGGCCAGGTCGACCCAGGCCATGGAGGTCGAGTTCATCGCGACGGGAACCTCGACGAGGGTGCCGGATTCGCCGTCGGCGTTGACGACGAGGGAGATCGCCACGGACCGGTAGAGGCCGGCGGCGGCGATCAGCCCTGCGAGGAACGCGCCGAGGAGGCCGGTGCCGAAGCGGAGCATGGCCGCTCCGGCCGCGGCACCGATCGCGAACCACAGGGCGGGCCTGGCGAAGGAGTCGAGCCAGCCGGTGCCGTAGAAGCTGAAGCCGTGCTCGGCGCCTTTGTAGGTGGCGAACAGGCCGATGACGGCGATACCGAGGTGGGTGAGCAGCGCGGCCGTGGCCACGGTGACCGCGCCGTACAGCGCGAACGCGGTAATGAACTCCTTTCGGGTGAGGCCGTTGGCGATCGCCCTCGGCTGGCCCTTCACGAGATGGAACCACGCGGCACCGGCCATGACCAGTGGGATCGCCAGGATCGCCCATTGGGCCACCTGCGCGTACTCGCCGGTGACGGCGCGGTAGACCAGCGAGCCGACGAGCAGGACGGCGAAGGCGGCGGTGAGCCAGAGCCCGAAGGTGCGGGCGGTGTCGTTCGCGAGCCGGGCCGCGAGGCGGTACTTGCGCTGGGTGAGCAGGGCGGTCATGGCGGGCCTCATTTCGCCGCGACGGGCGCGGATCGCAAGGTGAGCACTGAGGCGGTCACGAGCACGGCGGCCACGGCGAGGGCGATCGCGATCCAGGCGGCGACGCCGCCCGATCCGAGGTCGCGGAACTCCAGGGCGAGCAGGCCCGTGTAGTGGAGGCCGGTGCCCAGGAGCACCGCGATCGTGAACCAGGCCCGGCCCGCGAAGCGGGCGGCGGCCGCGCCGATGAACGTGCCTGTGAAGAAGTAGATGGGCGTGATCAGCAGGTAGCGGGCGCCTTGGCCGAGGGCCTCGCCCCAGGTGCCGAACGGTTCGGCGAACCAGGCGAGGAGCGCGTGCTCGGCGGCGAACCCGGCGGTGACGAGCGCCGCCGTCCCCACCGTGGTGAGCGCGCCGAACACGAGGTAGGCGACGGTGAGCTCGCGGCGGGTGATGCCGCGGGCGATGCTGGCCGGGAGGTTCTGGTAGATCCAGAACCCGGCCGTGACGGCCACGAACCACTGGAAGATCGAGGCGGTGATGGTCCACAGCCCGACCTCGAACACGTTCGACAGGGCCACCGAGAGGATCGGGGTGGCCACCACCCACAACAGGAGGCTCCAGCGCAGCCACAGCACCGAGCCGCGGAAGAGGCTCAGGCCGAGCCGGTAGCGGCGAGAGGCGAGTCGGTCGTTCATGGTCACGCCGCCTTCCCGCGGATCGGCGAGTTGACGATGAGGCGGCGAGTGGCCCAGACGCCGAAGGCGAGGACGGCGACGGCCACGGCCGCGGCGACCCAGGGGCTGAACTCGGCCCTGCCGGTGACGAAGTGGACGAGCCAGCCCGGGCCCCACGGGTCGACCTTCGAGAGCAGGTCGTCCAGGGCGAGACCGACCGGGATGACCGGGATGAACATGAACCAGCCCGCGTCGGAGTGGTAGGCCCCCGCGCCGATCAGGGCGCCGCCGGTGAAGTACACGGCGTACGTCAGGGGGTAGGGCAGGATGAACGCGAAGACCTCGCCGTAGGTCTCCAGCGGCATCGGGGTCTCTTGGTCGATGCCCTGGCTCCAGCCGAGCAGGTCGTAATAGGTGTGCTCGGCGAGGAACCCGGCCAGCGTGAGCAGCGCGAACGCGAGAACCCACAGCAGGCCGAACACGCCCATCGCGCCGGCGATCTCGCGGCGGGTGACGCCGACGGCGACCAGGGTGGGCATCAGCGAGTACAGGAATCCGCCCGCGAGGATCGCGGTCCAGATCTTCGCCACGTTCCCCGCGTGGTACCAGCCGGACATGTTCACGTCGGCCCACTGGCCGACGATGAGCGGGATGGCGATGGCGGCGATGACGCCCGCGACGATCCACCACGCGAAGTACTTCAGGCAGTCGGTAAAGATGCCGACCCCGAGGGCGAAGCGCCGGTTGGTGAGGGTCAGTTCGGACATGATCAGGCTCCGGTGCGTTCGGGGTCGGTCAGGTGGATGAAGAGGTCCTGGAGGCCGACCGGGCCGATCTCCAGTCCGGCGTCGGCCGCTCGGGCGCGGACCTCGCCGTCGAGGGCGGCCACAGTGGCGCTCTTGGTGCCGCCCAGGCGCTGCTCGGCGAGGACTTCGAGCCCCGCGGCGACCGCGTCGACCTTGTCGGCCGGGCCGGTGAGCGTGGCCCCGCGGCCCTGGAAGGCCTCGACCTCGTCGTGGACGAGCACGCGGCCGCGGTCGACGATGACGACCTCTTCAAGGTAGTTGGCGACCTCGTCGATGAGGTGGGTGGACATGACCACGGTGTGGGGGCGGTCCATGTACTCGGCGAGGAGCTCCTTGTAGAACGCGTCCCGGGTGGGCGCATCCATGCCGAGGTGGACCTCGTCGAACATGGTCAGCTCGGCGCGGGCGGCCAGGCCGGTGATCGCGGCCAGCACCGAGCGCTTGCCGCGCGAGAGCTCGCGGACCTTCTTCTTCAGCGGCAGCTCGAACTTGTCGGCGAGCTTGAGGGCGTAGGCGGCGTCGAAGCTGGGGCGCAGCTCGCCGGTGGAGATGGCGGACTTGACCGAGTCGGAATCGTCGAAGTCGCCGCCCTCGCGAACCAGGGCCACGCGGGAGACGATCGGGGCGTTCTCCCACACCGGCTCACCGCCGACGAGGACCTCACCGGAGGTGGGCCGCCGGAAGGCCGCCAGGAGACTCAGCAGGCTGGTCTTGCCCGCGCCGTTGCGGCCGAGCAGGCCGTAGATCTTCCCGGCCTCAAGGGTCAAGTTGACGTCGGCGAGCGCTTCGGACTCGCCGTAGCGGAGGGTCACGTCGCGGAGATTGACGGCGAAGCTCATTGGAGGGCACCTTCTTGCGTTCGGAGGTAGTCGATGATGTCGGTCAGGGGGATGCCGGCCTGGCGGGCCTCGCGGACCAGCGGGGCCAGGACGGTCTCGAAGAACCGCTCGCGGAAGTCGGCGGCGAGGCGCTCGCGGGCGTCGTCGGCGACGAACATGCCGACGCCGCGCTGCTTGTAGAGGACGCCCTCGTCGACCAGTTCGCGGAACGCCTTCTGGGCCGTGGCCGGGTTGATCTGGTAGAACGCGGCGTACTGATTGGTCGACATGACCTTGCCTCCCGGTTCGAGCGAGCCGTTCATGATCTCGGCTTTGATCTGGTCGGCGATCTGCCGGTAGATCGGCGTGCCGTCATCGAACATCTCGCCTCCTTCGGTCTAGTGGTTCGGTTGATCGGTTCAGAGGTTCATTACTTGACTAATGAACCATAGCACGAGAGCGCCCGGGAGCGGAAGCCCCCGGGCGCTGGTTCGAGCTTGAAGTTGTAGACCGCAACGGAACCCGTTGCGGGCCTTGGGATCAGGCCTCTACATACGCGGCGAGGTGTTCGCCGGTGAGCGTGGAGCGGGCCTTGACGAGGTCGGCGGGCGTGCCCTCGAACACGACCTTGCCGCCGTCGTGGCCCGCACCCGGGCCGAGGTCGACGATCCAGTCGGCGTGGGCCATGACCGCCTGGTGGTGCTCGATGACGATCACCGACTTGCCCGCGTCGACCAGGCGATCGAGCAGGCCCAACAGCTGCTCCACGTCGGCCAGGTGCAGGCCGGTGGTCGGCTCGTCCAACACGTACACGCCGCCGGACTCCCCCATGCGGGTGGCGAGCTTGAGGCGCTGGCGCTCGCCGCCGGAGAGCGTGGTCAGCGGCTGGCCGAGGCTGAGATAGCCCAAGCCGACGTCGGCCAGGCGCGAGAGGATCTTGTGCGCGGCCGGGAGCTTGGCGTCCCCGTCCTTGAAGAACGCCTCGGCCTCGGTGACCGGCATGGCCAAGACCTCGCTGATGTCGCGACCGCCGAGCTTGTACTCGAGGACCGCGGCCTGGAACCGCTTCCCGCCGCAGGCCTCGCACGTGGACTCCACCGTGGCCATGATCCCGAGGTCGGTGTAGATGACCCCCGCACCGTTGCAGACCGGGCAGGCGCCTTCGGAGTTGGAACTGAACAGGGCGGGCTTGACGCCGTTGGCCTTGGCGAAGGCCTTGCGGATCGGCTCCAGCAGCCCGGTGTAGGTGGCCGGGTTGGAACGGCGCGAGCCGCGGATGCCGCTCTGGTCGATCGAGACGACCCCCTCCTCGGGGATCGAGCCGTGGATCAGGGAGCTCTTGCCCGAACCGGCGACGCCGGTGATCACGCAGAGCACGCCCAGCGGGAGGTCCACGTCGACGTCCTGGAGGTTGTTGGCGCTGGCGCCGCGCACTTCGAGCGCCCCGGTGGGCTTGCGGACCTCGTCCTTGAGGCGGGCGCGGTCGTCGAGGTGGTTGCCGGTGAGGGTGCCTGAGGCGCGCAGGCCCTCCACGGTGCCTTCGAACACGACCTCGCCGCCCTTGGTGCCCGCGTGGGGGCCGATGTCGACCACGTGGTCGGCGATCGCGATGGCCTCGGGCTTGTGCTCGACCACCAGGACCGTGTTGCCCTTGTCGCGCAGGCGCAGCAGCAGGTCGTTCATGCGCTGGATGTCGTGCGGGTGGAGGCCGATCGTGGGCTCGTCGAAGACGTAGGTGACGTCGGTGAGCGAGGAGCCGAGGTGGCGGATCATCTTGGTGCGCTGGGCCTCACCGCCGGAGAGGGTGCCCGCGGGCCGGTCGAGCGAGAGGTAGCCCAGGCCGATCTCGGTGAACGAGTCGAGGAGATGCTGGAGGCCGCCAACCAGCGGGGCCACGGACGGGTCGTCGACCTTGCGGATCCAGTCGGCGAGGTCGGAGATCTGCATCCGGCACAGGTCGGCGATCGACTTGCCGTTGATCTTGGAGGAGCGGGCCTCGGCGGCCAGGCGGGTGCCCTCGCACTCGGGGCAGGACTGGAAGGTGACGGCCCGCTCGACGAACGCGCGGATGTGCGGCTGCATCGCGTCGACGTCCTTGGAGAGCATCGACTTCTCGATCTTGGTGATGAGGCCCTCGAAGGTGACGTTGACGCCCTCGACCTTGATCTTGGTGGGCTCCTTGTAGAGCAGGTCGTGGAGCTCCCTCTTGTTGAACTTCTTGATGGGCTTGTCGGGGTCGAAGAAGCCGCAGCCGCGGTAGATCCGGCCGTACCAGCCGTCCATCGTGTACCCCGGGATGGTGAGCGCGCCCTCGTTGAGGGACTTCTCCTCGTCGAACAGGGCGGTGAGGTCGAAGTCCTGGACGCGGCCCATGCCCTCGCAGCGCGGGCACATGCCGCCGAGTCGGTTGTAGGTGGCCTTCTCGGCGATCGACTTGCCGCCGCGCTCGACCTTGATCACGCCGCTGGAGGTCACCGACGGGACGTTGAACGAGAACGCGTCGGGCGGGCCGATGTGCGGGTCGCCCAAGCGGCTGAAGAGGATGCGCAGCATCGCGTTCGCATCGGTGGCGGTGCCCACAGTGGAGCGCGGGTTGGCGCCCATGCGCTCCTGGTCGACGATGATCGCCGTGGTCAGGCCGTCGAGGAAGTCGACCTCGGGGCGGGCGAGCGAGGGCATGAAGCCCTGGAGGAACGCGCTGTAGGTCTCGTTGATCATCCGCTGCGACTCGGCGGCGATGGTGTCGAACACCAGCGAGCTCTTGCCGGAGCCGGACACGCCGGTGAAGACGCTCAAGCGGCGCTTGGGGATCTCGACGCTCACGTTCTTGAGATTGTTCACGCGCGCGCCCTGCACGCGGATCAGGTCGTGGCGGTCGGCGAGGTGGGGCTTAATCGCCGGTGGCTTCGCAGCCTTGCTCATGTTCGCTCCAAGTCACTTGTGGGCTGTGCGCGGCCGCGCCGGCCCGGGGTTTCACTCGGTGGGTGGGGAGACACCGTACCCCCGGGGTACGACACTCGGCGGCGCCCGATCGGTTGCCGGGCGCCGCGAGGATCACTGGGCTTGGTTGAGCCGCACCATGTTGCCCGCGGGGTCGCGGAACGCGCAGTCGCGCACGCCGTAGGGCTGGTCGGTCGGCTCCTGGAGGACCTCGGCGCCGGTGGCGCGGACCTGCTCGAACGCGGCGTCCACGTCGTCGGTGGAGAGGATCACGCCGCGCAGGAGGCCCTTGGCCAGGAGCACCGCGGCGGCCTCCTTGTCCTCGTCGGAGGCGTTCGGGTCGGCGACGGGCGGCTCCAAGACCACGTCCACGTCGGGCTGGTCGGGCGAGCCGACGGTGACCCAGCGCATGCCCTCGAACCCGACGTCATTGCGGACTTCGAAGCCCAAAGCGTCGCGGTAGAAGGCCAGCGCCTTGTCGTGGTCGTCGACGGCGATGAAGGTGGTGGAAACGTTGATGCTCATGAAACCCATGCTAGGTGCGGGTGGAGGGCTTCGCTTCTCCATTCCTGACCGGTCTGGTGTAGATCTTGGCGACGCAGGCGGGGATGGTCGCGCCCTCGTCGTGGCCGCGGGCGCGGTAGGCGCTGGGGCTCTCGCCGACCAGTTCGGTGAAGCGGGAGCTGAACGAGCCGAGGGAGGTACAGCCGACCGCGAAGCAGACTTCGGTGACGGAAAGGTCGCCGCGGCGCAGGAGGGCTTTGGCGCGTTCGATGCGGCGGGTCATGAGGTAGTTGTAGGGGGTCTCGCCGTAGGCGGCGCGGAAGGACCGCGAGAAGTGCCCCGAGGACATGAGGGCGACGCGCGCGAGCGCGGGGACGTCGAGGGGCTGCGCGTAGTCGCGGTCCATGGTGTCGCGGGCCCGGCGCAGCCGGGCGAGGTCGGCGAGGTTGGCCTTCACCCTTCAACGATGGCACACGCGTGTGACGGGAGCCCGCGATCAGCGCTCCCGTGTCGTTCTCAGACCAGGCCGCCTTCGTAGGCGGCGATCACGGCTTGGGTGCGGTCGCGGACGGCGAGTTTGGTGTAGACGCTGCTCAGGTGGGTTTTGACGGTCTCGCGGCCGAGGTAGAGCTCGGCGGCGATCTCGGCGTTGGACAGGCCCCGGGCGGCCAGGACGAGCACTTCGCGTTCGCGTTCGGAGAGGTCGGCGATGCCTTTGGGGGCCTTGCGGGCGGGCGCGGCGGCGGCGAGGCGGCGCACGGCCTCGGGGAACAGGAGCGCGTCGGTGCGGGCGACCAGGCGCACGGCGGCGAGGAGGTCTTCGAGGCGGGTGCGTTTGAGCAGGAACCCGTCGGCGCCGGCGCGCAGCGCCTGCCACACGTAGTCGTCGTTGTCGAAGGTGGTGACGACGAGGATCTTTGGGGGCGCTTCGAGTTCGGCGACGATGCGTTCGGTGGCCTGGATGCCGTCGACTTTGGGCATGCGCACGTCCATGAGGATGACGTCGGCCTTGCCGGAGCGGGCGATGGCGAGCGCGTCGACGCCGTCGGCGCCTTCGGCCACGACCTCCAGGTCGGGTTCGGCGCCGATGATGGCGGCGAACCCGGAGCGGATCAGGGCCTCGTCGTCGACGAGGGCGATGCGCAGCGGCGCGGTCATGGGCGGCCTTTCGGTTCGGTGGAGGCGAGCGGGACGGCGGCGGTGACGGTCCACCGGCCGGGGGTCCAGGCGGTGTCGGCGGTGCCGCCGAGGACGGCGGCGCGTTCGGCCATGCCGATGAGGCCCCTCCCGCCCGCGCGTCCGCGGGGCCTGCGGGCGGCGGGGCTGACGACGCTGACGCAGGCGTCGCGCTCGCCGATCGCGACGGTGACGGCGGCGCGGGGCTCGTCGGCGTGGCGCAGGACGTTGGTGAGCGATTCCTGGACGATCCGGTAGGTCTCGCGGGAGGCGAGGCGTCCGAGGGCCTCGCGGTCGCCGGTGACGGTGAGGTCGACGTCGACGCCTGATTCGGCCGCGAGCGCTTCGAGGTCGGTGAGGTCCCGTTGGGGGCCGCGGTGGTCGTCGCGATCCTCCCGGAGCGCGCCGATCACGGCGTCGAGTTCGGCGAGCGCGCCACGGGCGGTGTCGCTGACGGCGTTCATGGCCTGGGCGGCGAAGCCGGGGTCTGAGTCGATGACGCGGGCCGCGGCGGCGGACTGGATGGCGACCACGGAGAGGGCGTGGCCGACCGAGTCGTGCAGTTCGCGGGCGATGCGGTTGCGGGCGGCGAGGCGGGCGGCCTCGGCGCGGGAGGCGGCGAGGCGGTCGGCGGCGCCTTGGCCGAGGAGGCGCGGCGCGAGGGCCTTCATGCCACGGATGGAGGCGGCCACGATCGCGACGAGGCACACGAGGTAGGTCGGGCCGGTGAGCAGGCCCCAGACGACCGTGGAGTCGGAGTAGAACGCGGGCGCCTCGTCGATGACCCCGAAGGTCAGGCCCGCGCCGAAGAAGATCAGGTAGGCCGCGAAGGGGATCACGGCGAGCGTGAGGCCCGAGAGGAGGCCGCCGACGGCGGCGTGGAGGGTGAACCAGGCGCCGGTGCGCCAGCGCGAGTTCCAGGAGTCCTCGTCGGCGGGCGAGGCGAACTCGGCGGCGAGGAGGCGGCGGGCGGCCGTGCGTTCGACTTCGCGGTCGGGCAGGAGCAGCGAGGCGGCGGCCACGAGCGGGAGGACGGCGAGGTAGACGCGGGGGTCGAGGATGCCGCTGAATCCGGCCGCGGGGTCGATGAAGCTGTGGACGACGGCGCCGACCATCATGAACGGCATCATCAGGGCGCCGCCGAGGATGACCCACACCCAGCCGCGGTAGGTGGCGCGGGACCAGAGCGGGGCGAGGAGGCGCATGGGGCCATTGTGCCAGCGGCGGACGGTGTTCACCGGTCCAGCTTCGCGCGTCCTCGGGGCCGGCGCCTCCCTCGGGGGTGCGGCCCCGGTCCCCCGTGCGGGGGACCGGGCGGGCCGCTATTTGCCCCCGTAGGCGTCCTTGAGGGCTTGGAGGTCGATCTTCTTCATCTGGTACATGGCCTGGACGGCGCGCACGGCGGCGTCCTTGTCGGGGCCGCCGACGTACCGGTCGGCCTCGGTGGGCCAGATCTGCCAGTTGACGCCCCACTTGTCGGCGATCCAGCCGCACTGGATCTCCTTGCCGCCTCCGGCGAGGATCGCGTCCCAGTAGCGGTCGACTTCGGCCTGGTCGTCGCAGTTGACGAGCAGGGACATCGCGTGGTCGTGCTTGGCGGAGTCGTCGCCGTTGATGGCGGTGAACGACTGCCCGGCGAGGTCGAAGTTGACGACCATGGCCTGGCCGGGGGTGCCGTGGGCGTCCTCGACGAACGGGATGGTGCTGGTGATCTTCGCGTCGTCGAAGAGCCCGGCGTAGAAGTCGACGGCCTCCTCGGCGTCGCCGGTGTACCAGATGTTGGTGACGATCTTCTGCATGATGGCTGCGTCCTTCCGAAGTGAGCCGCATCGAAGTCGCGGCCGTGTTCCGATTGCATCAGTTGAGACGAGCCCGCGCGCCGAAACTCATCGGCGGCGCACGCGGCGGCGCTACGTTTGGGGCATGGTGAGCAGCGCAGCGGCGACGGTGGACGAGTACCTGGCCGAACTCCCCGAGGACCGCCGCGAGGTCGTGACCGCGATCCGCGACGTGATGCGGGCCGAACTGACCGACTTCCGCGAGGTCATGGCCTACGGGATGCCCTGCTACGAGCACGAGGGCGTGACCGAGGTCGGGTTCGCGTCGCAGAAGCGGTACATCTCGGTGTACCTGCTGCGGACCGACCTCAAGGAGGCGTTCGCCGAGCGCCTCGCGGGCCACGACATGGGCAAGGGCTGCCTCAGGTTCTCCAGCCCGGGCAAGGTGGACCTCGACCTGGTGCGCGACCTCGCGAGGGCGACGGCGGCCGCGCCGGGTCCCGTGTGCTGAGCGTCCGGGCTGCTATACATGAACGGTGATCGACCGGGTTCGGACCGCGTTGGCGGCCATGGTGTGGCGCATGCAGGCGCTCACCATGTTCGGGTACATGGGCGTCGTCTCACTCATCGGCGTGGAGGCCTTGATCGTGGTCCTCGGGTTCACCACGGTCCTGCCGATCGCGATCCCGTTCGTGCTCATCGCGCTCGCCGTCGGGTACTTCTTCCGCGAGCGCCTGCGCGGCCTGTGGAGGTCGGTGCGGCGCCCGCGGACGGGTGAAGCGGAGTGAATCGCCTGCGGGCGAGTGCCCTCGAGGCGGCGAGAAACCCAGGTGTGGCCCGCGCTCTGCGTATGCGGCCCTCGCGCTAACGCGGGAACGCGTGCCTGCGCGACAGCACCGCCAGGGCCACGATCGGGACGGTGAGCGCGGCCATGAGCCAGGCCAGCGCCACCGGGCCGTGCCAGGCGAGCACGAGGCCGCCGAGCGCGCCGCCCGCGGCGGTGGCCGCGTTCCACAGCGTCACCACCAGGGCCTGGACGGCGTCGGCGGCTTTGGCTCCGGCCTGACCGGCCGCGGTCTGGAGGAGTGTAGGCAGGCCGCCGTGGCCCAGGCCCCACAAGGCGATCGCGACGTAGACCAGCGCGGGCTGCTCGGCGAACACCGCGAGGGCGGCAGCGGCGATGCCGGTCAGGGCCAGGGTCGCGATCGTCAGGGCGCGCAGCCTGCGGTCGATGTGCGCGCCGACGATCCAGATCCCGGCGATCGCGGCCAGGCCGAACACGAGCAGGATGCGGTCGATCGAGCCGCCCAGGCCCGCGCGCTCCAGGAACGTCGCGATGTAGGTGTACAGCAGGTTGAACGCGACCACGTAGACCGCGATCACGGCCATGATCGCGGGCACGCCGGGGATCCGCGCGGCGCGCAGGACCGGGACGCGGTGCTCGGGGCGCTGGCCGGGGAAGTCGGGCACGATCGCCCAGATCCACACGATCGCGGCGACGGCGAGCGCGGACATGACGCCGAAGGCCTCGCGCCAGCCGAAGGCCCCGCCGATGAACGTGCCGACCGGGACGCCGAGGGCCAGTGCGAGCGGGATCCCGGCCATGACGATCGCGATGGCCTTGCCTTGCAGGGCGGGCGGGGCCATGCGGCGCGCGTAGCCGACCATGAGGGCCCACGACAGGCCCGCGGCCATGCCCGCGACGAACCTCGCGCCCATGGTGAGCGCGTAGTCGGAGGAGAGGGCGGTGACGGTGTTGGCGACGACGAACCCGGCCATCGCGATGAGCAGCACCGGTTTGCGGCCCCACCCGGCGGTGAGGGTCGACAGGGGGATCACGGTGAGAGCGGTGCCGATCGCGTACACGGTGACCGCCTGGCCCATCGCCGACTCGCTCACCCCGAGCGAGGCGCGCATGCCCGGCAGGAGCCCGGCGGGCAGGGCCTCGGTGATGACGGTGATGAACACGGCGGTGCTGAGCGCGAGGAGCCCGAACACGGGCAGCCGCTCGGGCGCGGCGGTGTCGGCGGCGGGCCCCGGGAGGGTCGTTTCGGTCATCCCTGAAGGGTCTAACCTTGACACTAATGTCATAGTCCACTCGAAGTGAGGCAGCGCACATGAGAATCGGCGAGCTCGCGAAACACACCGGCGCCTCCCCGCGCCTGCTGCGCTACTACGAGCAGCACGGCCTCATCGCCGCTGAGCGCTCCCCCAACGGCTACCGCGACTTCGGCGACCACAACATCGACCGCGTCACCCAGATCCGGGGCCTCCTCGAAGCCGGCGTCCCCGTCAAGATCATCAAGCAGATCCTCCCCTGCCTCGGCGGCCCCCGCGACATCTACTTCCCCGACCCCGAACCCGACATGCTCGCCCTCCTCGAAGAGCAACGCGACCGCATGACCCGAAAAGCCGAATGCGTCCTCAAGAACAGAGACGCCATAGCCGCCTACCTCGACCGCGTCCGCAACCCGGAGGCAAGCCCCGGCGGCGATCCTGTGTAGACTCCGCCCTCGAGCCCCTCAGACGCCCCGCTGCCCGAACCCGAGCCCCGACGATGAGGCCCTCCGCGACGAGATCGACTGGATCTTCGCCAACACCGACCTGCACTGAACCCGCCGGGTCAGGCGATTTCGCGGGGGTCTATTTGGATTCTCACCGGGTCGGCTTTGGCGGAGGCTCGTTCGGCGGTGGCTTTGGCGAGGGTCGAGGCCAGGGCGGCGCCGTCGCGGCGGCGGACTCTCAGGAGGAGGCGTTCAGTGTGCTCGTCGACCGGGATCGGGCCGATGGCCTCGACGCCGAGGTCGGAGGGGAGGTCGGCGGCGAGCTTCTCGGCCTCGCCGTTGGGGCCGGTCAGGGCCGCGAACTTCATCACCGGCGGGAACCCGAGCTCGGCGCGCTCGGCGAGTTCGCGCGCGGCGAACCAGGCCGGGTCCCAGCGCAAGAGCGCTTGGACGACCGCCAAGCCGCCGTCGGCGACCACCACCGCGGTCCCGTCCGGGCGAGCGAGGGCGATCGCGTTCATCCAGCGGCGCAAGGCCTCTTCGGACGCGGTCAGCTCGGCACGGGTGAGCAGCGCCCACGTGTCGAGCAGCAGCACCGCGCCGTAGCCTTCCAGCGCAAGGGGTTCGACCCCGGGGGTGGCGACGACGACGGCCGCGCCGCCTGGGGCCGCATCAAGGCGCTCCGCACCGGTCGACTCGACCACTTGCACGCCCGGGAACGCCTGCGCGAGTTCTTCGGCGGTGCGCTCGGCACCGATGATGACCGCGCGGACACGGCCCGAACCGCATTCGGCACAACGGAAGTCGACCATCGTGCCGCACCAGCCGCATACGGGGGCGCGGCGCGCCCCCAGGAGCCGCAGCGGACCGGAGCAGTTCGGGCACGCCGCTCGGGTACGGCAGCGCTGGCACGAGACGGCCGGAACATAGCCGCGCCTGGGGACCTGGACGAGGACGGGACGGTCGGCCGCGAGGGCAGCTCGGGCGGCCTCCCAAGCGACCGTGGGGAGCCGGGCGGTACCGCCGGAGGGGTCGCGTTCGAGGTCGGCCTCGTCGCCGATGGGGACGATTCGCGGTGTGGCGCTGCGGATCTCGTCCCTGGGGGCGGTCATGTCGACGGCCCACCGGGTCTCGACCAGCAACTGCGCTTGCGGAGTGCGGCCGTAGCCGCCCACGAGACAGGCCGCGTCGGCGAGGTTCGCACGGGTCAGGATCACTTCGCGCGCATGGGGATAGGGTGCGTGTCGGTCCACATGCGACTCGTCCCCGTCGTCCCAGATCGTGACCAGCCCGAGATCGGCCACAGGAGCGAAAGCGGCGGCGCGGGTCCCCGCAACGACGCGGACCTCGCCGCGCGCGGCCTTCAGGAAGGCCCGGTAGCGCTTGGTCGGCCCCATCTGAGCCGAGAGCGTGACATGCCGATCCGGCCCGAGCACGGCCGCGAGCGCGGCATCGAGGCGATCGAGGTCGGCCTGGTCAGGCACCACGAGGACCGCACCACGCCCGGCCGAAGCGGTCGCCGCAGCGGCCTCGGCGAATCGTGCGGGCCAGTCCTCCCCCGCGAGCGCGCCCCACACTGCCTTCGGCGACTTGGTCTCCCGCAACGCGCGTAGAAATGCCTCGCCCGCGTTGTACCTCCGCCAAGCCCGCGAATCGGGCGCGGCCACCGGCAGCGCCTCCCCCACGGCCTCGGCCTCAACCCGAACCCGCCGCTCAGGCACCGCCAGTCGCAGCACATCAGCGAGCGTCCCGGCATACCGATCGGCCACAGCCCGAGCGAGCCGAGCGACCTCGGCACTGACCACGACCTCAGGCGAGACGAGGTCGGAGACCCACAACAGCTTCCCGGTGAAGTCCGTAGACGGCTTCACCTCGATCACGAACCCGGAAACCTTCCGACTCCCGAACCGAACCTTCACCCGACACCCAGGTCTCACCTGGTCGGCAAGATCCTCAGGAATCCGATAGTCAAAGAGCCGATCGAGCTGCGGCAAAGCCTGATCAATACAGACCGCCGCAATCCCCGAAGACTCACCCATCCGACAAACGTACCGGCCCCCACCGACGAACCGAGGGCGCCCGGTCGAACCCAGGGGGCGTCAGCGCGAGCGCCGGGTGCGGGTCGCGGGAGGATCGAACGTGACCGCTGGGGTCGGGTGCCCCGAGTCGTGCGACGGCGCGGCGGGCGCAGCAGCGCATGGCGGGGCCCACCCCGTGGGCATGACCGACGCGCAGGTGGTGCCCACCGCGATGTTGTCGTGGAAGACCGCCCGCTTGTCGACGTCGCTCACCGCACCGCCGTTCCAGCCCGGCTTGTAGATGCCCCATTTGATGTAGCCGCTGTCGTGGTTGTCGTTGTAGGTGTTCGGGCCGTCGTGGTGCGCATACGCCCAAGTGGGATTGCCGCTCGTGCGCTTCCACACTTCGATCTCGCCCGAGGCGTCATAGGCCCAGTCGAAGCGGAACACGAAGTCGGTCCACTGGCCGAGTGCGAGCGATCCGAGGCCGAGGTGGGTCTTCGCGATCGTCTCGGGGGTCGTGCACGGGTTCGGGTCGGAGTTGACGCGCAGACGCCACTCGCCGCCGTTGTGCGGGTGGACCGCCAGGAAGGCGCTCGGCGTCTTCGTGGGCTCGCAGGGCTCGGTCCCCTTGGGCGTGTTGTGCCACTGGAAGACGATGTCCTCGGTCAGGCTGTCGTACTCCCAGGTGCTGGGGAGATAGACGCTGAAGGCGTAGTAACGGGTGTCGCCCACGCCGAACCGCGCAGGCGGGAAATGCAACGCGTCGCTCTCGGCGCGCATGCCACCGGCCTGCGGTTCGTCGCCTTGGCGCAGCTCGTGATGCACGGAGGCACCGCTGTCGCGACCTGAGCTGGCGATCTTGACCGAGTACGGGGCGAACTTGTTGTGGTCGATGTCTGGGTATCCGGACTTGATGTCGCCGTTCTCGAAGTCGGCGAACAGCAGCGAGTTCGGGTCGGCGCCATCGGCGTGTGCGCTGGAGGGGACGACCCCGGCGGCGATGACGCCCAGAGCGACGGTCAACGCGGCCAGCGTGGCACGGAGTTTCACGAGGGGTGCGGCCTTTCCTCATTGGGGGCACAGGTGAGACCGCATCATATCGAGCAGGAGCGAACGCCGGAGCCCCCGCCGCATCGCGGCGGGGGCTCCGGTCGGGGCCTAGTTGACGGCTTCTTTTAGGGCTGCTGCTCGGTCGGTTGCTTCCCAGGTGAATTCGGGGAGTTCTCGGCCGAAGTGGCCGTAGGCGGCCGTCTTGGAGTAGATGGGGCGGATGAGGTTGAGGTCGCGGATGATGGCGGCGGGGCGGAGGTCGAAGACGTCGAGGACCGCGCGTTCGATGCGGGCGGGGTCGACCGTGCCGGTGCCGAGGGTGTCGACGGCGAGGCTCACGGGCTTGGCCTTGCCGATGGCGTAGGCGACCTGGACCTCGCAGCGTTCGGCGAGGCCGGCGGCCACCACGTTCTTGGCGACCCAGCGGGCCGCGTACGCGGCGGAGCGGTCGACCTTCGAGGGGTCCTTGCCGCTGAACGCGCCGCCGCCGTGGCGGGCGTAGCCGCCGTAGGTGTCGACGATGATCTTGCGGCCGGTCAGGCCCGCGTCGCCCATCGGGCCGCCGATCTCGAAACGGCCGGTGGGGTTGACCAGGAGCTTGTAGTCCTCGATGTCGAGGTCGAGCCCCGAGACGACCGGCGCGATCACGTGCTCGGCCACGTCGGGCGCGAGCAGCGAGTCCAGCGAGATGTCCGGGGCGTGCTGGCTGGAGACCACCACGGTGTCCAGGCGCACCGGACGGTTCCCGTCGTATTCGATGGTGACCTGGGTCTTGCCGTCCGGGCGCAGGTACGGCACGGTGCCGTCCTTGCGGACCTCGGTCAGGCGCTGCGACAGGCGGTGCGCCAGCGCGATCGGCAGCGGCATCAGTTCAGGGGTCTCGCGGCACGCGAACCCGAACATCAGGCCCTGGTCGCCCGCGCCCTGGAGGTCGAGCTCGTCGAGCTCGGCGGAGTCCACACGGGACTCCCAGGCCTTGTCGACGCCTTGGGCGATGTCGGGGCTCTGGCCGCCGATCGAGACGTTCACGCCGCACGAGGCGCCGTCGAAGCCCTTCTTGGACGAGTCGTAGCCGATCCGCAGGATCGTCTCGCGCACGATGCGGGGGATGTCGGCGTACGCGTGGGTCGTCACCTCGCCCGCGACATGCACCTGACCGGTGGTGATGAGGGTTTCGACCGCCACCCGACTTCCGGGGTCCTCGCCCAGCAGGGCGTCCAAGATCCCGTCGGAGATCTGGTCGGCGATCTTGTCCGGGTGGCCCTCAGTGACCGACTCGGAGGTGAACAGGCGACGTGCCACGGCACTCCTCAACACACATCCACGCCGCCAAGCGGCGCTATTCGACTGACTTCGCAGCTCACAAGTCTATGCGCTTCCGATCTTCCCACCAAGTCGCCGCGCAGGACCGAGGCGGTGTCAGTCCCGTCCACCCACCGGGAGACGTGCGGATACGGCGTCCCAGATGGCGTCGGCCACGGACTCCTTGGAAGCGGCCTCGCGAGCGTCGACCACGCCACGTTCGTCGAAGATCGTGACCGAGTTCTCGGTCGAACCGAACACGGCCCCGCCTGAGACGTCGTTGAGCACCACCAGGTCGGCGCCTTTGGCGGCGCGCTTGGACTGGGCGTGCTCGACACCGTCGTGGGTCTCGGCCGCGAAAACGACGAGGACCTGGTCCTCGCCCTTGGCGGCGCCGACGGCGGCGGCGATGTCGGGCGTCGAGGTCAGCGACAGGTCGATGTCGCCCTTGCGCTTGAGCTTGCGGTCGGCGGCGGCCTTCGGCTTGAAGTCGGCGGGCGCGGCCGCCAGGACCGCGGCGTCGGCTTCGGCGGCGGCCTTGACGGTGGCCTCGTAGAGCTCACCGGTGGTCGAGACGCGCTCGACTCTGACCCCCGCGGGCAGCGGCGCGTCGATGTGCGCGGCGATGAGGTGCACGTCGGCGCCGCGCGCGGCGGCCGCGGCGGCGATCGCGATGCCCTGGCGGCCCGAAGAATGGTTCCCGATGAACCGCACCGGGTCGATCGGCTCGCGGGTGCCGCCGGCCGAGACGAGTACCTTGCGGCCCACCAGGTCGCGCGCCGGGGAGGACAGGAAGCCCTTGAGCAGGGCGTACAGCGCCTCGGGCTCGGGAAGGCGGCCGGGGCCGGTGTCGGCGCCGGTCAAGCGGCCCGAGTCGGGTTCGACGACGTGGACGCCCCTTTCGCGCAGCGTCGCCACGTTCGCGACGGTGGCCGGGTGCGCCCACATCTCGGTGTGCATCGCCGGAGCGAAGACCACCGGGCAGGTCGCGGTCAAGAGCGTGGAGGTCAAGAGGTCGTCGGCGCGGCCCGAGGCCGCGCGGGCCAACAGGTCGGCCGTGGCCGGGACGACCGCGACGAGGTCGGCCTCGCGGCCGAGGCGCACGTGCTTGACCTCGGACACGTCCGAGAACACGCCGGAAGCCACCGGGTGGCCCGACAGGGCCTCCCAGGTGGCTTCACCGACGAACTTCAAGGCTGCCTCGGTCGGAATCACGTGCACGTCGTGGCCGGATTCACGCAGGAGGCGGAGCAGAATACAGGCTTTGTAGGCGGCGATGCCGCCTGACACGCCCAGGACGACGTTCAACTACGCCTCGGGGTCGTCGAAGGCCTTCGTCTCGAGGAGGCCCCGGTCGAGCTCGCGCATGGCGATCGACAGCGGCTTCTCCTCGGGAGTGGTCTCGACGAGGGGGCCGACGTACTCCAGCAGGCCTTCGCCGAGCTGGGAGTAGTAGGCGTTGATCTGACGGGCCCGCTTGGCCGAGTAGATGACCAGCTGGTACTTCGACTGGCTCTTCTCGAGCAGGTCGTCGATCGGCGGGTTGGTGATGCCGACCGGGTCGGCGACAGTCCCTGACACGTGTAATCCTTCGTGTGCGACTCGTGGTGCTCAGAAGTCTCCGACAGCCGCGGGGCTAACCGCGGCTCGCGAGTTTCGCCGTGGCGAAAGCGGGAGAACTGAGCAACTCTACCAGTTCTGCGGCCGCTTGCTCGATCGACACGTTCGTGACTGTGTGATCGAACTCGGCCTCAGAGGCGAGTTCCTGACGGGCGGCGCCCAGGCGGCGCTCGATCGTGGCCGCGTCCTCGGTCCCCCGCCCGGTGAGGCGGCGGACGAGCTCGTCCCACGACGGCGGGGCCAGGAACACCAGCTGCGCGTCGGGCATCGCCCGGCGGACCTGGCGGGCCCCTTGCAGTTCGATCTCCAGCAGCGCCGGGAGTCCGGCGCGCAGGCGCTCCTCGACCGGGCCGCGGGGGGTTCCGTAGAGGTTCCCCGCGTAGGAGGCCCATTCAAGGAACTCCCCCGCGGCGATCATCGACTCGAACTGCTCGGTCGACACGAAGTGGTAGTCGGCGCCGTCGACCTCACCCGGGCGCGGCTTGCGGGTCGTGCAGCTCACGGAGAGCCAGACCCACGGGTAGTACTCCTGGATGAGGGCCTTGACGCTGCCCTTGCCCACTCCGGACGGGCCGGAGAGCACTGTCAGGCGCTGGGCGAGGGCCGCGTGATGACGATCGATGCTCACTCGACTACTACTACCCGAACTTAGGCCTGGTCGCCCTTGAATTCATCCAGAAGCGCGGCGCGCTGGTGCTCGCCGAGGCCGCGCAGCCGACGGGAGTCGGCGATCTTGAGCTTCTCCATGATCTGGGTGGCGCGCTTGTCGCCGATGCCCGGGAGGGCCTTGAGCACGGCCGAGACCTTCATCTTGCCCGAGATGTCGTCGGTGGCAGCGGACTTGAGGACCGCTTCCAGGGTGGTCTCGCCCGACTTCAGCTTCTCCTTGAGCAAGGCGCGGGCCTTGCGGGCCGCGGCGGCCTTCTCAAGGGCTGCGGCGCGCTGTTCCGGAGTCAGTTTAGGGAGCGGCACGGGGTCTCCTTGCAGTCGTGGTTTTCGTCCCTGTGGACCTTGACGTGCGGGTATCGGTGAAGCATACCCAGCTCGGGAACGGTAACCCCAGGGTCCGACACGCCTGCGACCGGGGGGCGGGCATTTCCGGAGCCCCGAAATCCCCGGTTTATTCCCCCATCGCGGATCGGCATTCGTCCTGGAGGGCCGCCGCGGCGGCGCGAATGCTCGCTACGGCGGGTCCCGGCTGCGCGATTTGTCGCGAATAGGACGGGATTGCGAAGCTCGCGGCGGCGCCGAGGACGCGCGGAAGATCACTCGGCTTCCCGCCTTGGGCGCCCATGCCCGGGACCAGGATGGGGCCGTTGAACTGGGACAAGTCGTGAGCGGAGTCACGTTGGCTTGCGGTGGTGTGGGTGATTCCGTAAGTCGACTCACGCAGGCGGGCCTCGCCTTCGGCGGCGCACGCACCGATCGTGGCGCCCATGACGATCCCGAAGGAGCCCATCGGGTCGGCGCCGGCGTTGCGCTCTTCGACCTCGTCGATGACGCTCTGCGCCACCGACTTCCCGTCGCGGCGCTTGGCCATCTGGACCTGCTTGCCCTCGGGGTTGGAGGTGCGGGCCAGCACGAACAGGCCCTTGCCGTGGGCCGAGGCCAGGTCGAACGCGGGCTGGAGCGAACCGGTCCCCAGATAGGGGCTGACGGTGATCGCGTCGACCGCCAGCGGCGAGGCCGGGTCGAGGTAGGCCTGCGCGTACGCGGCCATCGTGGAGCCGATGTCGCCGCGCTTGACGTCGAGGATCACCAGGGCCCCGGCGCGGCGGCATTCGGCGATCACCCGTTCGAGCAGGGCCACGCCGCCCGAGCCGAAGCGTTCGAAGAACGCCGACTGCGGCTTGATGAACGCGCATTCCTCGGCGAGCGCCTCGGCGAGCGTCATCGCGAAGCGCTCGGCCCCGGCGAGGTCGTCGTCCAGGCCCCAGTGCTGGAGCAGCGCGCCGTGCGGGTCGATCCCGGCGCACAGCGGGCCGCGCGAGCGCGACAGGTGGTGGGCTCGGGTACCGAAGTCCTTGGCAGTGGGCATTGGCGATCCTTCGCTAGGGGGTGTGGACGCTGCGGCGGGCGCCGCCGGCCTTGTAGCGGCGCACGCTGCGGCGCACGAGAGCGGGCCCTGAGTAGATGAGCCCGGAGTAGATCTGGACGAGGCTGGCGCCCGCGTCGAACATGGCTTTGGCGTCGTCGGCGGTCATGACGCCGCCCGAGCCGATGATCGGGAGCCGCCCGCCGGTCTCGGTGTGGACGAAGCGCACGATCTCGCGGGAGATCTCGGTGAGCGGCCTGCCGGACATGCCGCCCGGTTCGGCGGCCACGGCGTCGTCGACCGGGTCGACCCGGTCGCGGCCGATCGTGGTGTTGGTCGCGATCACCCCGGACACCCCGGTCTCCAGGCAGACCTCCAAGAGTTCGGCCATCGCCGGTTCGGTGAGGTCGGGGGCGATCTTGACCAGGATCGGGCGCGGGGTGCGCCCGGCCGCGAGGCGTTCGCCCTCGGTCCGCAGCGAACCGAGCAGGTGGCGCAGGGACGCTGCGTCCTGGAGCTGGCGCAGACCCGGGGTGTTGGGCGAGGACACGTTGACCGCGAAGTAGTCGGCGAAGGGGTAGAGGAACCGCATCGACTGGAGGTAGTCCTCGACCGCGCCATCGAGGGGCACGACCTTGGACTTGCCGATGCTGATGCCCAGCGGGCAGTTGACCGCGGGCGCGGCGGCCAGGCGGGCCGCCAGGGCCTGCGCGCCGTCGTTGTTGAAGCCCATGCGGTTGACGATGCCCTCCGAGCGCGGCATCCGGAACATCCGGGGCGCGGGGTTGCCGGGCTGGGGCTGAGCGGTCACGGTGCCGATCTCGGCGAAGCCGAAGCCGAGCGCGGGCCACGCGCCGAGAGCGCGGCCGTTCTTGTCCATCCCGGCGGCCAGGCCGATCGGGTTGGGGAACGGGATGCCGCACACGGTGACCGGGGCACTCACCTGGTTGAGCTTGATGAGCGCGTTGCGGGCCTGGCGTTGGGAGGACAGGCGGGAGAGCCAGCGCAGCGTGGTGTCGTGCGCTTTCTCGGCGTCGCCGCGTCCGATCCTGAACAGGACCGGTCGGGCCAGTTTCTGATACAGCATGTTCGTTCCTGTATACGTCAGTTCGCCGGGCGGGCGACAGGGTCTGGCGCCCGCCCGGTGCGAATCAGGCCGCGGCGGTCTCGGCGCCGCGGAGGCGGCGGTGGAGTTCCTGGAGGGAGGCGACGCGGATCTCGCCGCGGGAGGCGGACTCGATCGCCTGGGTCGCGGCGGCCGCGCCCTGGATGGTGGTGACGCAGGAGACGTCGGCCACGACGGCGGCCGAGCGGATCTCCCAGCCGTCGGTGCGCGGCCCCGAGGAGGCCGAGGGCGTGGTGATGACCAGGTCGATCTCGCCGGACCCGATGAGGGTGATCGCGTCGAGTTCGCCTTCGGACTTGACCGCGCGGCTGTGGCGCGCGACCGGGGTGAAGTCGATGCCGTGGCGTTTGAGGACCAGGCCGGTGCCTTCGGTGGCGTAGACGGTGAAGCCGAGGTCGACCAGGCGCCGCACCGGGAACACGATGGAGCGCTTGTCGCGGTCGGCGACCGAGACGAAGACCTTCCCCGAGGTGGGGAGCTTCCCGTAGACGGCGAGCGTGGCCTTGGCGAACGCGAGGCCGAACGTGGCGTCGATGCCCATGACCTCGCCGGTGGACTTCATCTCCGGGCCCAGGACCGCGTCGAGCCCGGCGCCTTCGACGGTGCGGAAGCGCTTGAACGGCAGCAGGACCTCCTTGACCGAGATCGGGTCGTCCGGTCCGGCGTCGGAGCCGTCGCCTTCGGGCAGGAGCATCCCCTCATCGCGCAGTTCGGCGATCGTCGCGCCCAGGGCGATGCGGGCCGCGGCCTTCGCGAGCGGGACCGCGGTGGCCTTGGAGACGAACGGGACGGTGCGCGAGGCCCGCGGGTTGGCTTCGAGGACGTAGAGCTGCTCGTCCTTGAGGGCGTACTGGACGTTCATCAGGCCGCGCACCCCGATGCCGAACGCGAGTTTGGCGGTGTAGTCGCGGATCTGGGCGATGACGGCCGCGCCGAGGGTGATCGGCGGGAGCGCGCACGAGGAGTCGCCGGAGTGGACGCCGGCCTCCTCGATGTGCTCCATGATGCCGCCGAGGTAGAAGTCCTCGCCGTCGCAGAGGCAGTCGACGTCGATCTCGACCGCGTCGTCGAGGAACCGGTCGATCAGGATCGGGTGCTCGGGACTGGCGTCGGTGGCGCGGGAGATGTACCCGGCGAGGGTGTCCTCGTCGTAGACGATCTCCATGCCGCGGCCGCCGAGCACGTAGGAGGGCCGGACCAGGACGGGGTAGCCGACCTGGGCGGCGACCTCGCGGGCCTCCTCGTAGGAGGTGGCGGTGCCACCGGCGGGGGCGACCAGGCCCAGTTCGGCCAGGAGGCGCCCGAAGACCCCGCGGTCCTCGGCGGCGTCGATGGCCTTCGGGGAGGTGCCCACGACCGGGAGCCCGGCCGCTTCGAGGCGCTCGGCCAGGCCCAGGGGGGTCTGGCCGCCGAGCTGGACCACGACGCCGATGACGCCGGGGCCGCCCGCGGCCTTGCCGGACTCGTGCTCGGCGTTGAAGACCTCGGTGACGTCCTCGAACGTGAGCGGCTCGAAGTAGAGCCGGTCGGCGGTGTCGTAGTCGGTGGAGACGGTCTCGGGGTTGCAGTTGACCATGATGGTCTCGTATCCGACCGCGCGCAGCGCCTGCACGGCGTGGACGCAGGAGTAGTCGAACTCGATGCCCTGGCCGATGCGGTTGGGGCCCGAGCCGAGGATGATGACCTTGGGGCGGTTCGAAGGCGCGACCTCGGTCTCGTCCTCATACGTCGAGTAGTGGTAGGGCGTGTGGGCCTCGAACTCGGCGGCGCAGGTGTCCACGGTCTTGAAGACCGGGCGCAGGCCCAGGCGGTGGCGCAGGCGCCGCACCCCCGCCTCACCGGCCAGTTCGGGCCGCAGGGCCGCGATCTGGGCGTCCGAGCACCCGGCCCGCTTGGCGCGGCGCAGGAGCGCCTCGTCGACCACGGCGGCGGCCTCGATCTCGTCGCGCAGGTCGATGAGCTGGGCGACCTGGTCGAGGAACCACGGGTCGATCTTGCAGGCCTGGTGGACCTGGTCGACCGTGGCGCCCAGGCGCAGGGCGCGCTCGGCGGTGTAGAGGGTCCCGTCGTGGGCGGTGCGGAGCGCTTCGAGCGTGTTCTCCAGGGTCGCGCCCTCAGGGTCGGGGCGGGTCCAGAACCCGGCGGCCTTGGTCTCGGTGGAGCGCAGGGCCTTCTGGAGGGCCTGCTGGAAGGTCCGGCCCAGGCTCATGGCCTCGCCCACGGACTTCATGGTGGTGGTCAGGACCGGGTCGGCGCCGGGGAACTTCTCGAACGTGAAGCGCGGGACCTTGACCACGACGTAGTCCAGGGCAGGCTCGAACGCGGCCGGGGTGGCCCGGGTGATGTCGTTGGGGATCTCGTCGAGCGTGTAGCCGATGGCGAGCTTCGCGGCGATCTTGGCGATCGGGAACCCGGTGGCCTTCGAGGCCAGCGCCGAGGAGCGCGAGACGCGCGGGTTCATCTCGATGACGATCATGCGGCCGGTGGCCGGGTCGATCGCGAACTGGATGTTGCAGCCGCCGGTGTCGACGCCGACCTCGCGCAGGATCGCGATGCCGACGTCCCTCATGTGCTGGTACTCGCGGTCGGTGAGGGTCATCGCGGGGGCGACGGTGACCGAGTCGCCGGTGTGGACGCCCATCGGGTCGACGTTCTCGATGGAGCACACGATCACGACGTTGTCGCTCTGGTCGCGCATGAGCTCGAGCTCGTACTCCTTCCAGCCGAGCACGGACTCCTCGATGAGGACCTCGGTGGTGGGCGACTCGGCGAGGCCGTTCCCGGCGATGCGGTCGACGTCCTCCCAGGTGTGGGCCATGCCCGAGCCGAGGCCGCCCATGGTGAAGGAGGGACGGATGACCACGGGGAGGCCGAGGTCCTCGACGGTGGTGCGGACCTCGTCCATGGAGTGGCACACGGCCGAGCGGGGCACTTCGCCGCCAACCTTGAGGACCACGTCCTTGAACTGCTGGCGGTCCTCGCCGCGCTGGATGGCGTCCATGTCGGCGCCGATGAGCTCGACGCCGTACTTCTCCAGGATCCCTGCGCCGTGGAGGCCGACGGCGGCGTTGAGGGCGGTCTGGCCGCCGAGGGTGGCAAGGAGCGCGTCGGGCTTCTCCTTGGCGATGATCTGCTCGATGACCTCGGTGGTGATCGGCTCGACGTAGGTCGCGTCGGCGAACTCGGGGTCGGTCATGATCGTGGCCGGGTTGGAGTTGACGAGGGTGACCCGCAGGCCCTCCTCGCGCAGGACCCGGCAGGCCTGGGTGCCGGAGTAGTCGAACTCGCAGGCCTGGCCGATCTGGATGGGGCCGGAGCCGATGACCAGGACGTGCTGGATGTCGTCGCGTTTAGGCATTGGCCGGGGCCCCCTCGGTGTGCTGGATGAGTTCGACGAGCCGGTCGAACAGGTAGTCGGCGTCGTGCGGCCCGCCGGCGGCCTCGGGGTGGTACTGCACGGAGTAGGCGGGCGCGTCCAGGCAGGTGAGGCCTTCGACCACGTCGTCGTTGAGGCACACGTGGCTGACCTGGACGCGGCCGAACTCGGTCTCGAAGAACTCGCCGGATTCGGGTGCGGCCAAGGCGAAGCCGTGGTTGTGGGCGGTGATCTCGACCTTGCCGGTGTGGCGGTCGAGCACGGGCTGGTTGATGCCGCGGTGCCCGTACTTGAGCTTGTAGGTGTCCAGGCCCAGCGCGCGGCCGAGGATCTGGTTGCCGAAGCAGATGCCGAAGACCGGGACGCGGCGGCGCAGCAGCTCGCGGGTGACCTCGATCTGGTGCCCGGCCGTGGCGGGGTCGCCTGGGCCGTTGGAGAGGAACACCGCGTCGGGGCCCTGCGAGAGCAGTTCGTCCACCGTGGCCGTGGCCGGGTAGACGGTGGTGGTGATGCCGCGTTCGGCCAGGCGGCGCGGGGTGTTGCGCTTGATGCCGAGGTCGACGGCGGCCACGGTGTACTTCTGGGGGCCCTTGGCCGCGTACGTGTAGGGCTCGGCGGTGGTGACCGCGCCGACGTGGTTCGCGCCGGCCATCTGCGGAGAGGCGAGGACCTTCGCCAGGAGCGCCTCGGCGTCGGTGCTGCGCGAGGAGATGCCCACGCGCATGGCCCCGGCCTCGCGCAGGTGGCGGGTCAGGGCGCGGGTGTCGACCTCGCAGATGCCCACGATCCCCTGGGAGGACAGCTCGTCCTCCAGGCCCCGCTTGGCCCGCCAGTTCGAGGTGACGCGGGAGGGGTCGCGCACCACGTACCCGGCGACCCAGATGCGGCGGGACTCGTCGTCCTCGTCGTTCCAACCGGTGTTGCCGATCTGCGGCGCGGTCTGTGCCACGACCTGCCCGTAGTAGGACGGGTCGGTCAGGGTCTCCTGGTAGCCGGTCATGCCAGTGTTGAAGACGGCCTCGCCGAAGGTCTCGCCGACCGAGCCGAAGGCCTCGCCGCGGAAGACGCGGCCGTCCTCGAGGACGAGGATCGCTGGTGCTCGACTGCTCATTCGGTCGTCTCCTCTTGGATCTTGCCGTTCAGCACGGTGGCGCGTCCCCGCAGGAACGTCGCCTCGACGGTGACCGGGAGTTCGCTCCCGGCGTAAGGGGTGTTGCGCGACAGGGACGCGAGGCCCTCGGGGACCACGGTCCAGGTCGCGGCCGGGTCGACCAGGGTGAAGTTGGCCTCGACACCGGGCTGCGGGTCGCGGCCGTGGGCTTCGAGCCCGGCGATGCGCGCCGGGGTGCGGGAGGTGCGCTCGGCCAGCACGTCCCAGTCGACGTCCTTGGGGCCGCCGAGGGCGAGCACCGAGATCGACAGCGCCGTCTCCAGCCCGAGCATCCCCGGGCGGGCCGCGGCCCACTCGCATTCCTTGTCCTGCAAGGCGTGCGGGGCGTGGTCGGTGGCCACGGCGTCGATCACGCCTTCGGCGAGCGCGGCCCGCAGCACGTGCACGTCGGCCTCGCGGCGCAGCGGCGGGTTGACCTTGAACACCGGGTCGTAGGAGCGCACGGCCTCGTCGGTGAGGAGCAGGTGGTGCGGGCAGACCTCGGCGGTGACCTTCGCGCCCCGGGCCTTGGCCTCGCGGATGATGTCCACCGAGCGGGCGGTCGAGACGTGGCAGAAGTGCACGCGCGCGTCGGTGTACTCGGCCAGGAGCACGTCGCGGGCGATGATGGCCTCTTCGGCGACCGCGGGCCAACCGGGCAGGCCGAGCTCGGCCGAGACGGGGCCCTCGTTCATCTGCGCGCCTTCGGTCAGACGCGGCTCCTCGGCGTGCTGGGCGATGAGCCCGCCGAAGGTCTTGACGTATTCGAGCGCGCGGCGCATCAGGACCGGGTCGGACACGCAGTGGCCGTCGTCGGAGAACATCCGCACGTTCGCCGCGGAGTTCGCCATCGCGCCGATCTCGGCGAGGCGCTGGCCTTCGAGGCCGATCGAGACCGCGCCGATGGGCTGCACGTCGGCGTACCCGGCGGCGCGGCCGAGCGCGGCGACCTGCTCGACGACCCCGGCGGTGTCGGCCACCGGGTTGGAGTTGGCCATGGCGCACACGGCGGTGTAGCCGCCCTTGGCGGCGGCGCGGGTGCCGGTCAGGACGGTCTCGGCGTCCTCGCGGCCCGGCTCGCGAAGGTGGGTGTGGAGGTCGACGAGGCCGGGCAGGAGCACCAGGCCGTCGGCGTCGACCACGTCGGCATCGGTCGCGCTGAGCGAGCCGATCTCGGCCACGCGGCCGTCCTTGACCAGGACGTCGCTTCGGCCCTTGCCGATCAGGTCGGCCCCTTTGATGAGGACTGGCTTGGTCACCGGGTCTCTCCGTTCGTCAGCAGCAGGTAGAGGACGGCCATGCGGACCCACACGCCGTTGGTCACCTGTTCGGTGATCGTGGCGCGCGGCGAGTCGGCGACCGAGGCGGCGATCTCCATGCCGCGGTTCATCGGGCCGGGGTGCATCACGATCGCGTGGTCGGGCATGAGGGCGAGGCGCCGCTCGTCGAGGCCGTACAGGCGCGCGTACTCGTTGGCGGTGGGGAAGAACGAGGCGTGCTGGCGTTCGCGCTGGACGCGGAGCATCATCACCGCGTCGACGCCCTTGAGGCTCGCGTCGAGGTCGTAACCGATCTCGACGGGCCAGTCGCCGATGTCCTTGGGCAGCAGCGTGGGCGGGCCGACCAGGCGCACGTTCGCGCCGAGCTTGGACAGCAGCCACACGTTGGAGCGGGCCACGCGCGAGTGGAGGATGTCCCCCACGATCGCCACGGTGCGGCCCTCGATCCCGCCGAGGCGCTTCTGCATCGTGTAGGCGTCGAGCAGGGCCTGCGTGGGGTGGGCGTGGGTGCCGTCCCCGGCGTTGAGCACCGCGCCGTCGAGCCACTCGGTGAGCCGCTGCGGCGCGCCCGCGGCGGGGTGGCGGATGATCACCGCGTCGGCGCCCATGGCCTGGAGGGTCAGGGCCGTGTCGCGCAGGCTCTCCCCCTTGTTGACGCTGGAGGTCTTGGCCGCGAAGTTGACCACATCGGCGCTCAGGCGCTTGGCCGCGGTCTCGAACGAGGTGCGGGTGCGGGTGGAGTCCTCGTAGAAGAGGTTCACGACGGTGCGCCCGCGCAGCGCCGGGAGCTTGGGGACCTCGCGGCCGGTGACCGCGTCGGCCATCTGCTGCGTGACGTCGAGGATGAGCTCCGCCTCTTCGCGGGTGAGCTCCTTGGTGGTGAGCAGGTGCTTCATCGCTCCCGGCCTCCGGTCAGGACCACCGCGTCGAGACCGTCGTACTCGGTCAGGCGCACGGCCACGTTCTCGTCGCGGGCGGTGGGGATGTTCTTGCCGACGTAGTCGGCGCGGATGGGCAGCTCGCGGTGGCCGCGGTCGACCAGGATCGCGAGCTGGACGCTGGCGGGGCGGCCGAGGTCGTACAGCGCGTTGAGCGCGGCGCGCACGGTGCGCCCGGAGTAGAGCACGTCGTCGACGAGGATCACGCGCTGGTCGTCCACGCCGCCGGGCGGCAGCTCCGTGGGCCCGAGGGCCCGCATGGCGTGGCGGCGCAGGTCGTCGCGGTAGAGGGTGATGTCGAGGGTCCCGGCGGGGACGTCGATGTCGGCGAAGCGGCGGATGCGGTCGGCGAGCCTGCCGGCGAGCGCCACGCCGCGGGTGGGGATGCCCAGGAGCAAAGTGTCGGGGGCGCCCTTGGTCTTCTCGAGGATCTGGTGGGCGATGCGGTCGAGGATGCGGCCGATGTCCTCACTGGACAGGATCTGCTTGCCCGACGGGTCGTCCTCGTGCTGCCTGAGGGCAGGGGAAACCACGCGAACCTCCTTCTCCGCCTCACTGGACGGTCTGTTAAAGAACGGTTTCGTCGCGGGCCATCTTACCGTCGCCGGTGACGGAGCGTAAAGGCCGATCCCAAAGACTGACCGTTGAAATCACCCTCGATGCCTGATTTACTGGGGTTTGCACGGCGGTAATGGGGGCCTCAGGCGACGAAGAACACTGTTCGGGGGCACCCCAACGGCCGATGGTCACCGACCGTAGTCAACAATAGGGTTCCTCTCGTACCGAAAATTGGAGTTGATCCCAGCATGGCGACATCTGACTACGCCAAGGCGCTCGGCAACCGGCTGCGTGACATCCGCATGCAGCAGGGCCTGTCGCTGCAAGGCGTGGAGGACAAGTCCGGCGGCAAGTGGAAGGCCGTCGTCATCGGTTCATACGAGCGGGGCGACCGCTCGATCACGGTCAGCCGCCTGGCGGAACTGGCCGACTTCTACCGCATCCCCGTCTCCGAGCTGCTCCCCGAGGGCGTGCCGCTCCCGGTCGAGCAGGCCGAGAAGATCGTCCTCAACCTGGAGGCGCTGTACGACCACCCCGACTCCGACCTGGAGCACGTGGCCAAGCTGGCCCGATCGATCCAGCAGCGCCGGGGCGACTACAACGGCCGGATCCTCTCGATCCGCGCCGACGACCTCTACACCCTCGCGGTGGTCTACTCGACCACGCCCTCGGGCCTGATCGAGAAGCTCGAGGACTTCGGAGTCCTCGTCCACGACCTCCAGGCGTTCTTCGCCTCGGAGGAGTAGACACTCCCGCAGGAGGCCGGGCCTTGGATCGGAAGGCCCGGTCTTTCTTCGTGCCTGGACGAAGAGGCCGGGCCCGCCATCGCGGTGGGCCCGGCCTTTTCTGCTTGTGCGCCTTGGCTACTGGGCCTTCGCGGCGGCGTCGAGGACGGCGTTGACGAACGAGGTGTCGTCGGAGGAGCCGATCTGCTCGGCCACACGCATGGCCTCCTTGATGGCCACGGCGGTGTCCACGTCCTCGACGTGGCGGATCTCGTAGAGGCCCACGCGCAGGACGTTGCGGTCCACGGCGGGCAGCCGCTCCACGGCCCAGCCCGAGGCGGCCTTGCCGATCGCGTCGTCGAGCTCATCGATCTTCAAGGCCACGCCGCGCACGAGCTGCTCGGCGTACGCGGGCAGGCGCGGGGCCTCGGGGTCGGCGACGGCGCGGGAGGCGCGTTCGGCGAGCACCTTCGAGGGCGCGATGTCGCGGCTCTCGGCCTCGTAGAGGATCTCGACGGCCCGCATCCGCCACTTGGTGCGCGCGGTCAGCCGGTCGGGTCCGCTTCCCTGGTTCGCCACCCCTATGCCCGCGAGAGGTATTTGCCGTCGCGGGTGTCGACCTTGATCTTCTCGCCGTTGTCGATGAACAGCGGCACGAGGACCTGCGCGCCGGTCTCGACGGTGGCGGGCTTGGTGCCGCCGGAGGAGCGGTCGCCCTGGAGGCCCGGCTCGGTGTAGGTGATCACGAGCTCGACCGAGGCGGGCAGCTCGACGTAGAGCGCCTTGCCGTCGTGCCAGGCGATGGTGACCTCGGAGTTCTCCAGCATGAACTTGGCGGCGTCGCCGACCAGGCCCGGGCCCAGCGGGAACTGGTCGTAGGTCTCCATGTCCATGAACACGAAGTCCTCGCCCTCCTTGTAGAGGTAGGACATCGTGCGGCGGTCGACGTTGGCGGTCTCGACCTTGGTGCCGGCGTTGAAGGTCTTGTCGACGATCTTGCCCGAGGGGATCTGCTTGAGGGTGGTGCGCACGAACGCGGGGCCCTTGCCGGGCTTGACGTGCTGGAACTCCTGCACCTGCCAGAGCTGGCCCTCCAGGTTGAGCACCAGGCCGTTCTTGAGATCGTTCGTGGATGCCACGGGCGTTCGTCTCTTTCAGTAGAGGTTCAGACTTGACCGACCGTCAATGGTAGCGGGCGGGCCCGCAGGTCACCGCTGCACCCGCTGCGGCTGTGTCCAGCGGCGCAGTCGGGCTACTCGGCGTCGGTCTGCGTCTCGTCGGCGATGAAGTCGAGCGCGTGCTCGTAACCGCGGACGCCGAGGCCCACGATGACGCCGGTGGCGTGGGCCGAGATGTAGGAGTGGTGCCGGAAGGGCTCGCGGCGGTGGACGTTGGAGATGTGGACCTCGATGAGGAGCCCGGTGAGCTGCGCGCAGGCGTCGCCGATCGCCACCGACGTGTGGGTCCAGGCGGCGGCGTTGAGCACCACCGGGTGGCCGTGGTCGGCGGCCTCGTGCAGCCAGTCGATGAGTTCGCCTTCGTTGTTGGTCTGGCGCACGTCGACGTCGAGGGAGCGCTTGCGGCCGTGCGCGACCAAGGTGGCGGCGAGGTCGTCGAAGGTGGTGCGGCCGTAGATCTCGGGCTCGCGTTTGCCGAGGCGATTGAGGTTGGGGCCGTTCAGGACCAGCACCTTCAGGTCGTCGCTCATGCCGTCAGCCTCTCATACGCCTCGCGCTGCTGCTCGGTCGTCACGTCCTCGACCACGACCGGCGCGGCCAGCGCGTCGAGGAGCACGAACCGCTGGGTCGCGCCGACGTTCTTCTTGTCGATGAGCATGACCTTGAGGAGGTCGTCCCAGCGTCCGGCCTCGTAAGTGGTGGGCAGGCCGAGGGCTTCGAGCGCGGCTTTGGTGCGGCCGACGAGGTCGGCGCGGCCGGTGAGCGCGCCGAGGTGGGCGGCGTAGACCATGCCGACGGCGACGGCGTCGCCGTGCCGCCAGCGGTAGTGCTCGAGCTTCTCGATGGCGTGGGCGAAGGTGTGCCCGTAGTTGAGGATCGCGCGCAGCCCCCCTTCCTTGAGGTCTGCGGCGACCACGGCGGCCTTCATGGCGATGGCGCGTTCGACCAGTTCGGCGAGGACGGGACTGGAGGCGTCCAGGGCCGCTTCGGGGTCGGCTTCGATGAGGTCGAGGATCACGGGGTCTGCGATGAATCCGGCTTTGACGACTTCGGCCAGGCCCGCGGCGAGGTCGGCCCGCGGCAGGGTCGCGAAGTTGTCGAGGTCGACCAGGACGGCGCGGGGCGGGTGGAAGGCGCCCACGAGGTTCTTCCCGGCGGCGGTGTTGACGCCGGTCTTGCCGCCGACCGCGGCGTCGACCGCGCCCAGGAGCGAGGTGGGGACGTGGACGACGTCCACGCCGCGCAGCCAGCACGCGGCCACGAATCCGGCGAGGTCGGTGACGGCGCCGCCGCCGACGCCGACGACGAGGTCGGTGCGGGTGAAGCCTTCGGCGCCGAGGGCGTCCCAGCACTGCTCGGCCACGGCGACGGTCTTGCCGTCCTCGGCGTCGGGAAGTTCCATGAGGGTCGCTTCGACGCCGCCGGGGAGACTGTCGCCGAGGCGCTGGGCGAGCCCTGCAGTGCTGGCGGTGTGGAGGACGGCCACGCGGGCGGCCTTGCCGAGGAACTCGGGGAGGCGCGCGGCGGTGCCGCGTCCGATGAGGACCGGGTAGGGGGTCTGGGCGTCGTTCACGGTCACCGTGGCGACGTTCAGGCGGGCGTTCAGTTCGGCGGCCAGGTCGTCCACGTCCCTTCCGGTGGTGTCGATCTCGATGTCGGCGACCTCGCGGTAGAGCGGGAGGCGCTCGTCGAGGAGCCTGCGGAGGGTGGCGCGGGGGTTGACCTGGAGGAGGGGGCGGCCCCGGTCCATCTCGGTGCGCTTGACCGCTTCGCCGAGGTCGACGCGGAGGTGGACGACGGTGACGTCGGCGAGGATCTTGCGGGTGGCCTCGGCCAGGACCGCGCCGCCGCCGAGGGCGAGCACGCCGTCGTGTTCGGCCACGGCTCGGCGGACCGCTTCGCGTTCGAGCGCGCGGAAGCGCTCCTCGCCTTCGTCGACGAAGATGTCGGGGATGGACTTCCCTGCGGCGCTCGCTATGTCGGCGTCGGTGTCGCGGAAGGTCGCGCCGCGCGCGGCGGCCAGGGCGCGGCCGATCGTGGTCTTGCCCGAGCCGGGGGGCCCGACGATGACGACCAGGCTCATGGGTTCACTCCGGTGCGTTGGCGGCGGTACCGGCGGGCGAGGGCCCGCCGGGTCGGATGCCGGGCTACTTGACCCGCAGGTGCTGGCGGTAGGACTCGAAGTTGCGGCGCGATTCGCCCACGGAGTCGCCGCCGAACTTCTCCAGGGCCGCTTCGGCGAGGACGTAGGCGACCATGTGCTCGGCCACGACGGCCCCGGCGGGCACCGCGCACACGTCGGAGCGCTGGTTGATGGCCTCGGCGGCCTCGCCGGTGACGGTGTCGATGGTGCGCAGGGGCCGGGTGAGCGAGGAGATCGGCTTGAGCATGGCCGAGACGCGCAGCGGCTGGCCGGTGGTGATGCCGCCTTCGAGGCCGCCCGCGCGGTCGGTGAGGCGCTCGACGCCGTCGGCGCCGGGCACGATCTCGTCGTGGGCCGAGGAGCCGCGCACGGCGGCCTGCATGAGGCCGTCGCCGATCTCGACGGCCTTGACCGACTGGATCGACATGAGGGCGGTGGCCAGGCGCGCGTCGAGCTTGCGGTCCCATTGGACGTGGGAGCCGAGCCCGGGCGGCAGGCCGTAGGCGAGGACTTCGACCACCCCGCCGAGGGTGTCGGCGTCCTTCTTGGCGGCGTCGACTTCGGCGACCATGCGCGCGGACGCGTCGGGGTCCATGCAGCGCAGGGGATCGGCGTCGACGGCGGCGGCGTCGGCGGGTGTGGGCACGAGGCCGTCCTTGGCGCGCACCGGGCCGAGGGCCTTGACGTGGGAGACGATCTCGATGCCGAAGGCCTGCTTGAGGAAGGCCTTGGCGGCGGTGCCTCCGGCGACGCGCGCGGCGGTCTCGCGGGCCGAGGCGCGCTCCAGGATCGGGCGGGCGTCCTCGTGGTCGTACTTCTGCATCCCGGCGAGGTCGGCGTGGCCGGGGCGGGGCCGGGTCAGGGGCGCGTTGCGGGCGACGCCTTCGAGCTCGGCGGGGTCGACCGGGTCGGCGGACATCACGGTCTCCCACTTGGGCCATTCGGAGTTGCCGATCCGGATGGCGACGGGCGAGCCGAGGGTGCGGCCGTGGCGGACGCCGCCGATGAAGTTCACGACGTCGGCCTCGAACTTCATGCGCGCGCCGCGGCCGTAGCCGAGGCGGCGGCGGGCCAGTTCGGCCGCCACGGCCTCAGTGTCCAGCTCGATCCCGGCGGGGAGTCCGTCGAGCGTGACCACGAGTTCGGGTCCGTGTGATTCTCCAGCAGTCATCCATCGCAACACGCCGTCAAGTCTGCCACTGGGGCGGGTGTGATTCGGCACCTGGTGGACTTCGCATCCCACCCGATGGGCGCGGCCGCGGCGGCCCGGTAGGGGGAAGCTGCTGGAGGGGACGGCGATGCTGTTGTGGCGCATGGGTTCGACCAGGGCGATGCGGACTCGCGCAGGCGCGTTCCATGGAACGGGGCCACTACACTCGTACATTCGAGATCGCAGGTCACACGGTTGCCGCGCGAACGAGGACGACGGAAGGACGAAGATGCGATGAGTCCCCGACGCATCCGAGGCTCCGCTGACCGCACCCCGGCACCGCGGTCGCGCAAGCCCACGATGGCGGACGTCGCGGCGGAGGTGGGCGTCTCGCGGGCGCTGGTCTCGCTGGTGTTCCGCGGCCAACCGGGCGCGAGCGCGCAGACGCGGGCGCGGGTGTTCGAGGCCGCGACGCGGCTGGGTTACAAGCCCGACATGGCCGCGCGGCTGCTCGCGCGCGGGCGCAGCAAGGTCCTGGGGGTGCTGTTCACCCCGCGCAATCCCTACCACGTGGACCTGGTGGAGGCGGTGTATCCGGCGGCCGAGGAGCTGGGCTACGACCTGGTGCTGAGCGCGGTGGTGCCCTCGCACGACGAGCACAAGGCGATCGAGGCGCTGGTGGGGCACCGCAGCGAGGCGCTGCTGCTGTGCGGGCCGAACATCGCCGACGCCGAGGTGGCCTCGCTGGGGCGACGGGTGCCGACGGTGGTGATCGGGCGCCACCTCAAGGACGCGGGCGTGGACGTGGTGACCTCCTACGACCGCCCGGGCGCGCGGGAGGTCGTGGACTACCTGGTGGGACTGGGGCACCGGTCGATCGTGCACGTGGACGCGGGGTCGCGGTCGGGCGGGCCGGAGCGGCGGCGGGCCTACCGGGACGCGATGCGCGGGCACGGCCTGGCGCCGCGGGTGATCCCGGGGAACTACTGCCAGGAGGGCGGGTCGGAGGCCGCGCGGCTGCTGCTGAGCGAGGACGGGCCGCTGCCCACGGCGGTGTTCGCTGCGAACGACCAGTGCGCGCTGGGGCTGCTCGACGTGTTCACTCGGGCGGGGGTGAAGATCCCCGAGCAGGTCTCGATCGTGGGCTACGACGACAGCCACATCGCCGGGCTCAGCCACATCGACTTGACCACGGTGCGACAGGACGTGCCGCGCCTGGCGCGGCTCGCGGTGCAGGCGGCCGACGAGCAGCTGCGCGGGGTCAGGGAGGCGGGCCAGGCGCTGAAGCTGGAGTCGAAGCTCGTGGTGCGAGGGACGAGCGGGCCGCCGCCGGAAGCGTAGAGGCTCAAGGCGACCGCTTGCCTACGGTTCGTACAGGTTCGCATATTGACATTGATCACTATTGATGACAGGATGCTGATGGTAACGCTCCCAATTTCGCAGAGGAGAGCCCCTTCATGCCACAGCGATCACTGGCCCCACCCGTCCGCCGCGCACGCCGGGGGCTCATGCTCGCCGCCGCGAGCGCACTCGCCGTGGGAGCGGTTGCCGCCGCTCCGACCGCGCAGGCGCAGGAAGAGGAGCCCAGCGACCTCATCACCAACGGCGACTTCGCCGACGGCACCACCGGCTGGTGGACCACCGAGAACCTCACCGGATCGGTGGCCGACGGCGAATGGTGCGTCGACGTGCCCGGCGGGACCCTGAACCCGTGGGACGCGATCCTCGGCCAAGACGGCCTCCCGCTGGCCGCGGGCGAGTCCTACGAGCTCCAGTTCACCGCCCGCGCTTCGGCCGACGTGAGCGTGCGCGCCCTCGTCCAGCAGCCGGTCGACCCCTGGCTCACCGCGATGGAGGAGTTCCCGGCCTTCACCGCCGAGCCGCAGCAGTTCAGCTACACGTTCACCGCCGCCGCCGACTGGGAGGCCGCGCAGCTGGCGTTCCAGATCGGGCGCAACGCATCGCCTTGGCAGTTCTGCCTCTCGGAGGTCGCCTTGCTCACCGACGCCGAACCGCCGGTCTACGACCCCGACACCGGGCCCCGGGTCCGCGTCAACCAGGTCTCCTACCTGCCCGACGGCCCCAAGCGGGCAACGCTCGTGACCGACGCCGAAGACGCCGTGCCGTGGCAGCTGCACGACGCGGCCGGAACCGTGGTGGCCGAGGGCGACTCGACGCCGTACGGGGACGAGCCCACCTCGGGCGAGTCGGTCCACGTCATCGACTTCTCCAGTGTCTCGGCCGCGGGCGAGGGCTTCACGCTCACCGCCGACGGCGAGACCTCCTACCCGTTCGCGATCGGCACCGACGCCTACGGGGACCTCGCGGTCGACGCCTTGTCCTTCTACTACCCGCAGCGTTCGGGCATCGCGATCGACGACGCGATCGCTCCCGGATACGGGCGCGAGGCCGGGCACGTCGACGTCGCCCCGAACCGCGGCGACGGCGCGGTGACCTGCTACGGCGGGGCCTGCGACTACACCCTGGACGTCACCGGCGGCTGGTACGACGCGGGCGACCACGGCAAGTACGTCGTCAACGGCGGCATCTCGGTCGCCCAGCTCATGGCGATCTACGAGCGGGCGCTGTACGCCCCCACCGGCGACGCCGACCGGCTCGGCGACGGGAGCCTGCGGGTGCCCGAGCACGGCGACGGCGTCCCCGACGTCCTCGACGAGGCCCGCTGGGAAGTCGAGTTCCTGATGTCCATGCAGGTTCCGGCCGGTGAAGAACTCGCGGGCATGGCACACCACAAGATCCACGACGAGAATTGGACCGGCCTGCCGCTCATGCCCGCCGACGACCCCGAGGAGCGGTTCCTGGAGCCGCCGTCCACGGCGGCCACGCTCAACCTCGCGGCCGCGGCCGCGCAGGCCGCGCGTCTGTTCGAACCGTACGACCCCGACTTCGCCGCCGAGGCCCTGGAGGCGGCCGAGACCGCCTGGGCCGCCGCGATCGCGAACCCCGAGGTCTACGCCGTCGACCGCGGCGCGGGCGGCGGCCCCTACGGGGACGACGACGTGACCGACGAGTTCTACTGGGCCGCAGCCGAACTGTTCCTGACCACCGGGGCGAAGACCTATGAGGACTTCGTGCTCGCCTCCGAGCACCACGAGGCCGACTCGTTCAGCGACGGCGGCTTCTGGTGGGGCTCGGTCGCGCAGCTGGCCAAGCTCGACCTCGCCACGGTCCCCAACGCGCTCCCGCAGCGCGACGCGCTCGTCGCGCAGGTCGTTGCCGGCGCCGACGTGTACCTCGCCGAGCAGGACGCCAGCCCGTGGGACCTCGGCTACGGCGCCGACGGGACCTTCGAATGGGGTTCGACCAGCGTCGTCCTCAACCGCCTCGTCGTCATCGGAGCCGCGTTCGACCTCACCGGCGAACGGCACTACAAGGACGGCGTGTTCGCCGGACTCGACTACGTGCTGGGCCGCAACGCGCTGGGGAACTCCTATGTGACCGGTTACGGCTCGCACTACTCGAAGAACCAGCACAGCCGCTGGTACGCCAACCAGCTCGACCCGGCTTCACCGAACCCGCCGGCCGGGACGCTCTCGGGCGGCCCGAACTCGATGACCGGCACGTGGGACCCGATCGCGCAGCGCTGGCTGTCCGGTTGCGCCCCGCAGAGCTGCTACATCGACGACATCGGGTCGTGGGCGACCAACGAGCTGACGATCAACTGGAACGCCTCGCTCGCGCAGGTCGCCAGCTTCGCGGCCGACCAGACCGGGGGCGTGCGGACCGCGCCCTCATGCCAGGTCGAGTACCGCATCAACGGGCAGTGGCCGGGCGGGTTCAACGCCCAAGTGCTGGTCAAGAACACCGGGGACGTGCCACTGAACGCGGTGTCGCTGCGGTGGGCTCTGCCGACCGGGCAGTCGATCGTGCAGTCGTGGAGCGCCGAGGTGAGCCTCGACGGCCACATGGTGACCGCGAGTTCGCTCGCCGGCGGCGCGGCCCTCAAGCCGGGCAAGACGTTCTCGTTCGGGTTCATCGGCGCCAAGGACGCCCGCACCGCGGTGCTCCCGGGGGCGGTGACCTGCTCGGCGAGTTGAGCATCAATCGGCCGTGACCGGGCAGGGTGAGCCCGGGCACGGCGACGGGGCGGCCGCTTCACAGCGGCCGCCCCGCGGTTTCGAGTGAACCCGCACCTCACTCCGCGGAGGCGGCCAGTTCCTCCGACGACCAGTTGCAGACGTTGTCCACGTCCGAGACGCCGAGCAGACCCAGGCTCGCGGCGTTGCTCCAGTCCCAGTTCAGGGCGCAGATGTTGGAGGCGACGTTCACGCCGTTCGGGTTCTGGTCCCAGCCGTTGCACAGGTTGGTCACGTCGCTCTTGCCGACGTTGAGCAGGGAGAGGACGTCCCCGCTCCAGTTGCCGATGCACAGGTTCGACAGGAAGTTGACCCCGCCGAAGTCGGAGGGGTCGTAGTGCGTCCCCTCGGTCGGTGCTGCGGCGAAGGCCGGGGTAGCGGCCCCGGCGGCCAGGGCGCCCGCGGCGGCGGCCGCCACGGCGGTCTTGGCGATAAAACGAATCACTGTCACCTCTCAGTACTCGTGTCTCCTTGCGACCCTTTCGTGCCAGGTCGGCCATGAATATAACGTCGTCTCAGAGTCGACAAGGGAGATTCGCAGAATCGCCGCCCGGGTCAGTCCAGGGTCAGCCTCCAGCGCTGATTGGCGCTGCCGAAGTAGTCCCACTGCTGGATCAGGCCGCCGTCCGCCTGCGACACGTCCTTGACGTCGAGCGCCTTCCCGCTGCCGCGGTTGACGATCGCGTAAGTGCCGTCCGCGAGCCGGTCGAGCCGCCACTGCTGGCTCGCCGCGCCCGTATAGGTCACCTGATGGATCGCCGCGCCGTTCGCCGTCGAACCGTTCGCCACGGTCAGCGCCTTGCCCGAGTGCAGGTTGTCGATCCGCCAGTGCCCGCCACCGGCATCGGTGAAGCGCCAGCGCTGGTTCTCGCCGCCGTGGTCGGCCCACTGCTGCACGAGAGCGCCGTCCGCGACCGACCAGCCCTGCACGTCGAGGGTCTTGCCGCTGCTGACCGACCCGATCGCGTAGGTCGCGTTCTGGTCGATGTCGCCGGGCGGCTGCGTGCCGCCGGTGTCCCAGGTGAAGGTCGCGACGGCCCCGGCCGGGAGGGTGTACCCGAAGTCCTGTCCGCCTTGGGAGACGGTGAAGGTCCGCTCGCCCGAGCCCGCGTTGAGCGCCAGGAGCGCGATCGTGCCGTCCGGGTTGCGGAAGGCCACGGTCTCGATGTCGCCGGGCGTGCTGGTGGAGGCGATGCGGGTCGCTCCGGGCTCGACGAACTTGCTGATGTGGCCCAGCACGTAGTACTCGACGTTGTAGGTCACCGCGCCGTTGCCGGTGTCGACGGTGACGACGCCGCGGCAGTCGGCGCAGCCGCCGTTGGTGGGCCCGTGGTTCTGGTCGAGCGCCATGTTCCACAGCGTGATCCCCTTGGCCCAGTTGCGGGTCGAGCCGATCACGAGGTTCTGCATGTTCCACTTGAGGTTGCCGCCGAAGTCGGTGGCCCACTCGCCGCCGGAGCACTCGGTGAACCACAGGTCCTTGCCCGGGTGGGCGTCGTGGACCTGGCTCTGCGCCGAGACGTCGCCGCCGTAGCAGTGGAAGGCGCTCCCGGCGGCGTACCGGTTCGCCTCGGGGTCGTTCAGGACGTTGATCGGGTAGTACGCCTCGTCCCAGTTGTGGTCCCAGGCGATGATCTTGGTGCCGGTGCCCTCGAGTGCGGGGCCGAGGTGGTCTCCGATGAGCGCGGCCTGGTCCTGCCAGGTCATGCGCATCGAGGGATAGGAGCCGGTCTCGTGGTGGGGCTCGTTCTGCGGGGTCACCGCGTAGATCGGAAGCCCGTGGGAGCGATACGCCTCCACGGTGGCCGCGAGGTAGTCGGCGTAGTCGTCGAACCGGTCGGGCGCGAGCTGCCCGCCGAAGAGCGAGTTGTTGGTCTTCATCCACGCCGGGGCGGTCCACGGCGTGCCCATGATCTTGAGGTCGGGGTTGATGGCCTTGGCCTGCTGGAGGATCGGGACGGTGTAGGGCAGGTCGTGCCCGATGGAGAAGTCGCCGAGGTCGCAGCACGTGTCGTCGTAGGTGTAGTCGGCGTTGTTCGCGGTGAAGTCGCTGGCCCCGAAGGGCTGGCGGACCATGCTCAGGCCGATCCCCGAGTCATCGCCGAAGAGCCGCTGCATGAGCTGGTCGCGCTGGCTCTGGTCGAGCTCGTTCTGGACGAGCCAGGCGGAGGAGTCGGTGAACGAGGCGCCGAAGCCGTCCATCGTCTGATAGGTGGTGCCGGTGTCGACGGTGATCACCGGCCCGGTGCCGCCGCTGCCGAAGGGGACGCTCGGCTGCCGCGCGAGGAGCTTGCTCTGATCGGCCGTGGTGACCCAGACGTCAGCCTGGCCCTGGGCCGCTTGCGCCGAGGACACGAGCCCCGCCGCCACTAGGGAGGACCCGAGCACGGCGAGGCTGACGCCGACGGCGGCCAGCCTCCGGCCCGGGAGGTGTTTGCGATTCATAAGCGGTTCCTTACGGATCGAGACTTACACGTAAGACTTAGACTAAGTAAGACATGCAACTGTGTCAATGTCTCCGAAGGTGTGGATCAAAGCAGGGGCGCGGCAGCGAGCGCGACTGCGGCACCGGTGAGCATGGCGGGACCGTAGGGAAAATCGTGACGCCCGAGCGCGAGCACCACGGCGGCCTGCACCCCACCGACGACCACGGTGGCGAGCACAGCGACGGCGGCGGTGCCCCACGAATCCCACCCGAGCACGAGCCCGAGCACCCCGGCAAGCTTGAGATCCCCGAACCCGAGCTGCCCAGTGGCACAACCGACCCCGCACAAACCGATCCCAGCGGCAGCACAGACGACAGCCCGAAGCATGAGGTCGGCATCCCCAGTCGCGACGAGCAACGACCCGACAGCCGGATACAAAGGCAAGATCAGCAGGTCAGGAAGACGCCGCTCATACGCATCAATCCACCCGGCCGCGATCCCCGAAACCACGACAAGCGAAAGCGCGCCGGCATGCAGCACCCCACTCGCGCTCCACACCACCAAGAGCGAGGCCGCAACGCACACGAACCCGACCAAGCCAGAATTCGCCCGCCTCCCGGCGCCAACCCGCACCACGAACACCACAGCGGGAACCACCAACAACCCACCAACGGCACCGAGCACGAGCAACACCGCCCAATCCTCGCAACCGAACCCCGCAAAAACACGAACCGACCCGGCCGAGTCCGAAAGTGTCGCAACCGAACCCGATAACCGATCGAACACCGCCACCTCGCAAACGCCACCAGAAATGTCAGACCCTCGCGCGATCATGTGAACCGGGGGTAGCTGAATCCCGACACGCCCGACCGCGTGTGTCGCCCCCCGCGCTCGGGCGTGTCCAAACTCGACTGCCCCCGACTGCAATGATCGCGCGAAGGTACGACAACCCCGCTAAACGAGTGAAGCTCACGCGCGAGAGCCGTCAGCGTCAGCGTCAGCGTCAGCGTCAGCGTCAGCGTCAGCGTCAGCGTCAGCGTCAGCGTCAGCGTCAGCGTCAGCGGCGAGGAGTGTCGGTGCCTCGCGCGATAATTGATTCGGGGGCGACTCAGTGGCGACACGCCCGACCGCGGGGGTCGGGCAACCCGCCGCGAACTGCCGCCCTACTCCCCGCAAACCGCGAGCGGCGGCCGGGCTATCGCCCGACCGCCGCTGCCCGTTCGCTCAGCGCTTCGCGGTCGCCTTCGCCACCGTCTTCTTCGCCACAGCCTTCTTCCGCGCGTTGCCACTTCGCGCCCGCTTCGCCGCAGGCCCGTCACCGTTGCCCTTGCCATCAAGGCCGAGCAGCGGCCGCAGGTAGTCACCGGTGTGACTCGCGGCGATCGCCGCGACCTCCTCGGGCGTACCGGCCGCCACGAGCGTGCCGCCCTTGTCGCCGCCCTCAGGGCCGAGGTCGATCACCCAGTCCGAGCACTTGATCACCTCAAGGTTGTGCTCGATCGTGATCACCGTGTTCCCCTTGTCCACCAACCCGTCGAGCACCCCGAGAAGCTTGCGCACGTCCTCGAAATGCAGGCCCGTGGTCGGCTCGTCCAAGATGTACACCGTCTTGCCCGTCGAGCGCTTCTGCAACTCCGACGCGAGCTTCACCCGCTGCGCCTCACCGCCCGACAACGTGGGCGCCGGCTGCCCCAGGCGCACATACCCCAAGCCCACGTCCACCAGCGTCTTCAAATGCCGGTGAATCGACTGGATCGGCTCGAAGAACTCCGCGGCCTCCTCGATCGGCATGTCCAGCACGTCAGAGATCGTCTTGCCCCGGTAGTGCACCTTCAGCGTGTCGCGGTTGTACCGCGCCCCGCCGCACTCCTCGCACGGCACGTACACGTCAGGCAGGAAGTTCATCTCGATCTTCAACGTGCCGTCACCCGAGCACGCCTCGCAGCGCCCGCCCTTGACGTTGAACGAGAACCGCCCCGGCCCCCAACCGCGGACCTTCGCCTCCGGCGTACCCGAGAACAGCTTCCGGACCTTGTCGAACACGCCCGTATACGTCGCGGGGTTCGAACGCGGCGTGCGCCCGATCGGCGACTGGTCCACGCCCACGACCTTGTCGACCCCGTCAAGGCCGGTGATCGTGCGGTGCCGCCCCGCCACCAGCTTCGCGCCGTTGATCTCCGCGGCCAGCGTGTTGTACAGGATCTCGTTCACCAGCGTCGACTTGCCCGAACCCGACACGCCCGTCACCGACACCATGCAACCCATCGGGAACGCCACATCCACGCCCTTCAGGTTGTTCTCCGTGGCGCCCTTGACGACCAGCTCCCGCGAAGGATCGGCCTTCCGTCGCTTCTCCGGCACCGGGATATGCCGGCGGCCCGCCACGTAGTCACCGGTGATCGACCCCTCGGCATCGGTGAGACCGGCCACCGGGCCGGAGTAGATGACCGCCCCGCCGTGCTCCCCGGCCCCAGGGCCGATGTCGACGATGTGGTCGGCGATGCGGATCGTGTCCTCGTCATGCTCGACCACGATCAGCGTGTTACCCAAGTCCCGCAAGCGCTCCAGCGTCGCGATGAGCCGGTTGTTGTCCCTCTGGTGCAGACCGATCGACGGCTCGTCGAGCACGTACAGCACCCCCACCAGGCCCGCGCCGATCTGCGTCGCGAGCCGGATGCGCTGCGCCTCACCGCCCGAAAGGCTCCCCGAGGCGCGAGCGAGCGTCAGATAGTCCAAACCGACGTCGAGCAGGAACTGAAGTCGCGCCGTGACTTCCTTGACGATCGGCGCGGCGATCATCGAATCCCGGTCGGAAAGCTTGAGCGCGTTGAAGAACGACGCGCACTCGGCGATCGACAGCGTGCAGACCTCATGGATCGACAAGCCTTCGACCGTGACCGCCAGGACCTCCGGCTTGAGCCGCGTCCCGGCACACGTCGAACACGGGATCTCCCGCATGAAGAGCTCGTACTTCTCCCGCGTCCACTCCGAGTCGGTCTCATGGTGACGACGCTCGACCCACGGCACGACGCCCTCGAACCGCGTCTCGTACGAACGCTTCTGACCCCGCTTGTTGCGGTATGACACCTGAAGCGTCTCGTCATGCCCGTACAGCACGGCCTTCTGGGCCCGCGACGGCAGATCCGCCCACGGCGTGTCCACGTCGAAACCGACCGCCTCGCCCAGCGACGCGATCTGGTACAGGAAGTAATCGCCCATGCCCACCGACGACCACGGCGCCAGCGCCCCGGACCGGATCGTGGCCTCCTGGTCGCGGATCACCAGATCCGGGTCGACCTCCTTGCGCACCCCCAGGCCATGGCACACCGGGCACGCGCCGAACGGCGCGTTGAACGAGAACGTGCGCGGCTCCAGCTCGTCGAGCGTGAGCGGATGGTCGTTCGGGCAGGCGAGCTTCTCGGAGAACCGCCGCGTGCGCGCCGGATCGTCCTCGGCGACATCGACGAAGTCGAGCACGACCACGCCGTCGGCCAGCCCGAGCGCCGACTCCACCGAGTCGGTGACGCGCTGCACCGACGAGGGCTTCACGACCAGGCGGTCGATCACCACGTCGATGTCGTGCTTCTCCTGCTTCTTCAGCTTCGGCACATCGGTCAGCGCGTACACCACGCCGTCTACCCGCGCACGGGCGTAACCCTGCTGCTGGAGGTCGGCGAACAGCTCCAGGAACTCGCCCTTGCGCTTGCGCGCGACCGGCGCGAGCACCTGGAAGCGGGTGCCCTCGGGCATCGCCATGATCTGGTCGGTGATCTGCTGCGGCGACTGGCGGCCGATCTCCTCGCCGCAGACGGGGCAGTGCGGGACGCCCACGCGCGCGAACAGGAGCCGCATGTAGTCGTAGATCTCGGTGATCGTGCCGACGGTCGAACGCGGGTTCCGCGAGGTCGACTTCTGGTCGATCGACACCGCCGGGGACAGGCCCTCGATGAAGTCGACGTCAGGCTTGTCCATCTGGCCGAGGAACTGGCGGGCGTAGGCCGAGAGCGACTCGACGTAGCGGCGCTGGCCCTCCGCGAAGATCGTGTCGAACGCCAGGGAGGACTTCCCGGAGCCGGACAGCCCCGTGAAGACGATCAAGGAGTCGCGGGGCAGGTCGAGGTCGACGTCCTTGAGGTTGTGCTCGCGCGCGCCGCGAACGACGATGGTGCTCGAGTGCGCGCTGGGTTCGATCGACGGTGCATCTGGAAGACGGTGCTCGTTGGCCACGGTGGGAATCTAACGTTCGGGTCCGACAGTTCTGGGAGGCCCGCTGTTCGAACATGACGCTGTCGAGGGCCGCTGTTCGAGGCTACCTCGCCGCATCCTGCGGTTTCCGTCGCAAGTGTGACCTTCGCCTCATGATTCGCGGAGAGCTGAACGGGCCCGGAGCGGCTGCTCGGGGCCCGTGTCCGCCGCGGCGGTCAGTCGTACTGGTACAGGTCGTACTGGTCCATGATTCCGATGAGCTTCTCGGCGTACTTCGGGTCGGTCGCGTAGCCGGCCTTCTGTATCTCCTTGGCGAAGCGCTTCGGGTCGTCTGCGTGCGACATCGCCGTGTCGTAGCGGGCCCAGTTCGACAGCAGTTCGCCGTGGTCGCGGTAGGAGTCGGCCACGTTCGCGTAAGCGCGGAAGGTCGCCTTCATGTCGAAGCACCCGGCGGTGGGGCTGCACTCGAACGTGGCGTAGTCGCGGCACCCGATCGCGTGGTCGCCGGGCGATCCGAAGCACTTCATGCCGAACAGGTTGTGGTCCTCGCGGGCGAGAGCGCCCTTGCCCCAGCCGGTCTCCAGGATCGCCTGGGCGAGGGTGACCGAGGCGGGCACGCCTGTGGCTTTGTCGCTGGCCTTCGCGGCGGGGGCGTGGGACTGGATGAAGCCGATCTGGCCGCCGCGCGGGACGGTGGGCGCGTCTTGGCCGCACCAGGGCAGCCATGGCTGGCCCGAGCTCCATTTGATGTAGGCGGAGGAGACGAAGCGTTTGCTGCCGACCTGGTACCAGACGCCGGACTTGCCGGCGGTGCCGTTGACCTCCTGGCCCCAGACCTGGCATTGGACGAGGACGGCGGCGCCGTTGGCGAGGCCGCCTTGGCGGCCCGAGGTCGAGTTGGCGGCGGCGCGCACGTTGAGTTCGCCGCCGGCGGTGGTGACCTTGGAGACGGTGGCCACTTCCTTGGCGGCTGCGCACCAGGGCACGTTCTGGAACGGGGACCACACGATGTAGGCCTCGGAGATCCAGCGGCCCTTGCCGATGTTGAGCCAGGTGGAGGTGTTGCGCACGTGGCCGCGGATCTGCTCGCCGCGGGCCTTGCAGAAGACCTCGGGACTGGCGCCTCTGGCGAGGGTGCCGGCGGATTTCTGGTCGGTGGCGGGCCCGGATCGCACGTTGAGCGGGCCCTCCGCGGTGGAGACGACCGCGCCGGTGATCTTGGCGTAGCCGGGGAGCGCGCCGACGAGGATCGCTCCGGCGGCGAGCGCGAGGACCATAACGAATCGGATGGAGATATGGATTACGCCCATACCCAGGGAGTGTAAGCAGTGAGGGATTTTCCGTCATGGAATGCAGTAATGTGAACATTCCTCCACCGGGGTGGCCGCGATCACCAGGGTTGACGCCAGACCGGTCCTGTGCTTAGGCGACAATGGTCGTCGTGTCTACACGCTCTGATCTGCGAAACATCGCCATCGTCGCCCACGTCGACCACGGCAAGACCACGCTCGTCGACGCCATGCTCAAGCAGGCCGGCGCCTTCCGCGAGGGCGCGGCCGTCGACGACCGCGTCATGGACTCGGGTGACCTTGAACGCGAGAAGGGCATCACGATCCTCGCGAAGAACACCGCGGTCCACTACACGAACCCCGCCGACGACTCGGCGATGGTCATCAACATCATCGACACGCCCGGCCACGCCGACTTCGGCGGCGAGGTCGAACGCGGCCTGTCCATGGTCGACGCGGTGGTGCTCCTGGTCGACGCCTCCGAGGGCCCGCTGCCCCAAACGCGCTTCGTGCTGCGCAAGGCGCTCACCGCGCGGCTCCCGGTCATCTTGTGCATCAACAAGACCGACCGTCCCGACGCCCGCATCGACGAGGTCGTCAACGAGACGTACGACCTGTTCCTGGACCTGGACGCCGACGAGGAGCAGATCGAGTTCCCGATCGTCTACGCGTGCGCGCGCGACGGCGTCGCGTCGCTGAACAAGCCCAAGGACGGCACTGTCCCCGAGGACTCGGACTCGCTGAAGCCGTTCTTCGACACCATCATCGAGCACGTCCCGGCCCCCGAGTACACCCCGGGCGCGCCGCTCCAGGCGCACGTGACGAACCTCGACGCCGACAACTTCCTCGGCCGCATCGCGCTGTGCCGCGTCGAGGAGGGCGAGCTGCGCAAGGGCCAGACCGTCACCTGGATCAAGCGCGACGGGTCGATGTCGAACGTGCGGATCACCGAGCTGCTCATGACCGAGGCGCTCACCCGCAAGCCCGCCGACATGGCCGGCCCCGGCGACATCTGCGCCATCGCGGGGATCCCCGACATCATGATCGGCGAGACCCTCGCCGACCCGGAGAACCCGGTGGCGCTGCCGCTGATCACCGTGGACGAGCCGGCGATCTCGATGACCATCGGGACGAACACCTCGCCGCTGGTCGGCAAGGGCGGCAAGGGCCACAAGGTCACCGCGCGCCTGGTGAAGGACCGCCTCGACCGCGAGCTGGTCGGCAACGTGTCGCTGCGGGTCCTCCCGACCGAGCGCCCGGACGCGTGGGAGGTGCAGGGTCGCGGCGAGCTGGCCCTGGCGATCCTGGTCGAGCAGATGCGCCGCGAGGGCTTCGAACTGACCGTGGGCAAGCCCGAGGTGGTCACCAAGCAGATCGACGGCAAGACCCACGAGCCGGTCGAGCGCCTGACCATCGACTCCCCCGAGGAGCACCTGGGTGCGATCACGCAGCTCATGGCGAGCCGCAAGGGCCGCATGGAGACCATGACGAACCACGGTTCGGGCTGGATCCGCATGGAGTGGCTCGTGCCCTCCCGCGGCCTCATCGGCTTCCGCACCGAGTTCCTCACCCAGACCCGGGGCACCGGCATCGCGCACTCGATCTACGAGAAGCACGAGCCGTGGTTCGGCGAGCTGCGCACCCGCAACAACGGTTCGCTCGTGGCCGACCGGGCCGGGGCGGTCACCGCGTTCGCGATGATCAACCTCCAGGAGCGCGGCACGCTGTTCGTGGGCCCGACCACCGAGGTGTACGAGGGCATGATCGTGGGCGAGAACTCTCGTTCGGACGACATGGACGTCAACATCACCAAGGAGAAGAAGCTCACCAACATGCGCGCGGCCTCGGCCGACTCGACCGAGAACGTGGTCCCGCCGCGGGCGCTGTCGCTTGAGCAGTCCTTGGAGTTCTGCCGCGAGGACGAGTGCGTGGAGATCACCCCCGACACCGTTCGCATCCGCAAGGTCGTTCTGGACCAGAAGGAACGGGGCCGCTCGGCTTCGAAGGCCAAGCACAACAAGTAGTTTCGTGTGAGTAAGCGAGGGCCGGGGCCTGGCGGGGCTCCGGCCCTCGCTTCGTATCCAGTTGTGCGCTGCGCGGTCTGGTGGAGGTGCCCGGACGCGGGAGCCACCCCGCGCCCGAGTCTTGTGGCGGTCCGCGCGGTTCCCCTACTCACCGCCTACCTACACCAAAACTGGGGCAAGCTTTACACAGAAAGTCAACACCCTCAAGGAAAAGATTCTGGCTGTGGATAACTCCGTGAGCAGGTGACACGTTCGAGCCTGGGGCTGTGGATAACTTGTCGTCCTCGCCTCGTTGGTCGTTCGGCGAGCCCCTACTTATCGTCCTCTCCTCGCTGGCGCTCGGCGAGCCCCTACTTGTCGTCCTCTCCTCGCTGGCGCTCGGCGAGGAAGTGTTCGAAGGCCGCGCCGAGTTCGTCGGCGGTGGGCATGCGGCCGTCTTGGAGCATTTCGTCGGCCTCGGCGGCTTCGGTGAAGGAGTCGTATTGCTCCTCAAGGGTTTTCACGACTTCGGCGACCTCGTCGGATTCGGCGACCTGTTCGGCGATGTCCGAGTCGACTTGGGCGCGTTCGAGTTCGAGTTCCTCGTCGGAGGGGAGGTCGAGGCCGGTGGCCTCGCGGATGCCTTCGAGGAGGCGGATCGTGGCGGCCGGGTAAGTCATCTGCATGACGTAGTGCGGCACGTGCACCGACAGGCCGATCGCGTCGCGACCGGATTCGCCGAGGCGGTACTCCAGCAGGCCAGCGGCGTTGCCGGGGACGGTGACCTCGTTGAACATCGGGCGGTTGTCGAAGACGAGCTCGGGGCGGGTGGCGTGCACCGTCATGCCCAGGGACCGCGTGTGCGGGACGCCCATGGGGATGCCCTGGAAGCCCAGGGTGAGCGGGACATGCCAGTGCTCGATCAGGTCCTCCACCGAGTCGACGAACCGTTCCCACGCGAAATCGGGTTCGGGGCCGGTCAGGAGCAGGAACGAGCGGCCCGAGGCGTCGCGCATGAGGTAGACGACCAGCTGGGGCGCCTCGAAATCGGACCAGCGGTCGATCGAGAACGTCAGGTTGGGCCGCCGCGAGCGGTAGTCGATGAGCTGGTCCACGTCGAAGGACGCGACCGGTGTGTGCTCGAAGTTCTTGAACAGGTGGTCCACGACCCCGCGCCCCGCCTGCCCCGCGTCCATGAACCCGTCGAGGAAGTGCAGCAGGACCGCGCCCCGCGCCTCCGGGGGTTCGGCAAGGACTTCACACAGTGCCCAAGGGTCAACGTTCAAAACAATCGGCTCCTTCTTCCTTGACGCCTTCGATGCTAACGCCCGGGGCCGACCTCCGATTCCCCTCAGGGAGACTTCGGAGAAGCGTCACGCCCGAATCCGCGACCGCCTAACCCCAGACGTCGAACTCGGGAGCCGGTTCGGTCGCGGGCCGGACTCCGAAGTAGCCCAACGCGAACTCGTTGATCTCCTTGAACGCCTGGCCGGTGGTCGAACCGCCACCGCCCCCGTCGGGGACGTAGACGCTCACCGCCACCACGTACTGCGGGTCCTCCGCCGGAGCGAATCCCACGAACGAGGTCACGTTGCCCGGCGCGTACACGCCGTCGACCACCAGGCCGCCGGTACCGGTCTTCCCCGCCAGGTGGTAGTTCTCCAGCTGGGCCTGGCGGCCCGTGCCGGTCTCGGCCGTGATCGGGGCCTGGAGGAGGTATTGGAGGTCCTCGGCGGTCTCGGTGGAGATCACCCGCCGCGTCACCTGCTCCTCGTCCTCCTCCACCACGTCGCCGTTCGCGTCGATCCGGTGGTCGACCAGCTTGGGCTGCACATACACGCCGTCATTGGCGATCGCGCCGTACATGGCCGCCATCTGCATCATGGTCGCGGTGCCCTCGTGGCCGATCGGGACCGAACCGTACGAGGTCCCCGACCACAGTTCCGGCGGCTGGAGCAGGCCCGCGGCCTCCCCCTCGACGCCCACGCCGGAGACCTCGCCGAGACCGAACGCGAGCTGGTACTCGTAGAGCTTCTCCTTGCCGATGCAGTCGGCGAGCTGGATCGTGCCCACGTTCGAGGACTGCGCGATGATTCCCGCCAGGCTCAGCACCGCGTCACCGTGGCTGACACCGTCCTTGTAGTCGGTGCCGCCCCTGTTGATCGACTGCGCCACCGGCATCGTCCCGTCGGGCTCGATGCAGCCCTCCTCCAGGGCCGCGGCGAACACGATCGCCTTGTGGATTGAACCGGGGTCCACTGTGGCCTGTGTGGAGTAGTCGCGGTACGCCTCGTCGTCGTCGACCTCGAACGGGTTGGCCGCGTCGTACGTCGGCGTCGAGGCCATCGCGAGCATGTCGCCCGACCCGACCTCCATCACCAGCGCGGACCCGAATTCGGCGTCGTGTTCGTCCACTGTGGCTTGGAGGATCTTCTGGACCTGGAACTGGAGGTCGGAGTCGAGGGTCAGTTGGATGTCCTTGCCGGGCACGGCGGGTTCTTCGCGGTAGAACGCCCCGGGGATCGGCTGGCCGGACTGGCTGCGTTCGTAGGAGACTTCGCCGTCGGTGCCGGACAGCCAGGAGTCGTAGGTGTGCTCCAGGCCGCCGAGACCTTCGCCGGAGTCGCCGCCGGTGAAGCCGATGACGTTGGCCGCGAGGTCGTGTCCGGGGACGACGCGGCGTTCGTCGTGGCCGATGATGAGGCCGGGGTCAGCCATGTCGCGGATCTGGTCGCCGACGCTGAGGGAGACGCCGCGTTGGAGGTATTGGAAGCGGATCGGGTCGCCTTGGGGGGTGGCCTCGGTGGCGAGGAGCGGTTCGAGTTCGGAGGCGCGGACGGGCAGGAGCCTGGAGAGCGCTTCGGCGACTTCGGCGGCGTCGCCTTTGAGCATGACCGGGTCGACGGCGATGTAGTTCGATTCGATGGAGTAGGCGAGCCGGTTGCCGTTGCGGTCGAGGATGGCGCCGCGTTCGGCGGTGAGCGGTTCGGTGGTCAGGCGCTGGTTCATCGCTTCGGCGGCGTACACGGCCGAGTCGGTGACCTGGAGTTGGACGAGTCGGATTCCGGAGAGCGCCAGGAGGACCATGACGAATGCCGAGGCCATGCGCAGGCGTCTTGCCGGGCTTCCCAGTCGGGGCAGGCGTGGTTCGGCGCGGACCGAGATCGGGCCGGTGGCGCGGGTCGAGCCGCGCCGTTGGGGGCCGACGGTGCCGGTGTTGCGGATCGTTCCGGTGTTTCGGACGGTGCCGGTGCGGCGCGGTTCGGTCCGGTTGGTGGGGGTGCGTCGGGTGTCGTCTCGGCGTGCCGGTTCGGATTTCGCGGGTGCGGGGCGGCGTGGGGTGCGGGGCGCGGGGGCCTCGTCGGGGATGACGCCGGTTTCGCGTTGGCGGCGTTCGCGGGAGCGCGCGGCGGCCTCGCGGCGGCGGCGTGCGGCGAGGTCGTCGGGGCGTTGTGCGTCGGTGTCGTCGGCGGCGGCGCGGTTGCGTTCGCGGCGGGCGGCTTCGCGGTCGCGGGCGCCGTTCTCGCGGGCGCGGTTGTCCTCCGAGCCCGCCGCCGCCTCGCGGACGGTGCGTCCGCGAGGCGTGTAACGACGGGCTCGGCTGATGGAGGAGGGGTCGCGCCGTCGACGGGGGTCGGATTCGGTCATCGACGTCCTTTACTTTCCGCTCCAAGGCATCTCGACGGTCTGGCCGCCCGGCAGGTACAGGTAGGTCACCTTCTCGGGCTTGACCATGCCGAGCTCGGAGGCCGCGGCCTCCAGGTTGTTCGGCGAGTTGAGGTTGGTCAGCTCGTCGGCCAGGGCCTGCTCGGTCTGGTCGAGTTCTCCGGATTGGGTGCGGAGGTCTTGGAGGTGGTAGGCGTCCTCGTTGATCACGGTGTTGAGGACGAGGAGGCCGACGATGCCGGCGACGACGAGGGCGACGATGCCGCCGACGAACGCCGGGCGCGGGACTTCGACCGGGTCGGGCGCGGGCTTTGCGGCGGTGCGCTCGGTCGGTCGGGTGCGCGGGAGCACCACGGTCTCGCGTTGCGGCGCGGCTGGTGCCGGGGCGGGTGGGGCCTCTGCCGGGGTTTCGACCGGTGCGGGCTGGACCGCGAGGTTGCCGTCGAACACGGGAGTCTCGGCGTCGCCGACGAGGGACCTACGGCGCGAGGACGCGGCGCGGGCCCGGCGGCGGGCGGCCTTGATGATCTCCTCGGGGTCGGCCTGGGGCCGGCGGTAGGGCTGGTCGCTCATGGTGCGCCTCCTGCTCCTGTGGACGGTGCGATGCGTTCCGCGGCGCGGAGCCGGGCGGGCGCCGCTCGCGGGTTGCGGTCGAGTTCGGTTTCGGTCGGTTGCTGGGCCTTCTTCGTGAGGAGTCGGAACGTGGGCTCGGTGCCGGGGAGGTCGACGGGCAGTCCGGCGGGGCTGGTGGAGGTGGCTCGGCGGGTGAGCTCCTGTTTGGTGATGCGGTCTTCGAGGGAGTGGTAGGAGAGGACGACGATGCGCCCTGAGGGGTTCATGACGTCGAGGGCGGCGGGCAGGGCCCGCTCCCAGGTGTCGAGTTCGCCGTTGACCTCGATGCGCAGCGCCTGGAAGGTGCGCTTGGCGGGGTTGCCGCCGGTGCGGCGGGCGGCCGCGGGGATGGCGTCGCGGACGAGGTCGGCGAGGGCTCGGCTGGAGGTTATGGGTGCTTTCTCGCGGGTCTTGACGATGGCGCTGACGACGCGGGGGGCGAACTTCTCCTCGCCGTAGGTGCGCAGGAGGCGCACGAGGTCGCCGGGCTGGTAGGTGTTGACGACGATCGCGGCGGTGAGGTCGTCGTCGGGGTTCATGCGCATGTCCAGGGGCGCGTCCTGGCTGTAGGCGAAGCCGCGGTCGGCCTGGTCGAGCTGCATCGAGGAGACGCCGAGGTCGAACAGGACCGCGTCGAGCCGGTCGAAGCCGTTGTCCGCCAGCACCTGCGGGATCTGGTCGTAGACGGCGCGGGCGGGGATGAAGCGCTCGCCGAAGTCGGCGAGGCGCTTCGAGGCGAGCTCGAGCGCGGTCGGGTCGCGGTCGACGCCGATGACGGTGAGGCCCGGGTGGGCGGTGAGGAGGGCCTCGGTGTGGCCGCCGGCGCCGAGGGTGGCGTCGACCGCGAGCGCGCCGTCTCGTGCGGCTGCGGGGGCGAGGTAGTCGAGTACCTCGTCGAGCATGACGGGGATGTGCGGTGCGTTCATGTGGCTCACCTCCTTCTCACAGTCCTTCGGGCAGGTCGCCCTCTTCGATGTCGGCGAAGGCCTCTTCGGAGGCCTCCAGGTAGTCGTCCCAGGTGGTGGTGTTCCAGATTTCGACGCGGTTGGAGGCGCCGATGACGGCGAGGTCGCGGTCGAGTCCGGCGTATTCGCGCAGGCGGGCGGGGATGGTGATGCGGCCTTGTTTGTCGGGTGTCTCGTCGTGGGCGGAGGCGAAGAACACGCGGCTGTAGGCGCGGGCGGTCTTGGAGGACATGGGGGCTTGTTGGAGTGCTTCGGCGATGCGGGTGAATTCGGTCTGGGGGAAGACGTAGAGGCATCGTTCTTGGCCTTTGGTGATCACGATGCCCTCCGCTAGTCCTTCCCTGAATTTGGCGGGGAGGATGACGCGGTTCTTGTCGTCCAGGCGGGGGTTGTGGGTGCCGAGGAACATTGGCGCCACCCCCCGTGACTTGGTGTCTGCGCGGCCTCCCCGACCGCTGTGGCGGGCCACCGGTCCCGCCATTGCGCCCCACCTTACTCCACTCTTCCCCACCTGTGGGGGTTGTTTTGGTGGGGCTTTCGTGTTGTGGGTGGTGTTTGTGCTGGTGGTTGGTGGTGGTGTGGGGTGGAGGGAGGTGTGTGCGACACCGGTGTCGAGACGTGAGGTTCATTCGTTTTTCATTCGTTCGGGTGGCTTGGGCCGCAAGGGGACCGGACTGGGCGCCCTGGTTCGGGCACGCTGCGCCACGGCGGCGGGCACGGTGCGGGGCCGGGTGGTCACTGTGGAGTGGGGGCGGGTGGGGCGGGGCATCGACGGTCGTCAGCGCGGGGGCGGGCGGTCTCACGCTCCCTTGCCACTGGGCACGGGTTCTGAGGGTCGTGTGACAAACTCTTAGGCGTTGCAGTACGCCGTCGCCGCGTCCGATCCAGCCGAAAGCGAGAGTCCGCATGAGCGCGAATCTGACCCCACGCGCGAAGTTCGCCACCACGCTCCTGCGGACGGCAGCCGCGCTGTCGCGGGCGACCGGCCGGGGTGACGGTTCGGTGATCGGCGGGCGGGTCGGGTTGATCGTGGAGCCGCGGCTGCTGGAGCTGCTGGCCGAGGGCCGCCACGTGGTGCTGATCTCGGGGACGAACGGGAAGACGACCACGACGCGGTTCACGACCGCGGCTTTGGAGGCGATCGGGAAGGTCGCCACGAACTCGTTCGGCGCCAATATGCCGACCGGGCACACCACGGCGCTGGCGAAGGCCCCGAAGGCCGAGTACGCGGCCCTGGAGTGCGACGAGCACTACCTGGGGCAGCTGCTGGACGCAGCGAGCCCGAAGGTCGTGGCGCTGCTGAACCTCTCGCGCGACCAGCTCGACCGGGCGATGGAGGTCACGGCGCTGGCCGCGAAGTGGCGCCAAACGTTGCAGGAGGCGGCGGCGCAGTCGACGATCGTGGCCAACGCGGACGACCCGCTGATCGTGTGGGCCGCGTCGGTGTGCCCGCGGGTGGTATGGGTCGCGGCGGGCCAGAGCTGGACGGCCGACTCGGCGATCTGCCCGAACTGCGGTTCGCACCTGGACCGGTTCGGGGAGTTCTGGCGGTGCACGAACTGCGGCCTGAACCGCCCGAGCCCGCAGTGGTCGGTCGCGCAGCAGGGCGAGGCCGTCGTCGGCCCCGACGGGCGACGCTATGAACTGAACCTGCAGCTTCCGGGCCGGGTGAACCGCGCGAATGCGGCCACGGCCCTGGCGATCGCGAGCCTGTTCGGGGTCGACCCGGCCCAGGCCGCGCCGCGCCTGTCCGAGGTCGCCTCGGTGGCCGGGCGGTACGCGCGGGTCGAACGCGACGGGCGGCAGCTGCGGCTGCTGCTGGCGAAGAACCCGGCCGGGTGGCTCGAATCGTTCGACATGATCGACCCCGTGCCGCCGGTCGTGTTGTCCCTGAACGCCCGCGAGGTCGACGGGTTCGACACCTCCTGGATCTACGACGTGGACTTCACGTCCCTGTCGGGGCGCAACGTCGTGGTCACCGGCGACCGTCGCACCGACCTGGCCGTTCGCCTGGAGGTCGACAACGTCCGCTTCCAGGTCGTCGACGACATTCGCGCCGCGATCGCGGCCGTGCCGCCGGGCCCGGTCGAGGTCGTGGCGAACTACACGGCGTTCCAGGACATCCGCGCCGAATTCAACCGGGTCAACTAGCAAGAAGAGAGTGAGCGTCCGACCGTGGCCATGAGCACCCTGCGCATCGTCTGGCTCTACCCCGACCTGCTGTCGACCTACGGCGACCGCGGGAACCTGCTGGTCCTGGCCCACCGGGCCCGGGCCCGCGGCATCGAGGTCGAGCCGATGCAGGTCCGCAGCGACCAGCGCGTCCCCCACTCCGCCGACCTGTATCTCATCGGGGGCGGCGAGGACGGTCCGCAGGCCGTGGCCGCCGACCGGCTGCTTCAGGACGGCGCGCTGAGCCGCGCGGCCGAGGCGGGGAAGCCGATCCTGGCGATCTGCGCGGGCTACCAGTTGCTGGGGTCGTCGTTCTACGCGAACGGGCGCGCTCACGAGGGGTTGAACATCCTCGATCTGCGTTCGGACCGGGGGCCGTCGCGTGCGGTCGGGGAGATCGCCGGGGAGACCGCGCCGCAGCTGGGCATCGGTCCGATCACCGGGTTCGAGAACCACGGCGGGCGTACGCATCTGGGTGAGGCGGTGCAGCCGCTGGCGCGGGTCACGTCGGGGATCGGCAATGACGGGGCGACCGAGGGCGCTTGGGCCGGTCACGTGATCGGGACGTACATGCACGGTCCGGGCCTGGCTCGCAACCCCAAGCTCGCTGATCTGTTGCTGGCGTGGGCGGTCGGGGTGAATCCGGGGCAGTTGCCGCAGATCGACGACTCGTGGCCCGAGCGGCTGCGGAGCGAGCGGTTCGGGGCGTTGGCGAACGCCCAATAAGCGAACCCGAAAAGGGGTCACATTAGGCTGGGCAAATCGCCCCACAAGCCGTTAGTTTAGTCTTGCAACTAATGGCTCGCCGCCCCGTGTGATGGAGGACCCCTGATGGACTGGCCCAAAGGCCTCGACGGCCTCAGCTACGGCGGCGACTACAACCCCGAGCAGTGGCCCGAGGACATCTGGGACGACGACGTGCACCTCATGCGCGAAGCCGGCGTCAACCTCGTCACCGTCGGCGTGTTCTCCTGGTCCCGCCTCGAACCCAGAGAAGGCGAATACGACTTCGACTGGCTCGACCGCGTCCTGGACAAACTCCACGCCGGCGGCATCCGCGTCAACCTCGCCACCCCCACCGCCTCCCCGCCGCCGTGGTTCACCCTCGCCCACCCCGACGCACTGAACACCCGCCCCGACGGGGTCCTCCAAGTCCACGGCTCCCGCGACACCTACGACATCTGCGCGCCCGCCTACCAAGACGCCTCCCGGCGGATCGCCGCCGCGCTCGCCGAGCGGTACGCCCAGCACCCGGCGCTGGCGATGTGGCACGTCCACAACGAATACGGCTCGGCCACCCACTCCGCGCACGCCGAACGGGCCTTCCGCGTCTGGCTCCAGGAGAAGTACAAGACCCTCGAAGCGCTCAACGAAGCATGGTGGGGCTCGTTCTGGTCCCAGGCCTACAGCGACTGGGACCAGATCCTCGCGCCCCGCGCCACCCAATACCTCGCCAACCCCACCCACGAACTCGACTACAAGCGCTTCACCTCCGACGCCATGCTCGCCCACTACAAGGACCAGCGCGACATTCTCAGGGAGGCGAACCCCGAGGTCCCGATCACGACCAATCTCGTGTTCGGCCAATGGGTTCCGGTCGACCCGCACCAGTGGGCGAGCGAGGTCGACCTGATCGCGTTCGACTCCTACCCTTCGGCGCCCGACGAGCGAGCCGAGCAACAGAGCGCCCTCCACGCCGACCTCTCCCGGTCGTGGGCCGGCGGCGGCGACTGGCTGCTCATGGAGCAGGCCGCCGCCACCGTCCACTCCCCGCACGGCAACATCGCCAAGACTCCCGGCCGCATGGCCCGCCACTCCATGATCCACATCAGCCGCGGCTCCAAAGGCGCCCTGTTCTTCCAATGGCGGGCAGGGAAAGGCGGGGCCGAGCAATGGCATTCCGCGCTGCTCCCCCACGCGGGCAAGCACACCCGGATGTTCCGGGAAGTCACCGAGTTCGGGAACGTCCTGCCCGGCATCGCGCACACCGTCGCCTCCCCGGTCGAGACCGACACGGCGATCCTGTGGAGCCACGAATCCTGGTGGGCCACCGGCGGAGCGCACCTGCCGGCGCCCGTCGACTATCTGGAGAACGTGGCGCAGATCCACCGCGTCCTACGCGAGCGAGGCGTCGTGGCCGACTTCGCGACCCCCGGCGGAGACCTGTCGAAGTACCGGACGGTGATCGCGCCCAGCACCTACATCCTCTCCGAGGCCGAAGCGGAGAACCTCCGCTGGTTCACCGCCGGGGGCGGTCGCCTCGTCGCGTCGTATCTGACCGGCGCGGTCGATGAACACTGTCAGGTGTGGACCGGTGGGTATCTGGGCGGGCTCACCGATCTGTTCGGGATCCGGGTCACCGAGCATCTGCCTCAACCTGCCGGTGAATTGCGGGCGTTGTGGAATTTCGGTGCGGCCGAACGGTTCTGCGAACTCGTGGAACTTCGCGGAGCCCAATGCGTGACCCAGTACGCGACCGGGGACGTGATCGAGAACCAGCCCGCGGTCACGGTGAATCCCTTCGGCGAGGGCGAGGCGTGGTATGTGTCGTGCAAGCTCGTGGACGAGGCCTGGGACCGGCTGTTCGAGGAGCTCGAACTGACCGGGCCGGGCTCGCCTGGGGTCGACGTGGTCGACCGAGGGCCTTGGCGGTTCATCGTCAACCACACCGAGAAGGAGGCCCAGGTCGGGCAGGTTATCGTCCCGGCCGGGTCGTGGGCGGTCGACCGGCGGCCCGAATAGGCCGTTTCGGCCCGTCTTCGCGGAGGCGGGCCATACGCTCGGCTCTATGAGCCCGAGCGCCACCATGAGTAAACGCGAGCTGTACACGCTGTTCGGGGCGCTCATGCTCACGATGCTGCTCGCCTCGCTCGATCAGACGATCGTCGGGACCGCGCTGCCGACGATCGTCGGTGATCTTCATGGCATGGACGACTACACGTGGGTCGTCACCGCCTATCTCATCGCCACGACCGCGTCGGTGCCGTTGTACGGCAAGCTCTCGGACCTGTACGGCAGGCGACCGGTGATCCTGACGGCGATCGTGATCTTCCTGGTCGCGTCCGCGCTGGCCGGGCTGGCGCAGAACATGCTGCAACTGGTGCTGTTCCGCGGGCTCCAGGGCCTGGGCGGCGGCGGACTGATCACGCTCGCGTTCACCGTGGTGTCCGACGTGGTCTCTCCGCGGGAGCGGGGCCGCTACCAGGGGTTCTTCGGTGCGGTCTTCGGGATCTCGTCGGTGGCGGGACCGGTGCTCGGCGGGTGGCTGGCCGAGGTCGACTGGCGGTGGATCTTCTACATCAACCTGCCGCTCGGGTTCGCCGCGATGATCGCGGTCGACCAGATCCTGCGCAGGCACCACTTCCCGACCCGGCCCCACCAGATCGACTGGCTCGGCGCGGGCTGCCTCGTCCCGGCCGTGGTCAGTCTCCTGTTGGCCGTCACCTGGGGCGGGAAGGACTACGCGTGGAGCTCACCGGTCATCGTCGGCCTGTTCGGGGCCGCGGCGCTGCTGACCGCGGCGTTCATCGTGGTCGAGACCCGCGCCGAGGAGCCGATCCTGCCGTTGCGGATGTTCAAGCAGGGGACGTTCGCTCTGGCGAGCGTCATCGCTTTGATCTTCGGGGTGGGGATGTTCTCGGGGATCGTGTATATCCCCCTGTTCTTCCAGATGGTCCGCGGATACACGCCCACCGAATCGGGGCTGCTCATGCTGCCGATGATGGTCGGCATGGTCATCACCTCGGTGAGTTCGGGGTTCGTGATCTCGCGGCTGGGGCGCTACAAGTGGTTCCTGGTGGCCGGGTCGGTCGTGATCACCGCCGGGCTCGCCTTGTTCACGCAGTTGCACGTCGACACGCCGCTGTGGGTCTCCAGCGTCTACCTGCTGGTGCTGGGCGTCGGCATGGGCATGTTCATGCAGCCGCTGGTGCTGGCCATGCAGAACATCGTCCGAATCGAGGACCTCGGCGCGGGCACCAGCACCAACAACTTCGCCCGGTCGCTGGGCGGCGCGGTCGGCACCGCCGTCCTCGGCGCGGTCATGACCACCCGCCTGGGCACCGAACTCGACGCGAACCTCCCCGGGGCGGTCGGTGAGCTCTCCCCCGACGAGCAGGCCGCGTTCGCCCAGACCGACCTGAACGCCGTCATGGAATCGCCGACCGTGGTCGCCCACCTCCCCGGGCCCGTGCGGACCGTGGTGCAGCAGGCCTTCACCGACGGCCTCGACCGCGTGTTCCTCATCGCCGCGTGCATCGCCGCCGTCACCATCGTCCTCACCCTGTTCATGCCGAACCTGACCCTGCGCGCCACCCAGCGCGAAGCGCCCGACGACCCCGACGCGAAAGCCGCCGAGATCAAGGCCGAGACCTCCCCCTGAGATCGAACTGCTTGCACGCCAACACAAGGAGGAAACGCACATGGAGATTCTCATCGTCGGCTCGGGCAACATGGCCCGCGGCATCGGGCTGCGGCTCGTCCGCGGCGGCCACCAGGTCCGCATCGCCGACCGTCAACCCGACAAGGCCGCCGACCTCGCCGCCGAACTCGGCGAAAGCGCCGCCGGAGAAGTGCTCGACAGCGCCGCCGGAGCCGAGGTGATCGTGCTCGCGACCCCGTACGAGGGGAGCCTTGAGGTTGCGCGGCTGTGGGCCGACCAGCTCGCGGGCAAGACCGTCGTCGACATCTGCAACCCGGTCGACTTCGACACCTTCGATGGCCTGGTGACCCCGCCCGACAAGTCCGCGGCCCAACAGATCGCCGACGCCGCACCCGGGGCGCGCGTCGTCAAAGCGTTCAACACCACGTTCGCGTCCCGCCTTGCCAACTCGACGCCGCTGGACGTGTTCATCGCCGGGGACGACCCCGACGCGAAGAAGACCGTCACCGGCCTGTGCCTGGATGCCGACCTGCGCCCCATCGACGTCGGCGGCCTCAAACACGCCCGCGCCCTCGAAGCGTTCCAGCTGCTGCACATGAAAGTCCAAGACCAGATCAACGGCGGCTGGACCACCGCTATCGCCTTCACCGAAGCCTGAACACGCAGACGCCGCCCCGGCCCGCGCCGGGGCGGCGGCGCCGAATACGTCGCGTTGTGCACCAACACGATGCACGTGGTCGCCGAAACGATCGAGAACGCGATCGACGTGCCGTTCGTGCACCTCGTGGACGCCGTCGCCGCCAGCGCGCGGGCGGGCGGGCCGGGGACGGTCGGGTTGCTGGGGACCCGGTTCACGATGGAGATGGGGTTCTACGCCGAGCGGATGGCGCGTCACGGGATCGAGGTGCTGGTCCCGGCCGAGGCCGAGCGGGAGGCGGTGCACGAGATCATTTACGGCGAGTTGACGCTCGGGCAGGTCCGTGAGGCGTCGCGGGAGGTCTACCGCGAGGTCATGGCCGGTCTGGCCTCGCGGGGGGCGGCGGGGATCGTGTTCGGGTGCACCGAGATCACGTTGCTGGTGGACGGGTCGGACAGTCCGGTCCCGGTCTTCGACTCCACGCGGATCCACACTGAACGGCTGGTGGAGCTCGCGTTGGGTTAGGGCTCGTCTGCGTAGAACGCCGCTTGGATGTCCGGGTCGATGTCGAACGCGGCGTCGTCGTATTCGAGCTGGCCTTTCAGGCTGCCGAAGGTCACTCGGCGCTTGTCCGGGTCGGGGAGGTGGATTTGGAAGCTTATTGCCCTGTAGGCGGTCGGGGCGAGGAGGGCTTGTTTGGGTTCGGGGGTGTCGCCGAAGTGGACCGCGGGCTTGAGAGCGGTGAGGCGGGGGTCTTCGAGGATGCCCTCTACCGGGCCCGCGGTGACCAGGGCGTCGAAGTTGGCGTTGCCGAGGACGGCGAAGGCCGCTTCGCGTGCTCGTTTCTGGGCGGCTTTGGCCTGGCCTTCGCGGCGGCGGGCGAAGCGCTGTTGGGATTGGCCGCCTGCCTTGGTGGTGCCCTGGACGTAGGAGGTGTCGGTCTTGGAGGTGAGGATGCGGCCGTCGGCGAGGATGCCGACGGAGTAGGCGCCTTTGCGGGCCAGGAGGACTGCGATGCGGCGGGGTTCGAGGGCGTAGTCCCTCAGGTGCTCGGCGGCGCGGATCGGGTCGGGGTCGAGCAGCCACGCCGAAGGCAGGCCGCCGGCGAGCGTCCAGACGACGCTCGCCAACGGTCCCTCGTTCGATTCGATCGTCCACGCGTCGCCCTCGGCGTGGTGGGCGGCGATGCCGCCGTTGCGGGCGGCGAAGTTCGCGACCCACTTGGGGAGCCGTTCGGGTTCGACCTCGACGATCTTGCCGCCGCCGGAGGCGGGGCGGACCTTCACCATGTCGCTAGACGCTGCTGCGTCTCATCCTTCAACGTCTGACGCCGTCAGACGTTGAAGCCCAAGGCGCGCAACTGGTCGCGGCCGTCGTCGGTGATCTTGTCGGGGCCCCACGGCGGGATCCACACCCAGTTGATCTTGAGGTCGGAGGCCAGGCCGCCTTCGGCGCCGGTCGTCAGGGCCGTGCGGGACTGGTCCTCGATGACGTCGGTCAGCGGGCAGGCCGCCGAGGTCAGGGTCATGTCGAGGGTGACCACGTTCTGTTCGTCGACGTGGACGCCGTAGATCAGGCCCAGGTCGACGACGTTGATGCCCAGCTCGGGGTCGACGACGTCCTTCATGGCTTCGAGGATGTCGTCCTCTTTGGCCTTCACGGTGTCGGTCATGCTCCGGTCCTTCCGGGGATCGAGGCTTTAATCATTGGTCGCCGAAGCGCGGACCAGGGCGTCCTTGAACGCCATCCAGCCCAGCAGCGCGCACTTGACGCGCATCGGGTATTTCGAGACGCCCGCGAACGCGACGGCGTCCTCCAGGGTCTCCTCGTCGCCCTCGCCGTGGCCCTTGGAGTTCATGAGCTCGGTGAACTCGGCGAGGCGCGCCAGAGCGTCGTCCACGGACTGGCCCTGGACCAGTTCGTACAGGACCGACGCGGAGGCCTTGGAGATCGAGCAGCCGACGTTCTCGTAGGAGACGTCGGCGACCTTGTCGCCCTCCACGTGGACCCGGAGGGTGATCTCGTCGCCGCAGGTCGGGTTGACCTGGTGCGACTCGCCCTCGAAGGGTTCGCGCAGTCCCGCGCCGCGGGGGCGCTTGTAGTGGTCCAGGATGACTTCCTGGTACAGCTCGTCGAGATCCATCAGCCGAACACCTTTCGCACCTTGCCCAACGCCTCCACGAGCCGGTCTATTTCCTCGTGGGTGTTGTAGACGTACCCCGAGGCCCTCGTGGTGGCGTTGACGCCGAAGCGGTCGCAGGTGGGTTTGGCGCAGTGGTGGCCGACCCGGACGGCGATCCCTTCGGAGTCGAGGATCTGGCCCACGTCGTGCGGGTGGACCTCGGCGAACGTGAACGACACGGTGGCGCTGCGGCCGATGGGGACCCGGGGGCCGACCACGGTGAGCCCGTCGACGGTCTCCAGGCGCTCGAGCATGTACCCGGCGAGTTCCTTCTCGTGGGCCCGCACGTTGTCCATGCCCAGCCCTTCGAGGTAGTCGACCGCGGCGGCCAGGCCCACGGCCTCGGCGATCGGCGGCGTCCCGGCCTCGAACTTCGCCGGTGCGTCGGCGAAAGAGGCACCGGACATGGTGACGGTCTTGATCATCGAGCCGCCGGTCAGGAACGGCGGCATCGCTTCCAGCAGTTCGGCCTTCGCCCACAGGACGCCGATGCCGGTGGGCCCGAGCATCTTGTGGCCGGTGAACGCGATGAAGTCGACGCCGAGCTCGGACACGTTCACCGGGATGTGCGGCACGGACTGGGAGGCGTCCAGGCCCACCAGCGCGCCGACCTCGCGGGCGCGGGCGGTGATCTGCGAGGTCGGGTTCACGGTGCCGAGCAGGTTGGACACGGCGGTGAACGAGACGATCTTGCACCGTTCGGTGATGACCTCGGGGACGCTCTCCAGGTCGAGGCGGCCGTGGTCGGTGACGCCGATCCACTTGAGCGTGGCGCCGGTGCGCTGCGCGAGTTGCTGCCACGGGATCAGGTTCGCGTGGTGCTCCATCTCGGTCACCACGATCTCGTCGCCGGGCCCGAGCTTGAAGCGCGGGTCGGCGCCGGGGTCGAACGCGGCGTTCTGGAACGCGTAGGCCAGCAGGTTGATCGCTTCGGTGGAGTTCTTGGTGAACACCACTTCGTCGGCACTGGGGGCGCCGATGAACGCGGCCACGCGGGCGCGGGCGCCTTCGTAGGCCTCGGTCGCTTCGGCGCCGAGCGTGTGCACCGAACGTGAGATGTTCGCGTTCGAGTGGTCGGTGAAGCGGCGCATCGCCTCGAACACCTGGACGGGCTTCTGCGAGGTGGCGGCCGAGTCGAGATAGGCCAGCCGCCGGCCCCCGATCCTGCGGTCCAGGATCGGGAAGTCGGCGCGGACGGCCTCGACGTCGAGCTTGGTGACAGCCTCCACGGGCTCCTTCTTCCTGGTGGTCTAGGCGGCCTTCTGGCCGACGTAGGACTCGTAGCCTTCGGCTTCGAGCTTGTCGGCCAGTTCGGGGCCGCCCTCTTCGGCGATCTTGCCGTCGACGAAGACGTGCACGAAGTCGGGCTTGACGTACCGCAGGATGCGCGTGTAGTGGGTGATGAGCAGGACACCGGAGTCGCTGGTGGCCTTGGCGTGGTTGATGCCCTCGGAGACGACGCGCAGCGCGTCGACGTCGAGGCCGGAGTCGGTCTCGTCGAGGATCGCGAACTTGGGCTTGAGCAGCTCCATCTGGAGGATCTCGTGGCGCTTCTTCTCACCGCCGGAGAAGCCCTCGTTGACGTTGCGGTTGATGAACGCCTCGTCCATCTTCAGCTCCGACATCGCGCCCTTGAGGTCCTTCATCCAGGTGCGGATCTTCGGGGCCTCGCCGTCGACGGCGGTCTTGGCGGTGCGCAGGAAGTTGGAGACGCTCACCCCGGGGACCTCGACCGGGTACTGCATGGCCAGGAACAGGCCGGCGCGGGCGCGTTCGTCGACGGTCATCTCCAGGACGTCCTCGCCGTCGAGGTGGACGGTCCCGCCGGTGATCTCGTACTTCGGGTGCCCGGCCAGCGAGTAGGCCAGGGTCGACTTGCCGGACCCGTTGGGGCCCATGATGGCGTGGGTCTCCCCGGAGTTGATGGTGAGGTCGACGCCGTGCAGGATCGCCTTGGCGCCGTCTTCGGTGTCGACCGAGACGTGCAGGTCGCGGATCTCGAGCTTGCTCATTGCTGGTTTCCTAAGCGTGTTCGGTGGTCTTGGGTTTCAGGCTGAGGTAGACGTCGCCGTCGCGGACTTCGGCCGGATAGGTCGGGACCGGCGCCGTGGCGGGCGGTCCCGAGGGTTTCCCGGTGCGCAGGTCGAAGCTGGAGCCGTGGAGCCAGCATTCGATCGAGCAGTCCTCGACGTCGCCCTCCGAGAGCGCCACGGCCGCGTGGGAGCACTCGTCGTAGAGGGCGAAGACCTCGTCGCCTTTGCGCACGAGCACGATCGACGTGCCGTGGATGTCGGCCGCGATCGGCTCGGCCTCCGGCAGCTCGTCGAGCGCGCACACGCGCAGGAAATCCGTGTCGGTCATCTACGCACCGGCCTCGGCTGGCCCGGCATCGAGGCGGGCCACGACGAGCTCGGTGAGCTCCTCGCGCAGTTCCTCGGACGGGATCTTCGAGACGATCTCGTTGAAGAAGCCCTTGACGACCAGGCGGCGGGCCTCGGCCTCGGGGATCCCCCTCGACTGGAGGTAGAACAGGTGCTCCTCGTCGAAGCGGCCCGTGGTCGAGGCGTGCCCGGCGCCGACGATCTCACCGGTCTCGATCTCCAGGTTGGGGACCGAGTCGGCCCGGGCCCCGTCGGAGAGGACGAGGTTCCGGTTGATCTCGTACGTGTCGGTGCCGGTGGCCTTGTCCTGGATGAGGACGTCGCCGACCCACACGGTGTGCGCGGTCGCGCCCTGGAGCGCCCCGCGGTAGTTGACGTTGGAGTGGCAGTCGGGCACCGAGTGGTCCACGAGCTGGCGCTGCTCCAAGTGCTGGCCGGCGTCGGCGAAGTAGAGCCCGTAGGCGTCCACAGAACCGCCGCGGCCGGCGTAGTCGATCGACAGGTACTGGCGCACCAGGTCGCCGCCGAGCGTCACCGCGATGTGGTCGAGCTTCGCGTCAGTGCCCAGGCGGGCCTTCTGGTGCTCGACGTGGGTGGACTCGCGGTCCCACTCGGCGACCACGACCAAGCGCAGGTGCGCGCCGTCGCCGACCGAGATCTCCACGTTGTCGCCCAGGCGGGCCTGACCGGTGTGACGCACGATCAACGTGACGTCGGCGTGGCGGCCGACCTCGATGTACGTGTGGGCCCACGTGGCGCCGTCCAGGCCGCCGCCGGTCACGTCGAGCCACACCGGCTCGGCGACCTGAGTCTCGGGCGCGACGGCCACGAGCAGGGCCTTCTCGCTGTTGGCCCACGCGACCGCGCTCGGGCGGTCGAACGGGGTCAGGATCGAACCCAGGCGGGCGTCGTCCTTGCCGATGGCCTCGGCGCTCACACCCTCGGGCAGGCTGCGGATCGCGTACTCCGCGGCCTTCGCCGCCGGAGCGGTCTCGGCCGAGTCGAGCCCGGCGAGGCGCTTGATCGGCGTGAACCGCCACTCCTCCTCACGGCCGGTGAGGGTCGGGAACTGGGCAGGGTCGAACGAGCGCAGCAGCTGCGACTTCGTCTTGGGCGGCGCCTCGCCCACGCCGTGGGTGTGCGGCTTGGCATTCGCCAATTCGATGCTCATGAATCTCGGTTCCTAGTTCCTAGCCGGGCCGCTTAACCGACCGCGCCTTCCATTTGAAGTTCGATCAGGCGGTTGAGCTCCAGGGCGTACTCCATCGGGAGTTCCTTGGCGATGGGCTCGATGAAGCCGCGCACGATCATCGCGGCGGCCTCGTCCTCGGTCAGGCCGCGGCTCATGAGGTAGAACATCTGGTCCTCGCCGATCTTGGAGACCGTGGCCTCGTGGCCCATGTCCACGTCGTCCTCGCGGATGTCCACGTACGGGTACGTGTCCGAACGCGAGATCGTGTCGACCAGCAAAGCGTCGCACTTGACGGTGGACTTCGCGTGGTGCGAGCCGTCGTCGACCTTCACCAGGCCGCGGTAGGAGGTGCGGCCGCCGCCCCGGGAGATCGACTTGGAGACGATCGTGGAGGACGTGTGCGGCGCGGCGTGCGTCATCTTCGCGCCGGTGTCCTGGTGCTGGCCCTCGCCGGCCATCGCGACCGACAGGACCTCGCCCTTGGCGTGCTCGCCGACCATGACCACGGCCGGGTACTTCATGGTGACCTTGGAGCCGAGGTTCCCGTCGACCCACTCCATGGTCGCGCCCTGCTCGGCGATCGCCCGCTTGGTGACCAGGTTGTAGACGTTCGACGACCAGTTCTGGATCGTCGTGTACCGCACGCGCGCGTCCTTCTTGACGATGATCTCCACGACCGCCGAGTGCAGCGAGTCCGAGGAGTACACCGGGGCGGTGCAGCCCTCGATGTAGTGCACGAACGAGCCCTCGTCGGCGATGATGAGCGTGCGCTCGAACTGGCCCATGTTCTCGGTGTTGATCCGGAAGTAGGCCTGGAGCGGGATCTCGACGTGGACGCCCTTGGGGACGTAGATGAACGAGCCGCCCGACCAGGTCGCGGTGTTCAGCGCGGCGAACTTGTTGTCGCCCACCGGGATCACCGAACCGAAGTACTCCTTGAACAGCTCGGGGTGCTCGCGCAGGCCCGTGTCGGTGTCCATGAACACCACGCCCTGCTCCTCCAGGTCCTCGCGGATGGAGTGGTACAGCACCGTCGACTCGTACTGGGCGGCCACGCCGGAGACCAGCTGCTGGCGCTCGGCCTCGGGGATACCCAGCTTGTCGTAGGTCTTCTTGATGTCCTCGGGCAGGTCCTCCCAGGACTCGGCCTGCTTCTCGGAGGCCTCGACGTAGTACTTGATGTTGTCGAAGTCGATCCCCGAGAGGTCGGCGCCCCAGTTGGGCATGGGTTTGCGGCCGAAGAGCTTGAGCCCCTTGAGGCGCAGGTCCAGCATCCACTCCGGTTCGTTCTTGCGCGCGGAGATGTCGCGGACGACCTCTTCGGTCAGCCCGCGCCGCGCGTTCGCACCGGCGATGTCGGAGTCGGCCCAGCCGTACTCGTACCGCTCCAGGGAGGCGAGGGCCTCCTCCTGGCTCAGCGGTTCGCTCTTCTGCGTGTCGGTCATCTCAAGTCTCACCTTTGACCTGTCGGGTTATCGGTCGGCGCGTTCGGGATCGGGCAGCGGCACCGGGCCGCTTCCCCCGTCGGCGCAGGCGGCCTCGCGGCCGTGGTTCTGGCCGGGCACATGGGTGGTGCACACCCCGTCCCCGTTGGCGATCGTGGCCAGCCGCTGGACGTGTACGCCCAGCAGACGGCTGATCACCCTGGTCTCCGCCTCGCACAGCTGCGGGAACTCCGCGGCCACGCCCGCCACCGGGCAATGATGCTGGCAGATCTGCCCGCCCGAGGCGATGACCGACGCCGTGGCGGCGTAGCCCTCCCCGGACATCGCGGTGGCGAGCGCCTGGGCGCGCGCCATCGGGTCCTGCGAGTCGACCGCGTCCATGGCGGCCCGGCAACGGGCCTCCAAGCGCGCGACCTGCTCGGCGGCGAAACCGCCGACGGCGTCCTCGCCTTCGAACCGGCGGATCCAGCGCAGCGCCTCCATCGCGAGATCGTCGTAGGTGTGGCCGAAGGAGGTGCGGGCGGCCGGCGTGAGCTGGTAGCTCCTGGCCGGTCGGCCGCGGCCGGCGGTGCGGACCACGCGGGTCTCGACCTGGCCTTCGGCCTCCATCGCGTCGAGATGGCGGCGGGTGGCGGTGGCGGTGATGCCGAGGTCCTGCGCGAGGTCGGAGGCCGTGGCGTGGCCCCGTTCGAGCAGCAACCGGGTCACTCGACGGCGGGTGTCCCCGTCGGTCGAGTGGCTGGTCGCCCTCGTCACCATTTCCACAAGCTAAATGTTACCTAATTCGCGTTGGGGCGTCGATATGGCGGAAGGTGAGACGGGGCACGCAGGCATGCCTAACCTCACCTGCCCCAAGGGGCGGCTCGCGAACCACCGGCGCGCCTGTCGGGAAGCGCCGGACACATCGCTCGACCCGGCCCGTGGCCGGAGCCGCCTGGAAGGTTAGATTCGCGCCGTGGAGCTGTTGCAGCGTTGGTTCGGTCGGCCCAGTGCGATTCGCCGGTGGGCGCTCGCGGCCGTGATCGCCAACATCGGGATCATCGTGACCGGCGGCGCGGTGCGCCTGACCGAATCGGGCCTCGGCTGCCCCGAATGGCCCAAGTGCACGCCCGAATCCCTGGTCACCACCCCTGAGATGGGGATCTACGGGGTCATCGAGTTCGGGAACCGGGTGCTGACGTTCCTGCTCGTCGCGATCGCCGTCGGCGCGCTCCTCGCGGCCTGGCGGCGCGTCCCGCGCCGCGCCTCGCTGGTCAAGCTCGCGTTCGCCGGGCTCCTGTACGTCCCGGCGCAGGCGATCATCGGCGGGATCACCGTGTGGACCAACCTCAACCCGTGGGTGGTGGGCCTGCACTTCCTGGCCTCGATCCCGCTGGTCGCGATCTCGGTGACGCTGTACGTGCGATCGGGCGAACCCGACGGCGAGGTCGTGCCGCTCGTGCCGCGCGCCGTGAAGCTCCTGGGCCGGGGCATCGTGGGCGTGGCCGCCGCGGTGATCGTGCTCGGCGTGGTCGTCACCGGCTCGGGCCCGCACGCGGGCGACGCCGACACCCCGCGCAACGGCATGGACCCGGCCTTGATGTCGCAGCTCCACGCCGACCTCGTGTGGCTCCTGCTGGGCCTGACCGTGGCCCTCATCGCCGCGCTCCACGCGGTCAAAGCACCCGACAAGGCCAAGCGCGCCGCGTACGTGCTGCTCGTGGTCGAACTCCTCCAAGGCGTCATCGGCTACACGCAGTACTACCTCGACCTGCCGATCCTCCTGGTCGGCCTTCACATGCTCGGCGCCGGCGTCCTGTGGGCCGCCGCGATGGCGATCCCCTTCAGCCTCCGCCGCCGCGCCCCCCGCACCGAAGGCGTCACGCCCCTCCACTACGAGATCCACGGCGAACGCGAAGGCGACAAGATCATCGAGCGAGAACCCGCCGTCTAGAGCCCCGGATCTGGAGGTTCCGCCGAGAGGCATGGGGGCCATAGAATCTCGGCGTGAGTGATGGAGTTTCGCGGCGGAGCCGTGTGATGGGGTGTCTGATCGGGGGCGCGGTCGGCGATGCGCTGGGGTATCAGGTCGAGTTCGACTCGTGGGAGCGGATCGCGAGCGACTTCGGGCCCGATGGGGTCACCCAGATGCAGTACAACCGGGTCTCCGACGACACGCAGATGACGCTGTTCACCGCCGAGGGGCTGCTCCTGGCCGAGGCGGGCGCGGAGGTCGACTCGGTGCGGCTGGCGTACCTGCGGTGGTTGCAGACCCAAAGAGAACCCATGCCTCCCAACGGTTCTGAAGGACTAGCGGCGCAGCCGTGGCTGTACGCGCGGCGCGCGCCCGGCGGGGCGTGCATCTCGGGGCTGGCCGCGCACGACCGCAGCGCCGCGGCCGACTGGCGCAGCACCCTCGCGGTCGTGAACGCGAACTCCAAGGGCTGCGGGACCGTGATGCGCTCGGCCCCGTTCGGGCTGCGCTACTCCCCCGCCGAGGCCTACGAACTGGCCGAGGAATGCTCGCGCCTGACCCACGGGCACCCGACGGCCGGGGCCGCCGCGGGCGCGTTCGCGATGATCACCGCGCACCTGATGAACGGCGAGGCGCCGCAGCGCGCGGTCTCGGAGACCATGCTGCACTTGCGCAGCGGCCTCGACCGCTCCGAGACCGCCGACGCCCTCGGCGCGGCCTACGCACTGGCCGGGAACGTGCCGCCCGGGCCGAACACGTGCGCGCCACTGGGCGAAGGCTGGGTGGCCGAGGAGGCCCTGGCTATCGCGGTCTACTGCTTCCTGGGCACCGACGACGTGCGCGCGGGCCTCATCGCGGCCGTGAGCCACTCGGGCGACTCCGACTCGACCGGAGCGATCCTCGGCAACCTCTACGGCGCCGCCTACGGCCACGACGCGCTGCCGCGCGAATGGGCCTCGCAGGTCGAGGGCCGCGAGACGATCGAGACGCTCGCGGAGTTGATGGCGGCGTAAGGGACTTACCCGCGTGGATCGTATATCCTATCTCATATATAGTATACGATCCACGCATGACGACCGGCCTCGGTCCGAGACGCGAGACGCGAGACCGTCGAGGAATCTAACCCGGCCCGGTCAGGCGGCGGCCTTGACCGCTGCCGCCACTGCCGGGGCCACCCGCGGGTCCAAGGCCGAGGGGACGATGCGGTCCGGGGCGAGGTCCTCGGCCGCGATGTCGGCGATCGCCCTGGCCGCGGCGAGCTTCATCGCCTCGGTGATCTGGGCGGCCCCCGCGTCGAACGCGCCGCGGAAGATCCCCGGGAACGCCAGCACGTTGTTGATCTGGTTCGGATAGTCGCTGCGGCCGGTCGCCACGATCGCCGCGTGGCGGGCCGCGACCTCCGGGGCGACCTCCGGTGTCGGATTCGCCAGCGCGAAGACGATCGCGTTCGGGGCCATGCCTTGGAGTGCGGTTTCGGGGACGGTGCCGCCGGAGACGCCGACGAGGACGTCGGCGCCTTTGAGGGCGGTGGTGATGTCGCCGGTGCGTCCGTGGCGGTTGGTGGTGGCGGCGAGGTGTGTCTTGACGGGGTTGAGGCGGTCGCGGCCTTGGTGGATGATGCCGGTGGAGTCACAGACGATGATGTCGCCGACGCCGGCTTCGTTGAGGATCTTGGTGATGGCGACGCCTGCGGCGCCTGCGCCGACGATGGTGGCGGTGAGGTCTTCGGCGCGGCGTTCTTGGAGGCGGAGGGCGTTGGTGAGGGCGGCGAGGACGACGACGGCGGTGCCGTGCTGGTCGTCGTGGAAGACGGGGATGTCGAGCTGGGTCTTGAGGCGCTCTTCGATGTCGAAGCAGCGGGGGGCGGAGATGTCTTCGAGGTTGATGCCGCCGAAGGAGGGGGCGATGGCGGCCACGGCGGCGACGATGGCGTCGGGGTCTTTGGTGTCGAGGCAGATGGGGACGGCGTCGATGTCGGCGAATTGGCGGAAGAGCGCGGCTTTGCCTTCCATGACCGGGAGTGCGGCGGCGGGGCCGATGTCGCCGAGGCCGAGGACGGCGGTGCCGTCGGTGACGACGGCGACGACGTTGGAGCGCCAGGTGTGGGTGCGGGCGAGGGCTTCGTCGGCGGCGATGGCTTCGCAGACGCGGGCGACGCCGGGTGTGTAGGCGACGGAGAGGTCTTCGCGGCTGTCGAGGGGGATGGTGGTGGCGGTGCGGAGTTTGCCGCCGCGGTGGGCGAGGAAGATCGGGTCTTGCAGGTCGACCACGGTGTGCGCTGGCATGGAAAGCCTCATTGCTTCGGTGACGGTCGCCGGCTCTGGTGTCGCGGAGCGATGGCTCTGCGGTGTGGTTCGAGTGGCGGCGTGCGTTGGGCGCGGGTTCGTGGCCCGTGCGCCTGGCCCCGGGATCGGGTCAGTGTAGCTCAGCGGTGAGGTGGATCCGGAGTGCCGCGGCGGTCCAGGCGGTGATTCGGGTGGTGTCGTCCTCGTGGGTCAACGCTTTGGACAGTTGGGCGAATTCGTTTGCGGCGCTTTGGAGTCCGACGCGGGCGAGGTGGGCGGCGGCGGTGTCGACGCGGGCGATGGAGGGTGTGCGGGCGCGGCGCAGGCCCGTGTGGGCGAGGTCGGCGCAGACGGTGGCGGCGGTGTCGAGTGCGGCGGTGACGGGGTCGGTGGTGGTGGGGTCTTGGGCGGCGGTGAGGTCGGCGGTGTCGTCGCCGGGGGCGAGGTCGGGGACGGTGAGGCCGGTGGGGGTGTGGATGGCGGTGGGGTCGATGACGATGTCGCCTCTGTGGCGGGTGAGGTGGCCGGCGACGGCGTGGGGGCCGGCGGTGAGGGCGGTTTCGATGGCTTCGAGTGCACCGGGGGTGGCGGCGCGGTGGTGGACGCGCAGGAGTGCGGTGCCGCCGTCGGGGGCGGTGATGCGGGCTTCGAGGCGTTGGGCGGCGGGGTCGTAGCCGAGGTCAGTGACTTCGGCGATGGCGATGACGCGGAGGGTTTCGGCGGTGATGCGGGGGCGGATGAGGCTGGGCGGGAGGTCGGCGAGGTGGGTGGCGAGGGCGTCGAGGTCGGTGGTGCGCAGGGTGGCGGGGAGGTCGTTCCAGGCGCTGCCGAGTGGGAGGACCTGGGTCTTGGCGAGGCGGCCGGTGCCGAGTTTGAGGTTGCGGGCGGCGGTGCGGGTGGCGGCTTCGGTGACGGTGTTGCCTGCGGCGAGGCTGGCGATGCGGCACCCGGCGATGCGGCGGTTCGCGAGTTCGGCGCCGGTGGGGCTGTGGTCTTCGGTGAGGGCCCAGTCGCGTTGGAGGGCGAGGACCATGCCGGTTTCGGGTTGGGCGAAGTAGAGCTGGAGGGTGCGGCGGTCGCCTTCGGTGCCGATGCGGGCGCCGAGGCCGGTGAGGCGGACGAGGGTGAGGGGGGTGGCGTCGGCTTCTTCGCTGCCGAGGATGTGGGTGGCGGGGGTGCCGTGGGGGTGGGCGGCGGCCGCGGCGCGGGCGGGGAGTTCGGTGAGGAGGGCGGCGAGGCGGGCGGGGTCGTAGGCGGCGGAGCGGTCTTCGTAGCGGGTGAGCTGGTCGATGAGGTCGGTGAGTGCGCCCGCGGGCCAGTGGGCGCGGCGGCGGGTGAGGGCTTTGGCTTCGCGTTGGAGGGCGGCGCGGAGGACGGCGTCGGCGCTGCCAGCGCCGTCGAGGAGGACGCGGTGGGTGAGGTCGAGGGCGTCGCTGAGGGGGTCTTCGGTGGTGGTGCCGCCGACGGTGACGGTGGTGGTGCCTGGGCCTGGGGCTTCGCGGAAGGCCCAGGTGGCGAGCACGATCGCGGTGTCGCGGGCGGGTCCGGTGGCGTCGGTGTGGACGTAGCCGAGGCCGGGGACGAGGAAGGCGACGGTGGCGGCGGGGAGTTCGGCGGTGGCGGGCTGGTCGGGGCCGGGCCAGGTGAGGCGGGCGGTGTAGCCGGCGCGGCGGGTGGTCTCGGCGGCTTTGAGGGTGTGGGGGCCGAAGGCGTCGAGGAGTTGCTCGTCGGTGATGGCCGCGGGGGTGGCGGGGGCTTCGGGTTCGGGCTCGGGTGTGTCTTGTTGGGCGCGTTGGTAGGCGAGGACGGCGCCGACGCGGTGGCGGCATTTGCCGGGGGCGCCGCAGGTGCAGGTGGCGGTGTCGAGGCCGCCGTGGGCGGGGAGGACGGTCTCGGCGTCGTCGGGGAAACGCGCGGTGAGGGTGCCGTCGTCGGCGAGGTCGACGGTGGGGACGGCGCCGGCGTCGAGGTCCTTGGCGGCGCGTTTGACCAGGCCGCGGTTGGCGAGGGCGGCGAGGGCGTCGGGGGTGAGTGCGAGGAGGTCGTGGCGGGTCATGTGCCGAGCCTTTCGGCGACGAATTCGACGAGGTGGGAGGGGGTCATGGCGCTGATGTGGGCGCCGTGCTCGGCCAGGCGGGCGGCGAGGGCCCGGTCATAGGAGGGGTTGGCCTCCTCGTCGAGGGCGGCGAGGCCGAGGACCTGGGTGCCCTGCTGGCAGAGTTGTTTGACGGTGTGGACGAGGCGGGTTTCGGAGCCGCCTTCGTAGAAGTCGGTGATGAGGACGACGATGGAGCGGCGGGGGTTCTCGACCAGGCCGGCGGCGTAGTCGACGGCGCGGGCGATGTCGGTGCCGCCGCCGAGTTGGACCTTCATGAGGGTCTCGACCGGGTCGTCCACTTCGGAGGTCATGTCGACCACGTCGGTGTCGAACGCGACGAGGTGGGTCTTGAGGCCGGGCAGGGCGTAGAGGCACGCGGCGGTGACCGCGGAGTGGACCACGGAGCTGACCATGGACCCGGACTGGTCGACCAGGAGCACCAGCTGCCACTGTTCGAGGCGTTTGGCGGTGCGGGAGTGGAAGCGGGGCTTCTCGATCGCGACGCGGCGCTCTTCGGGCCGGTAGTGCTTGAGGTTGGCGTGCAGGGTGGTCTTGAGGTCGAAGTCGCGGGCGCGGCGGTGGCGGCTGGGCTTGCGGTTGCGGCTGCCGGTGAACGCGGTGCGGACCTCGACCGAGAGCTTCTCCACCAGGGCGCGCACGACCTCTTCGACGATGCGGCGCGCGGCGGCCAGGACCTGCGGGTTCATCAGGTGCTTGGTGCGCAGGACCGCTTTGAGCAGGGCCGGGTTGGGTTCGACCCGGGCGAGGACCTCGGGGTCGGTGAGCACGTCGTGGATCTCGTAGCGTTCGATCGCGTCGCGTTCGAGGCGTTCGACGGTCTCCTTGGGGAAGAGCCGGTGGATCCCGTCCAGCCAGTCCACTGTGGTCACGATGGAGGGGTCGTCGCCGCCCGAGCGCGAATCCGAGCGCGCCCCGCCGCGGCGGACCTCCCGCTTGCCGAGGTCCTCGTCGCGGCCGTACAGCCAGTCCAGGGCCGCGTCGCGACCGGCGTTCTCATCGCTCAAGCCCCCGGTGCTGCGCTCGGCGGCGGGCCCGAGGATGAGCCGCCAGCGTTCCAGTTCGGCGCCCATCAGGTCTCCGATCGGTTGGTGGGGAACAGCAAACGCAGGCCCTCGCGCTCCAGCGCGGCCTCCACGCGGGCTTCGAGCGCCATCGACGCGGCCACCACATGCGGGTCGACCTCGTGCCGGGCGGTGAGGGATCGGGCGTCGCCGCCGCCGCGCAGACCCACGATCCGCTCGGCGATCAGGCCCCGCTCGCGGGGCGGGAACATCGCGAACGCCTGACGCAGCGACGCCAGCGATTCGAGGAACTCCCCCTCGGTCAAGTCGCCCACGAGAGTGTCGACCGCGGCGACCACGCCGCCGTCCTCGGGCTCGGCGAGCACTTCCTCACGGGCCAGAGCGAACAGGCCCGCGAGCCAGTCGCCGAGCCGGTCGGGCCCAGCCGCGCCTTCGGCCGCCGCGGCGGCGTCGGCGGACGCGCCGAGCGACCAGGCCAGGCCCAAGGCCGCACCGCGCAGATCCGGCGGGGCGGCCCCGTCGCGGGCGATCCGCTCGGCCGCTTGGGTGACCACTGAAGGGCCGGGAGCGTGCCCGGGCGCGTGGTGCACGGCGTCCCGCAAAGCGGTGAGCGCCTGGAGGCGGCCCAGGTCGGCCGGGCCGGGCGGGGCGTGGAGGCCTTCGACCAGCCACAGGACGCGGTCGCAGCACGCGGCGATCACCGAGGCGTACAGGTCCGAACCGACCGTCCCGAACAGGTGGTCGTGCCGCCACAGGGCAAGGGCCACACCGAGAGCCCGGCCCACGGCGGCGGTGTCGCCGCTGGCGGCGACCGCGCTTCGCACCGCCTGCCCGAGGCGGTCGGTCAGATGCGCGCGCCCGCACAGGGCCGCGTCGAACAGGATCGCCGCCAGGGCGTTGAGGCCGTTGTCGGCGTCGAGGCGCTGTTCGAGGGCGGTCTGGGCGGCGTCGCCGAGGGTCGCGCCGAGCGCGCCGGCCTCGATGAGCGCGGGCAGGCGGTCGGGGTGGGTGCGGACGGCCCAGTGCTCTTCGGCGGTGACGTCGCTGCCCGCGGCCGGGCCCGCGTCGCGGGTGACGCCGGGGACGTTGAGCAGGCGCAGGCAGTGCAGGAGGCGGCTGCGTTCGAGGTCGCGGGCCTTGGCGAGGTCGAGGCGGACGGAGCCGTCGGCGTGGAGGCCGGCTCGTTCGAGCGCGGACTCGGCGTCGGCGACCAGCGGCGGGGCGGGCGTGTCCGGGTGGAGGCGGCCGACCCGCTCGCCGGTGAGGGCGGCGGTCATCTCGACCACGACGGGATGGGTGCCGGCGGTGAGGGTGCCGCGGCGGGTCCACGGGAGGGGCTGTTCGAGGTCGTCGGAGATGAGGGCGCTGGCGAGGCCGTCGAGGAGGTCGGTGCGGCCGGGCCGGTGGTGACCGCGCAGGCGCGCGAGGCCGTCGGTGAGGCTGCGCGCGCCGATGAGGTCCGAAGTGGAGACGTGGAGTCCCTTGCCGCGCAGGCGGTGCGTGATGCGTTGCACGAGCGCGGCCGCGGCGGGCTCGGGGCCGTCCTCCCACAGGCGCTGGTAATACTCCGGTGAGGGCATCCCGGACTGGTAGCCCGCGAACGCGTCGAGCCTGCGGAAGGAATAGGGCACCAGGAACCCGCCGGTGTCGGTGCCTTCGGGAGCCGCCGGGACCTCGGGTCGCTCGGCCGGTCCGGTGGCGGCGAGGCGGCGCAGGGCCGGGGCGTGGAAGCCGCCGCACACGACCAGGACGGGGCCCTCGTGCTCGGCCAGGGCCGAGCGGATCCACGCGGCCATGTGGGCTTCGCGGGCCGTGTCGGCCTCGTTCGCTTCTGCTTCGCCGCGAACGAGGTCGAAGTAGTGGTCAAGGCGTTCGGCCAGGCCGTCCGCGTCCGCGATCTCCACCAAGTGGTCCCAGAGGGCGTCGGAGTTGTCGACGGCGAAGGCGCGGCAGAGCCGTTCGGTCGCTTCGGTGTAGCGGCGTTCGGCGTCGGAGTAGCGGTTCTCGATCCCGTCGAACGCGTCGTGCCAGGCGGGCAGGTCGATGAACGCGACGTCCGCTCCGGTGCGGCGGCCCTCGGTGAGGGCGACCCATTCGGGCGAGTAGTCGCACAGCGGGGCCCACGAACGGCGCACGGCCGACCCGGTGCTGGCGTAGGAGTAGATCGCCACGGGCAGTTCGTGTTCGAGCGCGAGCTCGTCGAGGCGGCCGTTGAAGTCCGCGGGGCCCTCGATGAGGACCGCCGCGGGATGCAACCGGTCGATCGTGTCGGCGACGAGGCGGGCGCACGCGGGCGAGTGATGGCGCACGCCCAGCACGGTGAGGCGTTCGATCATCCGGGCAGCAGATTCCGGGCCTGGTAGAGCGACTGCCATTGCGGGCCTTTGCGTTTGGCGGCCTTCTGTTCGAGGTAGCGGCGCAGCCGCGCGAGGTCCTCGGCGTTGTCCTTCGCCGCGGCCCCGGCCATGCAGTCGACGATGTCGCCCGCTTCGGCCTCACCGCCCCTCAGATACCAGGCCTTGATGCCCACGGCGTGCGCCACCGAGACCGCCTCGGCGGTGGACATGACCGCCTGCGGGCGCCCGCCGGTCGAGGCGTCGACCGAACGCAGGTCGCGGAAGACCCGCACCAGCACTTCGAGGACATCGCGCGAAGGCGGCGCGGGCACGCCCGAGCGGGCCAGCGCGGCGGCGGCCTCGGTCTCGACCAGGTCGAGTTCGGTGTTGAAGTCGGCGATGGGGAACACGGTCTCGAAGTTGAAGCGGCGCTTGAGGGCCGCGCTCATCTCGTTGACGCCCCTGTCGCGGGTGTTGGCGGTGGCGATGATGTTGAAGCCTTCGCGGGCGAAGACCATGGAGTCGCCGTCGAGTTCGGGGATGGCCAGGACCCGGTCGGACAGGGGCGACAGGAGTGAGTCCTGGACTTCGAGGGGGCAGCGGGTGATCTCTTCGAAGCGGACGACGCGGCCTTCGGCCATGCCTTGGAGGAGGGGTGCGGGGACGAGGGCGCGCTGGGTGGGGCCTTCGGAGACGAGCAGGGAGTAGTTCCAGGAGTAGGCGATCTGGTCTTCGGTGGTGGAGGCGCCGCCTTGGATGGTGAGGGTGGAGTCGCCACAGACGGCGGCGGCGATGAGTTCGGACAGGAGCGATTTGGCGGTGCCGGGTTCGCCCACGAGCATGAGGCCGCGGTTGGTGGCGAGCGTGACCAGGGCGCGGTCGATCAGGGAGGGGTCGCCGACGAATTTCTTGGCGATGCCGCGGGATTCGTCGCCGACGACGAAGGTGCGGGCGGCCTGGAGGCTGAGGGCCCAGCCGGGCGGGCGGGGCGCGTCGTCTTCGGCGGCGAGTTTGGCCAGTTCGTCGGCGTAGCGGCGTTCGGCCGGGGGCCGTTGGAGGCGCAGCTCGGGTGTGGCTTGGGAGCTCATGGTGGTCTCTCTGGGTCGGTGGGTCAGCCGCGGCCGGTGACGCGGGCGAGGGCGGTGAGGATCTCGGAGGCGATCAAGGGGTCGACTTCGGGCGGGCGGGGTTGGGTGTCCTTGGCCGTGCCGTGCCAGTAGTAGTCCTCTTGGTCTGCGAGGCGGACGCCGACGAGTTTCTGGATCGGGTTTTCGGCGATCATGCCGACCCAGATGCCCGGTTCGAGGGCGACGGTGACGTAGCCGCCGCCGGGGATCGCGTAGGCGATGCCGGGTTCGACGCCGCCGTCTTCGGGCGCGCCGCGGTGCCAGCCGTGCTTGGTCAGGCCCAGCAGGCGGCCGACTTCGACTTCGACGCCTTCGAAGCGGGCGAGGTGCCCGTCGGTGAGCTCGGCGTCGGTGAAGGCCATGACGGGGCGGGTGAGCTGCTCGAACGGTTGGAGGATCTCGTAGTCGGCGAGGATCTCCGACCAGGCGTCGATCTCCTTGGGCTGCATGTGGAAGGGGTGGGCGATGCGGACGGTGGCGTGCTCGGGGAGGTCGAAGTCGTCGTCGGCGGCACCTGCGTAGGTGCCGTCCTCGGCGATGCGGAACCCGGTGCGGGTGCCGTCTGCTTCGGCGGTCCACACGAGGCGGCGGGCGAGGTGTTTGACCAGCGGGTGGCGGGCGAAGAACCGTTCGAACTCCTCGACGGTCCAGGTGCGGGCCTGGGCCATGGCCTTTTCGAGGCGGGCGACCTGGTCGGCCGAAGTGGAGCGCAGTTCCTTCTTCAGGAGTGTGAACCGCTGGTAGGCCGGTTCGGCGAGTGCGGCGTCGTCTTTCGCGCCGGGTTTGGGCAGGCTCTTGCGGGGCTTGCCGTCGGCGTCGGTGACGTAGGGCTTGAGTTGCTCGTCGAAGCGGACGGTGAAGGATCGCGGCCCGTAGTCGAGGGTGAGGGCGGCCTCGCCGGCGAGTCCGAAGTCGGGGACGAGCCGGTCGGCGAGCTGGTCGCGGGTCAGGCCGAGCTCGGCGGCGATCGCGGCGATCTGCACGCCCGCTTCGACTTTGAGGGCCTTGAACTTGACCTTGTCGGCGATGCCCTGGACGGCGCGCAGGGCGGTCTCCGAGCCGATCGCGCCGAGCACGCCCAGGCCGGTGACGGCGCGTTTGTGCTGGCTCTGGCCGGGCCATTCGCGGACTTTGGGGGCGAGGAGGCGCACGGTGTCGTCGTCGGCGAAATGCGCGAGCTGGGTGAGGGCCCAGCCGTCCTTCGAAGTGCCGCCCGAGGAGAGCCACAGTTGGAACAGGGCGCGGCTGAAGCGGGTCAGGGACGCGGGGTCGCACGCGGCGACCGCGACGTCGAAGCCCGCGTACGGGTAATCCGGGGAGGTCAGGGCCAGGACGGTGACGAGGTGCTTGACCGCTTCGGGCGGGAGGACGGCGGTGCCGTCGGCGAGGGTGACCGGCGGGAGCATCGCGGGGTCGACCCAGGCGGGGAGCTTGGGGACCTTGACGCCGCGCGGCTCCAGCGGGTCGCCGTCGACCAGGGCCGCGATCGCTGCGGTCGCTTCGGGCCCATAGTGTTCGGCCGCGGCGGTGACGGCGGCGGCGCCGTGGCGCATCGCGGCGAGCACGAGGAGCCCTTCGGCGCTCTGGCGGGCCTTGCGGTCGGCGCCGAGCGCGTCGGGGACCAGGAGGCTCACCCCTTCGGGGCCGTGCCGGTCGACCCAGGCGACGGCGCCGGCGCGCGCGGTCTTGAGGCGCGCGAACCAGTCGGCGGCCAGGCGGGCGGCCTCGACGCTGCGGATCGGGACGAGCGCTTCGTGGTAGGCGGGGTTGGCGCGGAGCGTTTCGATGACGCCGGGGACGACCCGGGGGCCGAAGCGGGCAAGGATCGTCTTGCAGTCGTCGGCTTCATAGGTGGAGGTCGTGCCCTCCCAGCGATCGACGACGGTCTCGGCGATCTCCTTGGGCGCGTAGGCGAGGATCGCGCACAGCATGTAGCCGCGGTCGCGGGTGCCGAGGCTGCGTGCGCGTTGGCGCCAGTTCTCCTCGGTGAAGCGGCTGAAGTAGGAGGCCCCGGGGACTGCGCAGGCCTCCTCCTCACCTTCGGCCCAGACCAGGTCGAGGTCGCTTGAGGCTTCGAGGCCGTCGATGGTCACGGCTTTGCGCTTGGGGCGCTTGACCGTCCACGGCGGGGTCACCAGCAGCGGCGGGAGCGCCTCGGGGGCGGCTTCGGGAAGCCCAGCGGGTTTGAGGAGGCTCTCGATCGCGGCGCGGTCGCCCACGTCGAGGGCCGCAAGCGCGGTTTCGGGGGCCTTCGCGGCGAGCGCGGCGAAGCGGGGGCGCAACTCCGGGGCGGCCGATGCGCTCAAACCGGCGATGACGCGCAGCGCGCGCTGCGGGGCGCGGGCGATCGCGGTCTCGGCGGCGGGCAGCGTGAACTGCTCGTCGAGGCGGCTGAAAAGGAACGCGGCGGCCTCGTCGCTCGGAGTCAGGGCGAGGGCCCGGTAGAGGCGCTGGCGGGACTCGGCGTCGGGGTGCTGGCGGATCGTGGCGGCGAAGACCGGGTAGGCGGCCGCACCGAGGCCCGCGAGGGTGTTCGCGACGAGGAGGTCGCTGATCCACCAGTCGGCGAACTTGGTCAGGCGGGCCGCCGCGAGGTGCGCGGGATCTTCGAGGAGGTACCACATGAGCACGGCCGCGTAGTCGTCCATGCCGTTGTCGTGCTCGGCGGCGACCTCGGCGGCCCAGTCGGCGCGTTCGGGGAACAGCAGCGAGGTCAGGAGGCGGCGGGTGGGATCGCCGCGGTGCGTTGCGGCCTCGGCCACCGCGGCCTCGTAGTCGGGTTCGGGCGCGGTGGCGATGAGGCCCCGCGCGGCCGCGATCCCGTGCCGCAGTTCGGTGTGCAGGTAGCTGAGCTGCGAGCGGGTGGAGTCGCGGAGCCGCCGTTCGGCCACGGAGTCGTCCCGGGTGCGGTGCCAGGAGTTCGGCCAGGGGTTGAGGCTCGTCAGTTCGATGAGGGCGCCGACGGCGAAGGCCAGGCCGTGTTCGAGGTACCAGGCGTCGAGTTCGGGCCGGAGGTTCCCGCTGCGGTACCGCTTCTCGGAGCTGAGCAGCACCGCGGCGATGGCGCCGGCCCCGGCCGGGTCGGGAGTCGAACCGGTGGAGACGCTGTCGTTGAGGACACTGTCGAGGTGGCGCAGCGCCGCGGGCGCGTACGGCTGGTTGTCGCTGAGCGCGAACGCGGCCCGCAGCTCGTCCTGGTGCCACTTGATCAGGCCTCGGACGCGTTTGGGCGCTTCGGGGTCGAGCACGACCGGCTCGCCGGTGCGCTTGCCTCGGCGGGGCAGGAGGAGGCCGGTCCAGTCCTCGGGGAGGTCGAGGCGGTATTCGGGGGATGCGGTGTGTTCAGTCATCGGTGTCTTTCGTTGGACCGGGGTTGTCGGCATCGAGCATAGAGCGCGGGTACGACAGCCCTGGCGGGGTTTCAGGGGCGGGTGAGTCGGGTGAGGGAGGCGAGGGCCTCGGAGGCCGCGACCGGATCGAGCGGTCCTCGTGCCGGGGGTTCGGCGCTCTGCCCGGCCCAGGGGTATTCCTCTGTGGAGGTGAGGTGGACGCCGCGGATCGTCTGGGTCGGGGTCTCTTCGACGTAGCCGACCTCGATGCCGGGGTCGAGCGCCACGGTCACGAAGCCGCCGTTCGGCAGCGGGTAGCTGATTCCCCGGGCTCGGCCGCCCGGTTCGGGGGCGGCGCGGTGCCAGCCCAGGCGGGTCATGCCGAGGACTCGGCCGGTCGCGACCGTGGCCCCTTCGAAGCGCGCGAGGCGGCCGGTGGCGAGTTCGTCTTCGGTGAACCGCATTGCGGGGCGCAGGAGCTGGTCGAAGGGCTGGAGGATCTCGTAGTCGGCGAACAGCTTCGCCCATTCGTCCACTTGCGACCCGAGATGGACGGGGTGGGCCAGGCGGATCGACGCGTCAGCGGGAAGGTCTACGGTGTCGTCCTCGACATCGCTGTAGGTGCCGTCCTCGGCGATGCGGAACGCCAGTCGCGCCTCGGCGGTCTCGGCGAGCCACACCAGGCGGCGCGCGAGGCGGCCGGTGAGCGGATGGCCCGCGACGTAGCGGCCGAAGTCCTCCACGGTGTGGGCCCGGCCGGTCACCAGGTCGGCCCCGAGCCGTTTGACCTGTTCGGCCGCAACGGATTTGAGTTCGCGCTTCAACGCCGAGAACCGGGCGCGGGAAGCCTCGGCCGCGTCCGGGTCGTCCTTCACGCCGGGTTTGGGGAGGGCCTTGCGGGCCTTGCCAGCGTCGTCGATCACGAAGGGCTGCATGTGCTCGTCGAACGCGACGGTGAACGAGCGGGGCCCGTAGTCGAGGATGAGCGATGCCTCGTCGTCGAGCCCGAAATCCGGGACGAGACGGTCGGCGAGCTGGTCTTCGGTCAGGCCCAAGGCGGCCGCGATGCCCTTGATCTGCGTCGCGGCCTCGGATTGCAGCGCTTCGAACTTGGAGCGGTCGGCGATCCGCTTCACCGCGCGCAGCGCCTCCTCCGAACCGATCGCGCCGAGCACCTTCAAACCTGCGACCGCCCGCTTGTGCTGGTTCTCCCCCGGCCACTCGGCGATCCTCGGCGCCAGCGCCCACACCGTCTCGTCCTCGGCCACATGCGCGAGCTGCGTCAAAGCCCACGAGTCCTTCGGCGGGGCGCCGACCGCGAGCCACTGGTCGAACACGGCCCGGCTGAACCGCGCCAGCGAGGCCCGGTCGCAGATCTCCACGACGGCGGCCAGACCCGGGTAGGGGTAGTCCGGGGCCGCCAGCGCGAGCACGGTGAGCAGGTGCGGGATCGCGGAGGCGGGCAAGGCGCGGTCGCGTCCTTTGAGGAGCACCTGCGGGAACATGACCGGGGTGGCCCACGGGCCGGGCTTGGGGACGGTGGTGCCGTAGGGCTCGTACGGGTCGGCGTAGATCTCGGTGAGGGCCGCGACCGCTTCGGGCCCATGGGGTTCGGCGGCCTTTGCGACGGCGGCCGCGCCGTGGCGGACTGCGAGGTGCGCCAGGGCGGTCTCGGCGGCCTTGCGGGCCCGCTTGGCCGCGGGGTCGGTGGCGGGGGCGAACGCGTCGGGGACCAGGAGCGGCACGACGTCGAGGCCGTGGTGGTCGAGCCAGGCGGCCGCTTGGGGCCGGGCGGATTTGAGGCGCACCAGTTGGTCGGCGACGAACCTCGCGGCCTCGACTGAGAGGACGGGTTCCAGGACCGGGTCGATGCCGCAGTACTCGATCGCGGCGGTGACTGCTTTGGGGATACCGATCTCGCCGAAGCGGGCGAGGATCGCGATGGCCTGCCAGCCGCCGGGTTCGTCGCCGGAGGCGGCCCATTCGGCCACGAACTCTTCGGCGAGTTCGATCGGCCCGTGGGCGACCAGGACGCCGAGGCGGTCGCGGCGATCGACGGTGTCGCCTCGGCGGAGGGTCTCGGCGTGCTCGTACCAGAACTGCCGCACCTCGCCCAAGGGGTCGTCGCGCAGCGGTTCGTCGGCGTAGTCTAGCCAGTGCCGGTGGCGGCCTTCGGGCCAGACCAGGCGCGGCTCGCCGATCGGGGCGAGGCCTTCGATGGTCACGGGTTTGTGCCTGGGGCGCTTTCGGGTCCAGGGCGGGGCGGTGAGGAGCTGGGGAAGGTCGGCGGGGTCGGCTTCGGGGACGGCGGTGCGGGAGGCGGTGAACGCGGCGATGGCGGCGCGTTCGGCGTCGGTCAGGTTGTCGAGGGCCGCGGGTCCGGCGTGTTCGGCGAGGGCGGCGAAGCGGCCCCTGAGGGCGGTGCTGACCTCACCCGTCTCGACGGCCAGGGAGCGGAGCATGAGTTCGGGGTGGCGCTCGGCGGCCTGGACGGCGGCGTCGAAGGCGTGGGGCTGGTCGAGGTTGGCCACGAGGTGGTCGGTGGCCTCGGAGGTGGGCAGGAGCGCGACGGCCTGGTAGAGGGCTTGGCGCACGGGTTTGGCCTGGTGGTAGCGGCTGCCGAGGGTGGTGGTGAGGACGGGGAGGGCGGCGGTGCCGAGGCCGTCGACGAGGGCGGCGATGGATTCGACGTCCATGTAGTAGTCGTGGAGTTCGGTGATCCTCGCGGCCTTGAGGTGGGCCTTCTCGCTCATGGCGTGGAGGACGACCTTGTCGAAGCCGATGTTCCAGGGGCGGTTGCGGTATTCGTTGCAGGAGTCGAGGACCCAGTCGCGGCGTTCGGGGAACAGGAGCGCGGCGCCGAAGATCTTGCCGATGGTGTCGCGGTGCTCCGCGGCGGCGGCGAGCGCGGCGGTGTAGTCCGCTTCGGGTGCGGTGGCGAGGTGGGCGCGGATCTCGGCGAGGGTGCCGTTGTCGATCTCACGGGTCAGGGAGCGGGTGTTGTGGATCGAGGTCGGCAGGAGCACGAGGTCTTGGAGGGGGACTTCGACGTGTTTCCAGTGGTAGCCGATCATCTCGACGTCGCCGCGTTCGAGCCAGGCGCGCACGGTCCAGGCCAGGCCGTGGGTCTGGAGCCAGGCGTGGAGTTCGAGACGGCTCCACTCGTCGGGGTCGTGGGGGCCGACGTAGCGCAGGAGCTCCCCGGTGACGGCCGCGCCGCGCGCGTCGGGTCGGCCCTCGTAATAGGCGGCGACGGCGTTCTTGTGGCGGCGGTTCTTGCGCATGTGGAGGGCCCGCTCCATGAGTTCGGCCTTGTCGGCGAGCGCTTCGCGGAGGCGTTGCGGTGCGTCCGGGTCGAGCGCGGGCGGGGCCGGGGCCGCGGGCCGGTCGCGGCGCGGCAGGACCTTGGCGGCGAAGGCCTTCGGCAGCTCGATCGAGACTTGTTGGGGCGCAACGTGTTCAGTCATGGTCGTCCTTCATGCGGCGAGGGAACTGACTCATGAGGGTAGGCCGGGGGTGCGACAGTGCCTCTCGAACGCGGTCAGGATTCGGCGGCGCGACGCTGAACGGCGGTCAGAACCTTGCGGTGCTGGGGAGGTCGAGCACGCCGAGGGCGTCGAGCGCGGCGGTAGCCGAGGCGGCGACGGTGATCGCGGCGATGACGAGACCGGCGAGACGGCCGCCGGGGCTGCCGAGGTTGATCGTCCACTGCGCGCCTCCGGCCCTCTGGTGGACGAAGACGGCCGGGTCGTCGCGGTTGAGGTAGACGAAGCCGCCGAGGTGCCAGTGGCGGTCGTCGTCCCTCTGGAGCAGACCGGTGTCCTCATCGGCCTCGCCGGGAGCGGCGGGCAGGCGGTGGCCGCCGGTGCCGACTTTGAGCTCGAAGCGGATGTGGGCGATGGCGATCGCGACCAGCGGGGCGAATACCAAGGCGGTGGTGACCGGGGAGGCGGGCGCGATCTCCCATAGCCGCAACGCGACCCCGAGCAGGGTGAGGTTGACGCACGCGGCGATGAAGCCGCCGAGGAGGCACACCGAGCGCAGGTAGACCCGGTAGCGGCGGGCGGTCCCGGCCGGGCGGGCGGCGTCGATCTCGGGGCGCACGCGCACGACCCCGGCGAGGCACAACGCGGTGACGAGCGTGACCGCGCCCTGGGCGACCACCGGGTTCCACGCGGTCCAGAACCCGGTCGCGACCCGTTCGCCGCCGTCGAGGTCGAGGCCCTGGAGACCGGGGAGCGTCTCGGGCAGCGGGACCGCGAAGCCGACGACGACCGTGGCCGCGGCGATCGCCGCCGCGGGGGCGAGGGCGAGCCAGGGGACGCGCACCGGGTCGGTGCGGAAGCTGAGATCGGCGGTGACGGCCTGCTTCGCGCCGCCGTACCAGTCCCCCGCGCGTTTCGCCTCGCGCACAGCGCGGCCCGCGGCGAGATACGCGGCCAGGCCCACCGCGACGAGCACGAGCGTGGCGGCCGTAAGGGCGACCGCCTCGCCGAGCAGGAGCACGAGCGGGAACGCCAGCGCGGTGACCGCCACGCCGGAGGCGATCACGGTGCGGGAGTAGCGGCCCCGCGCGTGGGCGATCGCGGGGTCGGCGACGCGGCCTTCGGGGACGGCCACGCCGAAGGGCAGTGTCGGGCGGCTCAGCGCGGGCACGGTCCACCACACGGCGGTGGCCGTGCCGGTGGAGGCGAGCAGCAGGGTGAGCGAGGCGAGGTTCACGGGGTCTTCCCTTCGGCGGGGGTGAACGAGTCGAGCACTCGGGTCGAGCGCTCGTGGACTTCCTCGGCGGTGAGACCGTGGGCGACGGCCTCGGCGAGGAGGATGCGCAGGCGCTCTTGCCAGGCATCGGCGACACCGGGGTCGGGCGGCCCGGAGGCGCGGTCGCGGCGGACCACCGCGCCGCTCTTGCGGTTGACGCGGATGAAGCCCTCGCGTCGCAGCAGGTCGTAGGCCTTGTTGACGGTGTGGAAGTTGATCGCCAGGTCCGCGCCGAGCTGCCGCGTGGACGGCAGCGGGGTCTCGGCGGAGAGTTCCCCGGCGGCGATGGCCGCGACGACCTGATCCCGGATCTGCTGGTAGATCGGGATCTCGCTGTCCACGTCGAGCGTCAATCGCATCTCAGGACTATATCTGATATACATGAGCTATAACAGATAGCTGTGATGTCCAGGAGGCACGCATGACCCCCGTCCCGATCGAGGTCCGGAACCTCGCCAAGCGCTTCGGCGACGTCGAGGCCGTCGCCGGCGTCTCGTTCGACGCCCGGCCCGGCCGCGTCACCGGATTCCTGGGCCCCAACGGCTCCGGCAAGACCACGACCCTGCGGATGCTGCTCGGCCTCGTCGCGCCCGACGCCGGCACCGCCCGCGTCGGCGGTCGCGCCTACCGCGACCTGCCCGAACCCGCCCGCACCGTCGGTGCGGCCCTGGAGGCCGACGGCTTCCACCCCGGCCGCACCGGCCGCGACCACCTGCGCGTCTACGCCGCGATGCTCGGCCTGCCCGACGCGCGCGTCGACGAGGTCCTGGCCCGCACCGGCCTCGAAGCGGCCGCCGGACGCCGCGTCGGCGGCTACTCCACCGGGATGCGCCAGCGCCTCAACCTGGCCACAGCGATCCTCGGCGACCCGGCGGTGCTCGTCCTCGACGAGCCCACCAACGGACTCGACCCCGAGGGCATCGCCTGGCTGCGCGGGTTCCTGCGCGAGGCCGCCACCGAAGGGCGCACGGTGCTGGTCGCCAGCCATGTGCTCGCCGAGGCCGAACGGCTCGTCGACGACGTGCTGATCATGCACCGCGGCGGCCTCGTCGCCGCCGCGCCGCTCGCCGAGCTGACCGGTGAGGCGAACCTGGAGACGGTGTTCCTCGACCGGATCGGAGCCCTGGCGTGAACCGCTTGATCCGAGCTGAGATGCGCAGGCTGCTCTCGACGCGGCTGTGGCGCTGGGGCCCGCTCGCGGCCCTCGCGTGCGGCGGCGGGCTGACGCTGCTGCTGGTGCTCATCGGGCCCGAGCGGTTCGAACCGCCGATGCCCGGCGTCGAGACGGCCGCCGGGGTGCGGATCGTGCTCTCGGCGGTCGGACTGACCGTGCTGGTCCCGGCCCTGTTCGGGGCACTCGCGGTGACCTCGGAGTACCGCCACCGCACGATCGGGCACACGTTCCTGTTCGCGCCCAAGCGATACCGGGTGCTCGCCGCGAAGCTCGCGGCCTACGCGGCGGCGGGCGCGGTCTACGGCGTACTCGTCGCGGTCGCGGTCGCAGCGGCCCTGTACGCGGGCGCGGCCGCTCGCGGCGTCCCGGTCGGAGTCTCGTTCGGGGAGGTCGCGGCGATGCTTTCGGGGCAGGCCGCGGCGATGGCCGCGTACACGGTGATCGGAGTGGGCTTCGGCGCCCTGGTACGCAACCAGACCGCGACGCTCATCGTCCTCGGCGGGTACCTGTACATGGTCGAGCACGCGCTCGCGCTCGTCCCCGGGTTCAACGCGGTCTACCCGTTCCTGCCCGGCGGCGCGACCGCCGCGCTCACCGAGTCGAGCCTCATGCGCGAGGCCGCCGCGGCCGCGGGCAGCGCCCCGACGCTGCTGCCGCCGCTGCTGGGAGCGGCGGTGCTGCTGGCCTACGCGCTCGCGGCGTCCCTCGCGGCGGTCACCGCGCCCATGCGCCGCGACGTCACCTGAAACCGTTCACGAAGGAGCACCTCATGGCCACTGTCCAGACCACCGATCGTCATCTCGTCGTCCGGCTCCACGGCGCGCGCCGCGCGTTCGGGCGGTGGCGGCCGCTCGCCGTCCCGTGGGCGAACGTCACCGGGGTCCGAGCCGACCCCGGCCAGGCCCGGCGGTTCCCGGGCGCGAAATGGGGCGTCGGCTCCAACATCCCCGGCGTGGTGAACGTCGGCTCGTTCATGCGCGAGGGCCGCCGCGACTTCTG
>NZ_JBEYYO010000020.1:84202-111983 GCF_040645615.1 Glycomyces sp. NPDC046736 | reverse complement strand
CCTGCCGCCTGCCGCCTGCCGCCTGCCGCCTGCCGCCTGCCGCCTGCCGCCTGCCGCCTGCCGCCTGCCGCCTGCCGCCTGCCGCCTGCCGCCTGTGAGTGGGGTTCACATCTTTCGGATCGGGTACTCCTGTTCGTCATGGACCAGGTCTTGCAGCAGCTTGCGCCTCTCGGGCTCGCCCTGCTTCTCGGGCTCGTCATCGGGGCTGAGCGGGAGTGGCAGGGGAAGCCTGCCGGGATGCGCACGCATGCGCTCATCGCCGTCGGGGCCGCGCTGTTCGTGCTCGCCGGGCGTTACGGGTTCGCCGAGGTCGATCCGAACACGCCCGGGGTCGACCCCGCGCGCATCGCCGCGCAGGTCGTGACCGGGGTCGGGTTCCTCGGTGCGGGCGTCATCTTCTTTCGGCGCAATCTCGTCTTCGGGATGACCACGGCAGCGTCGATCTGGTCGGTCACCGCCATCGCGATCGCGTGCGCCGCGGGGCTGCCGTGGGCCGCTGTCGCCGTCACCGCCATGCACCTGATCGTCGTCGCGGGCCTCGCTCCCGTCGAGAACGCCATCTCCCGCCACGCCAAGCACACCGGCCGCCTCCACCTGCGCTACCTCAACTCCGAAGGCCTCACCGCCGCGCTGGCCGTCTGCACCGCCAAGGGCTTCAACGTGGTCGAGATCGAGGACGAGGACACCGAGACCCCCGACGGCCCCCACTCCACCGAGATCATGCTCGCCGGGCGCGGCTCGGTCCGCGAGCTCACCGAGTCCCTCAACAGCGAACCCAAGGTCCTGACCGCGACCTTCAAAGAAGAGGACACCACTGGCGGCGGCCTCTGAACGCAGACGAGCGGCCGTCCTCGGCGTCAGGTAGGCCGAACCTGCTTGGGGGACATAGGATCCTGGGCGTCCACCACCGGGACCTCGGCGCTCGCGGCGGCGATCAGGGTGGCGAGGGCCCCGGGGTCGATCCTTCCGGCGGGGACCGAAGCGCTCGCGAGTCTGGCGCTGATCCCGGGCGGAAGCGCGGCGGGGTCGGTCTTGACGGTCACCAAGCCCTGCTTCGCCTCTCGCGGCAGTGGCGGCGCGTCCTGCGTCCTCTCGACGCCCACGAACGTCTGCTTGGCCATGCCGCCCGGCTGCCTCCACAGCACCACGGCCTCGACGTCCCGCCAGGCCACGAACGTGCGCCGGGCACCCACGAACGTCTGAAGCTCGACACCTTCCGCGCTCGTGGCCACCACCTTCGTCCGCCGCACCAGCGGGTACAGGTAGAACGCCAGACCCACGGCCGCGAACGGCAGCACCCACGGCTTGAGGTCGCCCTCGGAATTCGGGATGAACGCCAGCACCGCGAGGATCACGGCGGTCGCCAGCACCGAGTGCATCGTGGCCCCGTGGCGGTACCGGATCGAGCCGAACACGGGCGTCGGAAGGAGTCTGGCCATGATCGGATCGCTTTCGGGGAGTGGGAAGCGTCGAGTCCAATGTCGCCGGAAGCACCGGTGAATCGGAGAGTGGTCCGATGGCGCCCCAGGCAGGATTCGAACCTGCGACCGTCGGATTAGAAGTCCGGTGCTCTATCCAGCTGAGCTACTGAGGCCCGGCGGGGTCGCACACGGCACCGCGCCAGCGCAAGGATACCCGGCGGTCGGTCCGTTCGGGGCGCGGGGAGACCGAACGTGGGCATGGATACGGGGCGTCGCAAGAACACCCCAAACGATTCTTCACGACGCCCCGGAATTGCTGACCCACATCAATGAGTAGTCCTTGAGCGCTCAAGTGTCAAGCGGCACGCCCGCGGTTGACGCCGATTCGTTATATTGCCCTAAGTGGGCGGCAATGCCCGCTATGCCGACACCCTACGAGCGAACGAATCCGACGCCACCGCGCGTTCACACTCCGTATCCGCGTCGCTCCGACGGCGTTCATGGCACTGGCGAGGCGTCGCCGTACTGGCGTGGGCGTGCCACACTTGCATCAGAGCCAAACCGTGAGGAGCGGGCATGAGCGATGAGCAGCCACCGGCGCACGACGAGACCGGAGACGAGCAGGCCCCGGACGAGGCCGGACCGGTCGAAGTCAGGGAATCCTCCTCCCGGGAGCCGAACCTCCTGCGCGGCATATCGACCCGCGCCTGGGAGCACCCGGCCGACCGCGGCGCCCTGGTCGCCCTGCGGGAACTGCGCGGCTTCGACCTCGTCACCCGCAAGCTCTCCGGGATGATCACCGAGCGGGCCCTCAAGCTGAGCCTCATGGGCTCGGCGATCCGCGTCGACCGCCACCAGTACTCGCGCGTCCACGAGGCCTACCTCTCCGTCGGCGCGGTCCTCGACGCCGCAGACCTCCCCGACCTCTACGTCACCCGCAACCCCGACCTCGGCGGCATGTGCATCGGCATCGACAAGCCGATGATCGTGATCAACTCCGGCTCGCTCGACCTGCTCGACGAGACCGAGCTGCGGTTCCTGCTCGCACACGAGCTCGGCCACGCCCTCTCCGGGCACGGCCTCTACCGGACCCTCCTGATGATCCTCCTGCGCCTGACCACCTCGGTCTCCTGGATTCCCGTCGGGGTGGTCGGCATCCGCGTCATCACCGCCGCGCTCTACGAGTGGAGCCGCAAGGCCGAGCTCTCGGCCGACCGCGCGGGCGCGCTGGCGGTCCAGGACCCGGCCGCGGCCGTGCGCTTCATGGCCAAGATGGCCGGCGGCGGCGACCTCCACGACGTGGACACCGCCGCGTTCCTGGAGCAGGCCAAGGAGTTCGAGTCCGGCGGGGACCTGCGGGACAGCTTCCTCAAGCTCATGCTGCTGGAGCAGCGCAGCCACGACTTCGCCGTGGCCCGCGCCGCGGCCCTCAAGTCCTGGATCGACGACGGGGAGTACCGCGACTACCTCGCCGGTGACTACCCCAGGCGCGACGAGGACGGCGACGCCTCGATCTCGGCCGAGGCCAAGGCCGCCGCGAAGTCGTACAAGGACCTCTTCGAGACCACCGCCGACCCGCTCGCGAAGCTGCTGCGCAAGTTCCGCGACGGACTTTAAATCCTATATCGTATAGGATATATGATATAGGAAAACGCCGCCGGGCTCGCATCACTCCGAGCCCGGCGGCGTTCAGCTTCAGCGAGCCAGCTTCTCCAGCAGCAGCGCCTCGCCCACGCAGACCCGCTCGAACATCGCGATGTCGAGGGACTCGTTGGGGCCGTGCGGGTTCGAGTACTGGTCCTCCACTCCGGTGACCAGGATCTCGGCGCTGGGGAACAGTTCCTGGAACGTGGCGATCATCGGGATCGAGCCGCCGATGCCGATCTCGACCGGCTCGGTGCCGTCCCAGGCCTCGGCGAACGCCGCGCGGGCCGCGTCGTAGGCCGGGCCGGTCGTGTCGACCGCGCACGGGTCGCCCACGCCGCCCTCGGCGGTCACCGTGACCTTCGCGCCCCAGGGCGCGTTGGCCTCGAAGTGCTCGCGCACCGATTTGACCGCGTTCTCGCCAGAGTCGCCCGGCGCGAGCCGGAACGAGACCTTCGCGCGCGCCTTGGGCTGCAACGCGTTCGCCGCCTCGGCCGCGCCCGGCGCGTCGATGCCCAGCACGGTCGCGGTCGGCTTGGACCACAACCGCTCGGTGAGGCGACCGGTCCCGATGAACTCGGTCCCCGGCAGCATCCCGGCCTCGTGCCGCAGCGCCGCCTCGTCGTAGTCGAGCGCGCTGCCCTTGCCGTCGACCAGGCCCGCCACCGCGACGTTGCCGTCCTCGTCGTGCATCGTGGCCACCAGGCGCGCGAGCGCGGTGAGCGCGTCGGGCACCGGCCCGCCGAAGATCCCCGAGTGGACCGCGCCACCCAGCACCGCGACCTCGACGTACACGTTGATGACCCCGCGCAGCGTGGTGGTCAGCGCCGGGACCTCGGTCCTCCAGTTGGTGGAGTCGGCGATCACGACCACGTCGGCCGAGAGCAGTTCGGCGTGCTCGCGCAGCAGCCCTTCCAGGGTCGGCGAACCGAACTCCTCCTCGCCTTCGATGAGGAGCTTGACGCCCACCGGCGGCTTCCCGCCGAAGGCCCGCAGCGCGGCGAGGTGGGCCATCACCCCGGCCTTGTCGTCGGCCACCCCGCGCCCGTACAGTCGCCCGTCCTTCTCGACCACGGTGAACGGGTCGTCCTGCTCCCACAGGCTCAGGTCGCCGACCGGCTGCACGTCCTGGTGCGCGTACAGCAGCACCGTCGGCTGCCCCGCGGGCGCCGGGAAGTGCGCGTACACGCTCGGCTGCCCCGCGCCGTGCGAGAGCTGCCGGACCTCGGCGGCCCCGGCCTCCTCCAGCAGGCGTTGGACGGCGTCGGCGCCCTGACGGACCGGCTCGTGGTCGAATCCCTCGAAGGCGATCGCCGGGATCTTGACGAGGGCCTCCAGATCGGCGCGCACTCCGGGCATGGCGGCGCGCACCGCGTTCACTACTTCGCTCATGAGGCGCAATCCTATGCCCGTTGCAGGGGGTGAGCGGGCGCATGGGCCGGGCAGCGGCCGTCAGGGCCGCTCGCGCACCGCCTAAACTCGGCGGCGTGATGCAGCGGTACAGGTTCGTCTTCGCACCCAGGTGGGTCGGTCTGACCCTGGCGGGCGTGGTCGTGATGCTCGTGTGCGGGCTGCTCTCGCAGTGGCAGTGGAACCGCGCCGTGGAGCGCGCCGCCGCCAACGAGGTCATCGAGAACAGCACCGAGGCCGCCGAACTTGACGCGACCCTGCCCGCCGGAGGAACGCTCGACGACGCGGTCCGCTGGACCCTCGTCGAAGCCGTCGGGGTCTACGACGCCGAGCGCGAGGTCGTGCTCCGCGCCCAGACCAACGGCAGCGTCAACGGCTACGAGATCGTCACCCCCCTCGTCCTCGAGGACGGCACCGCGATCCTCGTCGACCGCGGCTTCGTGGCCTCCGAGAGCACCGGCGCCGTCCCCGACTACCCGGCCGCGCCCGCCGGCGAGGTCACCGTCACCGGCCGCGTCTACGAGTACGAGGAGTCCAGCGGCGGCGTCACCGAGGTCGAGGACCACCTGGAGGCCCGCCGCCTCAGCCTCGAACTCCTCGGCCCCCACTACGACTACGAGTTCCGCTCGGCCTGGCTCGCCGACACCGAGCCCGCCGAGGGCTTCACCGCCCTGGAGACCCCCTCGTTCAAGGACTGGCAGAACTACTCCTACGCCGGTCAGTGGGCCCTGTTCGCCGCGCTGGTCCCCATCGGCTGGACGGTCCTGCTGCGCCGCGAGCGCCGCGAACTCGACGAGGCCGCCGCGGAGACCGAAACGGCCCCGTCGGCCGAAGCCGACGAGGCCGTCGCAGAACGCTAGATCCTCAGTCCTTCTTGCCGTCGAACTGGATCTGCTTCGAAGGCGCCTTGAACTTCTCCTCCGGCACGTCCTTCAAAGCGTCCCGGATGATCTTGCCCGCCGTCTCCTTCGACACCGACGAGTTCGACTCGCCCACCGGGTTGAAGATGTAGTCCGGGTCGGCCATGAACGCGCCCACCGTCAGCTGCGGCGTGTACCCCAGGAACCACGAGGCCCGGTTGTTGTCGGTGGTACCGGACTTGCCCGCCACGGGCCGCCCGGCCAGGCTCCCGACCACCGCCGAGGTGCCCCACGACCCGCACTGCGCGCCGCCGCGCGCGGTCTCGGTGACGCACCGGCCCGCGTCGGTCGCGGCCCGCGCCACGTCCTCGTCGAGCTCCTGGTGGCACCGCGGCGAGGCCGCGTCGAGCTCCTGCCCGTGCGGGTCGATGATCCGCAGCGCAGGCAGCGGCTCGCAGTACTCGCCCTCGGCCGCGAGCGTGTTGAACACGTTCGTCATCTCGATCGGCTGCACGTCCGAGACGCCCAGCGTGAACGGCCCCCACCCGGCGCGCCGCTCCTCGGACGCGTAGTAGGCGTCGCCTTCACTGCGCCACTGGAGCCCCATCCGCTCGGCCATCTCGACGGTCTTGTCGGCCCCGACCCGGTCGATGAGCTGCGCGAAGTACGTGTTCACCGACATCCCGAAGCCCGACCACATGTCCCGGTTCCCGGCCATCGAGGCCGAGCCGTTCTTCGGGCACCAGTTCCCGCCGCACGCGGTCGTGGCCGACACGAAGCTGGTGCGCACCTGGTTGGGGGAGTTGATGTTGTAGTCGAGCGGATAGCCCGCGTCGAGCGCGGCGAGCATCGTGAACACCTTGAACGTCGAACCGGCCTGGTAGCCGCCGGTGTCGCCGCCGCCGAGCACCGGGTTCACCGTGTTCGGGTAGTTGCCCTTGCGGTCGAACCGCGGGTTGGAGTGCGGCCCGTTGTCGCTCTGGTCGTAGGAGAACGTGCGGTTCAGGCCCAGCGCCTGGATCCGCCCGGTGCCCGGCTCCATGACGACCGCGCCGTGCGCCAGCCGCGAGTTCTTGCCCTTGGCCTTGTTCACCGTGTCGTTGGCGATCTCCTGGACGTCGGGGTCCAGCGAGGTGATGATCGTGTACCCGCCCTGGCGCAGCTCCTGCTCGCGCTCGGCCGGGGTGTCGCCGAACGCGTCCTGCTGGCGCCACCAGAGCCGGAAGTAGTCGCAGAAGAACCCGTAGTCGGTCGGGGTCCCCTCGACCCCGATGCACGAGTTCGGCGGGTCGGAGACGTCCAGCTCGATCGGCAGCCCGCGCACCATTGAGGCGTCGCCGTGCGAGAGGTAGTCGATGTCGACCATCCGGTCGAGCACCCAGTTGCGCCGCGTCAGCGCCGCGGTCTGGTCGGAGGTGATCGGGTCGTACGCCGAGGGGGCCTGCACCAGCCCGGCCAGCGTCGCGGCCTCCTGGAGGCTCAGCTCCGAAGGATGCTTGGAGAAGTACACCTGCGAGGCCGCGAAGATCCCGTACGCGTTGTGCCCGAAGTAGGCCTGGTTGAGGTAGCGCTCCAGGATCTCGTCCTTGGAGAGCTGCTCCTCCACGGCCATCGCCAGCCGCGCCTCGGTGAGCTTGCGAGTCGCGGTCTGCTCGGTGGCCGCGATGACCTCGCCGATCGACTCGGCGTTGAGCTGGAGCGCGCCTCGGACGTACTGCATCGTGATCGTCGAGGCGCCCTGCTCGACCCCACCCGAGGAATTGTTCGCCACGAACGCTCGGACGATGCCCCGGTAGTCCACCCCGTTGTGCTGGTAGAACCGCGAGTCCTCGGCCGCGACCATCGCCTGCTGCATGACCGGCGCGACCTCGTCGAGCGTGACGTGGCGGCGGAACTCGTCGTAGAACAAGCTGATGAGCGTCTCGCCGTCGGCCGCGTACACGTACGACGTGAGCGGCGGGTCGGTCTCGGTCACCTGCACCGACAGCGTGTCGATCGCGCTGAAGCCCGCCTTCGCGCTCAGACCGGCCATCGCGACCAGCGGGAACAGCAGTGCGGCTATCGCCAGTCCGGCGAGCAGACTGGTGCGCAGCAGTGCGTACACCCCTTCGGCGGGCGGTCCGGGCTGGTCGCTCCCGCGTGCGGACAGTCCGGGCACACGGTGCTGGCGGGGTCGATCGCGCATATATCCAGCCTAGGGCACATGGAGTCGCTCAAGGTGAGAAACCCCTCGACGCCAGGCAACGCTTTCATCAAGGCTCAGCACCAACGGGCACCCCGTGACTCACAGTCCCGATTCGCACGCGCGCGTCCCACGTAACAGGCTCGCAATGCGCCGGTTAGATGACCGCGATGATCCGTGCCTACTCTTGTCACAGCCGTTCTGAGGTGCGGCCTCGACGAGCGCGGGCGCCAACGGCGGCGCACCGCCCGACGCGAGGCGGCATCGAAATCCTGAGGAGGACCCGTGTCGGTCTACGAGGTCGGCCTGCGCCTGCGCGGCAAGACGGTGCTCGTCGTCGGCGGCGGCACCATCGCCGGACGCCGCGTCCCCCGCCTGCTCGACGCGGGCGCCCGCGTGCTGCTCGTGGCCCCCGAGGCCACCACCACGCTCTCCGACTACGCGGCCTCCGGCGCCCTCCAGTGGGAACGCCGCGCCTGGGCCCCTGGCGACGGCGACGACGCGTGGTTCGTGCTCGCGGCCACCGACGACCCGGCCGTCAACGCGGCCGTCGCGGCCGAGGCCGAGGCCCGCCGCACCTGGTGCGTGCGGGCCGACGACGCCGAGGCCTCGGGCGCTTGGACCTTGGCCCGCACCGCTTTCGACGGCCTCAGCGTCGCCGTCTCCGCCTCCGGCGACCCCCGCCGCGCCGCCGCGGTGAGGGACGCGATCAGCGCCGCTCTGCACGCGGGCGACCTCGACGCCCCGCGCTCGCGCACCGCCCGCCCCGCCGGAGTGGCCCTGGTCGGCGCCGGTCCCGGCGACGCCGACCTCATCACCCTCCGCGGCCTCGAACTGCTCCGCCAGGCCGAAGTGGTCGTCTCCGACCGCCTCGCCCCGCAGGAGCTGCTCGACCTGCTCGCCGACGACGTTGAGATCGTCGACGCCGCGAAGCTGCCGTACGGTCGCCACACCACCCAGGAGCAGATCAACGCGGTCATGGTCGAGCGCGCGCTCGAAGGGAAGTTCGTGGTGCGCCTCAAAGGCGGCGACGGCTTCGTGTTCGGCCGCGGGGCCGAAGAGCTCGACGCGTGCCTCGAAGCGGGCGTCCCCGTCGAGGTCGTCCCGGGTCTGTCCTCCTCCATCGCGGGCCCGGCCGCCGCGGGCATCCCGGTGACCGAGCGCGGCGTGGTCCACGACTTCACCGTCGCCACCGGCCACGTGCCGCCCGGCCCCCAGAGCAAGGTCGACTGGGCCGCGCTCGGGGCCGGAAACGGCACCGTCGTGCTTCTCATGGCCGTCAAGAACCGCGGCGCGATCGCCGATGCGCTCATCAGTGGCGGGCGACTCCCCACCACTCCGGTGCGCATCGTCGAGAGCGCCACCACCAAGAACCAGACGGTGCGCGAATGCGTCCTTTCCGAACTGGGCGCGACCGAGGCGAACCACCCGGCCGTGATCGTGGTAGGCGCGGTCGCCGGACGAGGTCGAAAGCTGTGAGTTCTCCCAGCTAGAGAGCGAAATCCAGGCGGCGTTCGGGGTACACCCGGGCGCCGCCGCAGTTTTACCTGTTCGACTCTTTACAAGCGGGTTATCCAGGCCGTAATATTCGTCCATCGACAGCACGGCGATCGCCGTGCTACCCACCGTGGTCCCGTTCTGAGCCACAGGTGTACTTCCTATGAAGCGGGTGCTCCCGCCGACCCTTTCTGTCCTCTTTGGAGTGTGCATGCGCATTCGTGAGTTCTCTGTCGAGCTCGCTTCGCGGCTCAAGATCGCCTATGCGGTCCGCAATGTCGACCTGACATTGCCCGGGCTGACCCTGGTCGACGAATGCGCGCCTCGGGCCGGCCATATCCTGGTCGCGCGGGTCGACGCGATCGGGCACCACAACTGGCTCGAACTGGCCACCGGCCGAAAGGCCGCCATCTACCCCGGGGACGAAGTCCTCCTCGCGTTCGGCGAGCGCTACGCGCCCGACCAGTACGAGTCCCGCATCCCCGACGTCCTCGGCACCTCGGTCGACCTCGTGGCCGCCGGAGGCGTCGCCGGGGAGGTCCTCTCCCGCCACGGCGACATGCGCCCCCCGACCCGCCTCGAGCCCATCGGGGTCCTCGCCGACCGCGAAGGCAACCCCGTCGACCTGCGCCGCTTCAACGTGCTGGCCCCGTTCGGGCTCGGCGACCACCCGCCGGTGGTCTGCGTCGTGGGCACCTCGATGAACGCCGGGAAGTCCACCACCGCCGCCTCGGTCATCCGTGGCCTGTCGCGCGCGGGCCACCGCGTCGCCGGCATCAAGATCACCGGCACCGGCGCGGGCGGCGACCCGTGGATGTTCCGCGACTCCGGCGCGGTCCTGGCCGCCGACTTCACCGACGGCGGGTACCCGACCACCGCGGGCGTCCCGGTCCCCGAGCTCGCCGAACTGGCGCAGACGCTCTACCACCACGCGGCGGCGCACGACGTCGACGCGGTGGTGATGGAGATCGCCGACGGCGTGCTCCAGGCCGAGACCTCCGCGCTCCTCGAACACCCGCTGGTCCGCGAGCTGGTCGACGGCGTGGTCCTGGCCGCGGCCGACGCCGCCGGGGCCCGCTACGGCGTCTACCATCTGCGGGCCCTCGGGCTGCCGGTGATCGCCGCGTCGGGCCGCCTGACCCAGTCCCAACTGGCGATCCGCGAAGCGGTCGCCGGGATGGACGCGCCGGTCTACACCCCCGCGGACCTCGCCGAAGCCCATGTGGCCCAAGAGGTCCTCGGCATGGCCGGGATCGCTCGCGCCCGCCGCGGCGGGGTGCTCGAACTCGGCGAGGCCGCCTGACCGAACCTCGCGGTGGGGAAGGCGCGACGCGTCTTCCCCACCGCCGCAACCCCTCTGTGAACGCCGTGTGAACCGCTGCGGTATTGCTGCCGGTGACGACCATTTTGGGCGACCCACCTTCGAGACCTTCCCGTGACAATGGGAGGGTGGTGGGCGATGCACTGGTGAACTAGGCTCGGGTTCGCGTGCCGCCCCTTGGCACCGCAACCGGCCCGGCCGGTGTCCGCCCCAGGCGCGGCGAGCACGCGGGTCGTACATTGCAGACTCACGCACCGCCGGCCACGCACGGACAAGCTGATCGCGCAGAGGAAAGCCCCCCTTATGACCACTCGCAACGTAGACGCCCGAAGACTCAACGTCAAGGGACTGCTCATAGCGGTCGGACTTCCAGTGGTGCTCGTGGGAGCCCTCGTCGCCACCCTCCTCGGCACCGGCGCGTTCAGCCGCGACTCCCAGGGTGAGGACGCCAGCCTGTGGCTGTGGACCACGCCCGCCGGCGAGATCGCGCGCGTCAACGGCCTCACCGCCGCCACCGACGTGCGCTTCGAGCTCACCGACGCCGCGGGCAACGCGGTCCAGATCGAGCAGACCGACTCGCACCTGCTGCTGCGCGAGATCGCCACCGGCAAGGTCTCCGCGGTCGACCTCTCCACCCTCGAACTCACCGGTCAGGCCGAGACGGCCCCCGGCGAAGGCGTGCGCGTGGCCCTCTCCGATGAGGGCGCGTTCATCATCGACCAGACGCAGGGCCTGGTCAACCAGGTCGACCGGTCCACCCTCGAAGCGATCGGCGACCCGCTCCAGTTCCCCGCCGGACTCACCGGCGGCGCGTTCGACTCCACCGGCAAGCTCTGGATCGGGGTCCCGCGCGAGGGCACCATCGTCAAGATCGAGCCGCAGGACTCCGGCGCGAAGGCCCTCGCCACCGAGGTCGTGGCCGAGCCCCGCCAGGACCTCGCGCTGACCGTGCTCGGCGACGGCGTGGCCGTGCTCAACTCGACCGCGAAGCAGATGACCACGATCCGCTCCGACGGCCGCCGCTCCCAGACCGACATCGAGCTGGCCGGTCCCTCCGAGACCGCCGACACCAGCCCCGGCACCATCAACTCGGTCACCGTGACCGACCCGCCCTCGATCCTGACCGTGAACGACGACCAGGCCCGCACCTTCCAGATCGGCGCGGCCTCCTCCACGCTCCTGGGCGCCTCGGTCGAGTTCCACGAGCGCATCTACGTCCCGGACGGGACCGCGGGCCTGGTGTGGGTCTACGACCTCGAAGGCAACGAGATCTCCCGCATCGAGATCAACTCCGGCAACGGCCCGATCGAGCTCTACCACACCGGCGACACGCTGTTCGCCAACGCGGTCAACACGAACGAGGCCGTGGTGGTCTCCGCGGACGGCAACGCCCGCATGGCCGAGAAGAACCGCGACGACATCCTCGGCGGCGACGCGCCCCCGGCCGACGACGAGTCCGGCGACGACGAGGGCGACGGCGAGACCGCGCCCGAGGTCGGCCCGCCCGGCGCGGTGACCAACCTCGGCGGCACCGTCGGCGACGGCCTCATCAACCTCTCCTGGGACGCCGCCCCGAACAACGGCTCGTCCCTCACCAAGTACACCGTCGAAGGCGCTGGCCAGACCTGGGAACTGGCCCCCAGCCAGCGGGTCCTGGAGATCGGCGACCTCGACAACGGCACCCCGTACACGTTCACCGTGACCGCCCACAACGCCGAAGGCGCTGGCGACACCGCGACCTCGCCGTCGATCACGCCCTCGGCCGACGTGCCGGGCGCCCCCGGCGCGGTCCAGGCCACCGCCAACAACGACGGCACGGTCTCGGTGACCTGGGAAGAGGCCGACGGCGAAGGCAACGACATCACCGGTTACCAGGTCGAGGCGATCGCCTCGGGCCAGCAGCTCGTGGTCGGTACCGCCACGTCGAACGCGCTGACGGTTCCGGACGGCACTTTGCAGTACGGCCAGCAGTACGCGTTCCAGGTGACGACCCTCGCCGGGTCGGCCGCCTCCGAGCCCTCGCCGTTGTCGAACACGGCGGTGCCGATCAACGTCCCGGACGCGCCGGGGAACCTCCTCGCGCAGAGCTCGACCACTTCGGCGGGCACGATCAACGTGACCTGGAGCCAGCCGTCCAACAACGGCAGCAACATCGAGAAGTACATCGTCCGCGCGGGCACCCAGACCCAAGAGGTCACCACCACAGAGGCGAGCCTCTCGGGCTTTGGCAACGACGAGCAGGTCCCGGTCTCGGTCACGGCCGTGAACGGCGCGGGCGAGTCGGCTCCAGTCGAGGGCATCTCGAACACGATGGCCGCCCCGCAGATCACTGTCACCGGCACCGAAGGCCTGGCCAACGGTGTCAGGATCAACGTCTCCCTCGACGATGGCGGCGGCCAGGCAACGTGCGAGCTCATCTACAACGGTGTCCGGCAAGGGAAAGAAGACTGCACCGGCAGTTCGGGAACCAGTTTCTTCATGCCCTCGCCCGCATCGACCTCGAACACCATGAAGGTCGAGATCAAGAACCCGGCGTCCACGGCCTCGACCGAGGAGAAGACGGTCAAGACGACCAACATCACCGGCAAGGTGTACTTCGGCTGCGACTCGATGGACACGCAGTACTGCGACTCGGTCGACGGCGTCGCGGTCTATAACGCGGCCAAGGGCGGCAACTCGATCGGCACCACCAACACCGGCGACACGTACAAGCTCTACTGCTGGACCACCGGGAACTCCACCATCACGCCCCGCGGTGACGAGTCCGACGGCTATCACGACTATCACCCCGGAAAAGACGGGTCGAACAAGTGGGTCAAGATCGATTACGCTTCGAAGGCCTACATCCCCTTCGTGTGGATCAACGTCGACGGCGCGGGGAAGAACTCCACCGGAGACCTTCCGCAGTGCTAGCAGGAGAGACCGATGCACGACACCGAGCAGACCCACCCGCTGCGCGTGCCTAGCCGCATGCAGCAGCAGCCGGTGACGCTGGGCGCCGCACAGGCCGAGTCGTTCGCCGCCACCTTCGAACGGCTCGCCGCCGCGGTCGACACCGTCGTGCTCGGCAAGCAGGAGGTGGTGCGGCTCGCCCTCACCGCCATGTTCGCCGAAGGCCACGTGCTCCTCGAAGACGTGCCCGGGACCGGCAAGACCACGCTGGCCCGGGCCATCGCCGCGGCCGTCTCGGGCCAGTGGCGGCGCATCCAGTTCACGCCCGACCTGCTGCCCTCCGACGTCTCGGGCGTCACGATCTTCAACCAGTCCAGCGGGGCCTTCGAGTTCCACCCCGGGCCGGTGTTCGCCAACATCGTCATCGCCGACGAGATCAACCGCGCCAGCCCCAAGACCCAGTCGGCCCTCCTGGAGGTCATGGAGGAAGGCCGCGTCACCGTCGACGGCCACCCCCACCAGGTGCCCGCGCCGTTCCTGGTGGTCGCGACCCAGAACCCCGTCGAGATGGACGGCACCTACCGCCTCCCCGAAGCCCAGCTCGACCGCTTCCTCGTCAAGCTCTCCGTGGGCTACCCCGTGGAGGCCGCCGAGATCGAGGTCCTGCGCGGCACCCACCAGCGCTCGCCCGAGCAGCTGCCGCCCGTGGTCGACACCGAGACCGTGGCGCAGATGGCCGAGATGGCCAAGCACGTCTACATCGCCGAGCCGCTGTACGCCTACCTCGTGGCGCTCGGCAACGCCACCCGCAACCACCCGCAGGTCTCGGTCGGGGTCAGCCCCCGCGGCCTCATCGCCTTGACCAGGGCCGCAAGTGTGTTCGCGCTCTCGCAGGGCCGCAGCTACATCATCCCCGAAGACGTCAAGGCCCTCGCCGGTCCGGTCTTCGGGCACCGCATCCAGCTCGCCCCCGACGCCGCGATGCGCGGCGCGACCGGCGCCGCCGTCGTCGCCGACGCCTTCGAGCAGGTGCCCGTCCCGCTGCCCTCCGCGACGGCATGAACGGCGCCCGCCCCGGCGGCGCGGACCCGACGACCCCCGGGAACGCGAGCCCTCGCGGCGCCTGGCCCGGACCGGACGGGGCGAACGGCGCGGGCCCTGGAACCCCCTTCGACTCGGCCGCGAATTCGGGCGGCCCGCAGCCCGGCCGCGCGGCCGGACCGGAAGGCGCGAACCGTTCCGGCGGCATGACCGGGGCGGACCCCGGCAGCCGATCCGGCCGCAAGGGCGCGTCCGAAGACGCCGACGCGAGCCCGCGCAAACGCCAGGGCCGCAAGGCCGCGCCCGAAGGGGCCGACGGCCGGAACGGCCCCGCCTCGAACGGGCTCAGGCGCCGGGGCCGCAAAGCCGCACCCAGCGACCCCGCCGACCCGACCACCCCCGCCATCGAACGCCTCGCCAACCTCGCCCTCGCCGTCCCCGTCACCTCCCGCGGCGTCGGCCTCGCCGTCGCGGCCTTCGCGCTGCTCGCCGCCGGGTGGGTCTGGGGCTATCCCGAGCTCGCCGCAGTCGGGGCCGCCGCCGCGCTCGCGTGCGTCGCGGCCGGGTCAGTGATCGCCGCCCGGCCCCGCCTCGAAGTCGAACGCGAGGTCACCCCCGACCGCGTCTCGGTGGGCCACACCGCGACCGTGCGGCTCGACGTGCGCAACACCGGCCGCTGGCGCTCGGTCAACGCCCGCGCCGTCGACTCCTACGGCGGCCCCGGTATCGAAACCCGCCGCGTCGCCATCCCCCTCGCGCGCCTGCGCCCGGGCAAGAGCGCAGGCGCCTCCTACCCGATCCGCGCCGAACGCCGAGGCGTGGTCGACGCCGGGCCCCTCGGCATCGGCAAACGCGACCTCCTCGGCCTCGCCGCCACCGCCGGGAGCTTCGGCTCCACCTCTCGCCTGTGGATCCACCCGCGCCTCCATCTCCTCGGCCGCACCCCAGACGGCCTCGCCCGCTCCCTCGAAGGCACCGCCGACAAGGTCGAGCAAGGCTCGCTCACCTTCCACGCCCTGCGCGAGTACGTCATCGGCGACGAACTGCGCCACGTCCACTGGCGCACCTCCGCGCGCATCGGCAAGCTCATGGTCAAGGAGCACCTCGACACCTCCCTGCCCACCGTGGCGATCGCCGTCGACGACCGCCCCGAGTCCTGGCCCGCCGCCGAGCCCGGCCAGGTCACCGACGCGTTCGAAGCCGCTTGCGAGGCCGCCTACTCGGTCCTGACCGCCTGCTTCCGCGCCGAATACCACGCGGCCCTCGTCCCCGCCTCCGGCTCGGTGCTCTCCGGCGCGGGCCGCGACGCCTACGGGGACCTCCTCGCCGAGCTCGCCCCGAACGCCGCCGACACCCTCGGGGCCTACGTCGCCCGCCTCACCGCTGCCCGCTACGGCGACACGCTCGTGTGGATCACCGGCGTCGAACCGCCCACCGACCGCCTCGCCGCCCTCAAACGCGCCTACCCCACGGTGATCGCCGTGCACCTCGCCGCGGGCCTGGCCACCTCCGCGGTCCTCGCGGGCGGCCTGCCGACCATCAGCGCCGCCGACGGCGAGCAGTTCGCCGCCGCCTGGAACAACGGCGGGACCAGGCTATGAGCGCCCGCCGCACCAGATACCGCCTCCGCGTCGCCGCCGTGGCCGCGTGCCTCACCCTCATGTGCGCGCTGGCCGGGACGGTCGCCGCGCGCGTCTACCACGGCCAGCTCCTCACGCTCCTGGTCGCCGGGGCCGCCTTGGGTGCCTTCGCGATCGGGTTCGCGCTGCGCAATCGCCCCGCGTTCCTGGCCCCGAGCGCCTCGGCCACCGGCCTGGCACTCTATCTCCTCGGCGCGATCGCGCTCACCAGCGACGGGTCCGAACCCCTCGGGGCCACGATCGCCGACGCGGTGGTCAACGCGGTCCCGCGCACCCTGACCGCGCTCATCCCGATCGACCCCGCGCCCGACACCGTGATCGTCCCGGTCTTCACGACCTGGCTCGCCGCGACCCTGGCCTGCGAGTTCGCGATCCGCTACGGCCGCGTCCTGCTCGGCTGCCTGCCCGCGACGCTCCTCTACGGCGCCGCGCTCTACCTCGTGGGTCCCAACGCGGCCGCCGGGCCGCTGCACGCCATCGCCTACTGCGTCCTCGCGGCCGTGGCCCTCGCGGTGACCGCCGCGCCGCCCGAGCGCCGCCCCGACAGCGACGCCACGGTCGACGGCGCGGCCCCCTCGCGCACGCCCGCGCTGATGGGCGCGGTCATCACCACCACGGTGCTCCTCGCGGCCGTCGCGGTCCTCGGCCCGGCCGTCGCGCGTCTGGTCACCACCAGCCCGGGCGACCCGCGCGAGTTCGTGGAGCCGCCGCAGCTGACCGACATCGACCTCAACCCGCTGGTGCGCATCGCCGAGTGGTCCAAGTACCCCGAGACCGAGCTGTTCACCGCCGACACCAGCGCGGACGCGTGGATGCGCCTGGCGGTGCTCACCGAGTACGACGGCACCACCTGGCAGGCCGGCGGTGACTTCCGCAGCGCGGGCACGGTGATCCCCGGCAGCGGCGAGGCCACCTACAGCGCCGACGTGGAGATCATCGGCCTGGGCGGGAAGCTCGTGCCCGCGCCCGCCGATCCGGCGAGCGTCACCGATCTCCCGATCGCGGTCAACCTCTACACCCGCTGCCTGCTCACCCCCGACGGCCTGGCGACCGGCTCGCGCTTCCACCTCGACTCGGCGCTGACCTCGACCGATCCGGCCGCGGCCGTGAGCGCCCGCCCGGACCTTTCCGACCCCGCCTCGGTCACGCTGCCGATCGGCACGCCCGAGATCATGACCACGATCGCCGACTTCACGCGATCGCAGTACACGACGCCTTACGAACGCGCGCAAGGCCTCGCGGACTTCCTGGGCCAGCACTACGCCTACGACCCCGAGGCCCCTTCGGGCCACGATCTGCCCTCGCTCGGGTTCTTCCTCGGCAGCCCGGTCACCGCGGGCGGCCAGCGCGGCACGAGCGAGCACTTCGCGTCCTCGTTCGCGGTGATCGCGCGCCTGATGGGTCTGCCGACGCGGGTCGTGGTCGGGTTCGACGTCCCGGAGGGTTCGAGCACGGTCACGGCCGCGCAGGGCCAGGCCTGGCCCGAGGTCGCGTTCGACGGGGTCGGCTGGGTCCGGTTCGACCCGATGCCCGCGGCCGGGTCGGTCCCGAATCCGCCCGAGGACACCTTGGAGCAGATGGAGGAGGAGACCCCGAGCCCCGAGGACGCCGACGGCGGCGGGAGCGAGGCCCAGGACTACAACGACGAGGCGTTGGAGCAGGACGGTGATTTCAACGAGGAGGCCTCACGGGAGGACGCCGGTGTCCCGGTGTGGGTCTGGTACGCCGCGGCGGCTCTGTTGCTCTCATGTGTTCCGTTGGGGCTCAAGGCGAGACGCGCTTTGCGTCGGCGGCGGAGGCTGAGTCGCGGCGATCCGGCCGAGCGGGTCGCGGGCGCGTGGGCCGAGGTGCTCGCCGCCGCGGCGCGCGCCGGGGTCAAGGTCCCCGAGCACGCGAACGTGGAGGAGGCCGCCGCGCACCTGGCGTCCCTGGAAGGTGACGTGGAGCCGCTGCCGCGATTGGTGAACGCCGCGGCGTTCGCTCCCGGCGCGGTGTCGGAATCGGACGCGAAGGCCGCTGCGAGTGTGGCCGAGTCCTATCCGAAGACGATCCGACACCAGGTGAAACGGTGGAAACGCTTCCTAAGTTGATTTGCGGCAATTGACAGTTGACAATTCGCCACAAATTCATCGGCCGGTAGGGCGATGCCGAAGCGTGGCGCCTACCTGGCAGACTGTGACGCATGGAGAACCCCTTCTTCTCTGTCCGTTTTCGCGGATACGACCGGACCCAAGTCGATCGCGCCGTCGCGCGCATCCGCACCGCGACGGAGGCGGGCACGCCTCCCCACCCCGATTCCCTCACCAATCTCGGCTTCCAGTCGACGATGCGCGGGTACGACCCCAAGGAGGTGGACGAGTACTTCGCCGAAGTCGCGAGAACACTGCGCGGCAGCTAGTCTGGGGTCGTGACCTCCCAAGACCCGTACCAGCCGCACATGCAGCCGCCGGTGCAGGCGTACCCCGTCCAGCCGCCTCCCGTCCACCCCCATCCGCAATACCAGCAGCCCGTCTACCAGCAGCCTTACCCGATGGCCCCCGTCTGGCAGCCCGCCTTCCCGCAGCCGGTCGTGATCGACGGCTTCTTCGTGGTGCAGCCGCGGCTCAAGCCGATCCCCTCGGGTCCGGCCATCGGTTCGCTGGTCGCGGGCATCAGCGGGATCTTGGGCTCGCTGCCGGGTCTGATCGGGGCGGCGTTCAATCCGTGGGTCGGGCTCACCTTCTTCATGTTCGCGGCGCTCGTGGGCATCGGGTCGGTGAGCCTGGCCGTCTACGCGCTGCGGCAGGTCAAGACCGCGAACGGCGGCGTCTCGGGCCGCGCCATGGCGATCACCGGCCTGGTGCTGGGGATCGTGGCGTGCTCGTTCGCGGCCCTCACGGGCTTGATCAGCCTCGCGTCCGCCTGACGAGCGGACAAATGTCTACAATACCGACATGACGATCAGTGACACTGAAGCGCTCATCGACGGCCTGGCCGTCGGCCACCTGCCCGACCGCCTCGGCGCCGCTTCGGACTTCGAGTTCGAATGGGGCGAGATCAAGTTCAAGCAGCGCGTCTGGGAGACCGAGGTCGAACCGGGCTCATGGCGCGTCGACCTTCAGATCCAGACGCTCCGCGGCTCGTCCCTGACCGACCTGGACGCGTTGCGCGCCTTCCTCGTCGAGTACCACGAACGCGGCGACGATTGGGCCCCCGACCCCTTCGGTACCGATGGCCTCGCCAGCGCCAAAGAGGTCGCCCGCCTCATCGCCCCCGGCCTCGCGGTCGAGGTCCGCGACCCGTTCGGCCGCCAGGGCCCCGAAGCGGTAGCGGCAGTGGCCGCCTCGATCACCCAGGCCCAATAACCCAACCGGCATCGCCCCGGGAACAACACGGTTCCCGGGGCGATCGCGTGCTCGATGCCCCTGCGGAATCTCGCCCGCCGACTGGCCTCCGCCGGGATCAGGCGAAGGCGGCGCGGTACCAGTCGAGTGTGGCGCCGAGCGCTTCGCGCCACGGCGTGGGCCGCTGGCCGAACTCGGTCTCGAACGCGGTCGAGACCATGTTCTGGGGGATCAGGTTCTGGTAGAACAGCTCGGCGTACTCGGCGATGAGTTGCTCGTCGAAGGGCCCGTACGCCACCGGCTCGGTGAGTGTGTGCACTTCGAGCTTCGTGCCGAGCAGTTCCTCGACGATCCGGTGCACCTCGGCGGTGGCGATCGCGGGATTCGTCGGCAGGTGCCACACGCGGCCGTCCCCCCTCGGCTCGGTGCCGAGCGTGACGAGCCCGCGGGCGACGTCGCCGATGTACGAGTAGCTGTGCGGCAGTGAGAGATCGCCGAGTCCGAGCACCGGGGTCCCGGCCAGCGCGGCGGGGAAGAACGCCCCGGCGAGCGTCGAGGTGAGCACGCCCGGGCCGAAGAAGTCCGCGGCCCGTCCGAGCGCCACGCTCGTCTCGCCGGTGCGGTGCGCCTCCAGGTATCGCCGGTCGAGCTCGGCCCGCAGCCTGCCCTTGCGGCTGGTCGCGGCCCAGGGGGTCGCTTCGGTGATGGCCTCCCCGTCGGCCTCGCCGTACGGGTACAGCGTGTCGACGACGATCAGTCGCGCGCCGTGGCGGGCGGTCGCGGCCAGCACGGCCTCGGCGATGCCGGGCAGGACCTCCACTTGGAGGTGGTAGGGCACGTTGACCGCGTGGTAGACCACGGCCGCGCCCTCGGTCGCGGCGATGGCGGCCGCGGGGGTCGACAGATCGGCCCTCACGGTCTCGATCCGCTCGTCGGCCCGCGGGATCTCGCCGCGCGACACGTGCCGCACGGCGAGGTCCTGCCGCGCCAGTTCGGCGGCGATGGCGGTCCCGGCGGGTCCGGCGCCGAGGACGACGTGGAGCTGCTCGTTCATGTTCGTTCACTCTCTCGAAGCCACTCATGATTGAGTGGCTGTTCACTCACTAACTTGGTAAAAAACGGGGCGCCCGACGAGGCGCCCGCCGCGGAACCGAAGTCCCGCAGCCCTCACTCCTTCTGCAACGCAGCCGAGTGTCGTATGCCGTCGGACAGGATCGCGGCCCAGTCGGCATCGGACTCGAAGGCCCCCACCGCGGTCAAGAGGTGGCACAACTGCCCGAAGGCCATGAACTCCTGCACGGCCCGATTGTCGGCCCCGGTCCGCTCGACCACGAACCCCGTCACGTCCGCCAGGCCTTTGCGAACGGCCTCGGCGATCGCGGGCTCGCTCATGGCGGCCTGCGCGTTCACCTGCAAGGCCAACAGGTCCCGATCCGCGATGAGCTCGGCGTAGGCCCCGCCCATCGCATGCAGCAGGGCCCCTTGGTCATCACTGCTCGCTGCGGCGGCGCCGCGCTCCATGGTCGCCAAGATGCGCCGATAGCACTCTTCGAGCGCCGCGACGAACAGCTGCGTCTTCGACGAGAACAGCTTCGACACATAGGCGGGGGAGATCCCCGCGACCTTCGCCACGTCGGCGATGGTGACCGCATGGAACCCGCCCTTGGCGAACGCCGCGATGGCACTGGAGACCACGGTCTCCCGTCGATCCCCAGCCGTAGAAAGCGTCCGTCCAGCTGCCATGTGAATGACTGTACACTCACTCTTTTTGTTCCGCAACCTCCACAGCGGCCGAGACCGGACGGCGTGGTGGACGCGAGGCCACCGAAGGGCGCTTTGATGCCCTATCGTGGTTGTGGCAGTTCTCATGTGGGCTTGGCGGCCCGAACGCGGATTGGACCCCTGTGAACCGATATTTCGTGGATCGCACCGACGAGACCGAATGGCTCGAAGGCTTCGTCAAGGCGATTCCGGAACGGTCGGGCCCAGGCGGCGCCCTCCTCGACGGGCCCTCGGGGATCGGCAAGACCGCCCTGCTCAAGGCCCTGGAATCCCGGCTGAAGAAGCCGATCGAGATCTACTCGGTGCGCTGCCACCCCGTCATCGGCCCCACCTCGATGTTCGGCGCGGTCATCGACCTGTACGCGCAGATCGAGGCCCGCCGTCGCAAGTTCCTGGGCGGCAAGCAGATCGCCAAGGGGGCTACGCTCTCGGCCGTCGCGTTCGTCGGCGAGATCGTGCCCGCGTTCAAACCCATGATCGCCGCCGGAACCCACGCCGTCCGCGCCTCCCTCGACTCCGGCTCGATGCCCTTCGACAGCCTCGCGCCCTTCGAGCACGCCGTCAACCTCCAAGTGGCCCAGGCGATCGCCAAGCGCATCGGCAAGAAGCCCACCCTGATCACCGTGGACGACCTCCACTGCTGCGACCAGCGCAGCCTCTACGTGTTCGAGCGCCTGCTCGAACTGCGCGGCAGCCAGCCCCTCGGCATCGTGTTCGCGCGCAACCCTGGCCGCCCCGAAGCGGGCGACAGCGCGCTCCTCATCGCGAACTGGGAGCGGGACGGCCTGATCACCAAGCGCACCATGGGCGGACTCCCCGTCGACGCGATCTCTGAACTCGCAGACAGGATGGAACTCGAGACTCCGCCCACGCTCGCCGCCGACCTCAAGCGGCAGACCGGCGGGGACCCCATCTTCGTCGTCTCCTACCTGGAGCACTGGAACGCCGCGAACGCCGGCCGCGCACTCCCGGAGAACTACGAGCAGCTCGCCACCGAACAGTTCCACGGCATCGCACCCGGCGACCGCAGACTCCTCGGATACGCGGCCGTGCAAGGCTTCTGGTTCGACTCGGCCACCGTGGCCGAACTGACCGGTCGGCCCCACGACGAGGTCCAGGAGCTCCTTCACGAGCTGGCCTCCCCTGGATCGCTCATCGAGGCCGACGAACCTCCCGAGTGGAGCAAGCGACCGCGCGCCGACCACTACCGGTTCCGCCACCAGGCCCTATGGGACCTCATCTACAAGGATCTGCGCGGATCGCAGCGCAAGGAAGTCCACGAACGCCTCGCGCTAGCGACCATCGAACGCCTCGGGAACGAAGCCACCTACGAGCAGCGGCTCGGCATCGCCGCGCAGTTGCGTGGCGCGGGAGACCTCTGCCCCGGGCTCGCCAGCGAATACCACCTCGCGCTCGCCGACACGGCCGCCACCGAACTCGTCTCGCTGGCCGAAGCCGAATGGCTGTGCGGCAAGGCGATCGACATCGCCGAGCAGATGCCCAGGTCCGACCCCGACCGCGACCGCCACTTCGTCCGTGCAGCGATCCTCTATCTCTCGCTCATCGAAGTCCGCTGGAAGGGACTCAACCAACCCACGGGCGAACGCGACACCGACGCTCTTGCTGCCCGTGCCGAAGCAGCCGCAGAGAAGCTCGGTGAGCCGGGGCTCCTGGTGCGCGCCAACATAATGCGAAGCAAGACCCTCATGGCCACCGAAGGCCTCGAATCAGGACTCCAGCGCCTGCAACGAGCCGTTGAGCAAGCAGAGAAGCTTGCTGACCCCACAGCGCAGTATGTCGCCAAGATCGAATACGGCCGCCAACTGTCCAAACGCAACCTCGCCGACGGCCACCGCCAACTGGCAGAAGCCGAGGCGATGCGCCACGAGGACGCGATCATCCGCGACAGCGCCGACCCCGTGCTCGTCCACGCCCGCAACCTCGGCGAGATCCAGCACGGCGTCAGCCTTTTCGATCTCGGACGCCTCGGCGAGGCCCGCGACGCGCTCGAAACCGCCGTCGACCGCCTCCGCCTTGAGCTGAACCGCGCCGAGCTGCTCATCGCCATGAACTACCTCGCTCAAGTCCGCATGTGCCTGGGCGACTTCGCGAACGCGGCCGAGCTCCTGGACGAGGCCCGCAAGCTCGAAGCCGACCGAGGCGGCGACTCCGGTTGGCACGCCTACAACACGGCCCTCCTCGCCCACGCGAAACTCGCCCTCGGCGAATCCCCCGAAGCGGCCCTGGAACTCACGCGGGCCGCATGGGCCGAAACCGAACGGACCTGGCTGCTCAACCTCGTCCCCATCGTGTGCAACCTCGACGTCCAGGCCCTCTTCGAGGCCGGGCACCTCGAAGCGGCCGAGCGCCGAGCGCACTGGAACGTCGAGGAGACCGCCAGGAGCGGCATGGTCCGCTCCCGCATCGCCGCCCACATGCTCCTGGGCCGCATCCGCCTCGCCCGTGGCGACGAGCGGGCCCTCGACTCGTCGCAGCACAGCCTCGACCTGCTCGACGAGCGCGGCCCCCAGCCCGCGCTGCGCAGCGAAGAGGTCTACTACCACGCCGCGGTCGTCCACAGCGCCGCTGGCAAAGCGGAGGAAGCCCGCGACCTGCTCGAACGCGCCCGCGACGAGCTGCGGATCAAGGCCGCCACGATCCCCGACGACGCGTCCAGGGCCCGCTTCTTCGACGCGCCGGGCCTCAACCGCGCCATCCGCGACGGCGAGGGCGTTTCAAGTACGATTCATGAATCCACTACCGACTTGGCGCGCGACCGCGAGAGATTGGATTGGCCATGAAACTCATTGAAGAGTTCTACTTCTCGGCCACCCACGTTGTCCCCCGGCTGCCAAGGTGGCACCCTTGTGCTCACATGCACGGACATGAATATGTTGTGCATCTTGAGCTGTTGATTATCCGCGAGCAGCGGGTTCCATCGCGAGCTGCACGTGGGTGCCTCGACCTGACAAGATTCGAGCAGTGGGTTGATAAGGCCTTGAATCATAGCCACCTTAATGGAATGACAGAGGTTCCTATTCCGGTGAATATTGCGGAAGCGATTTATAAGCGGTGGATCGGTGAAATTCCTGAGCTTACGGCTGTGAAGGTTCACGAGGTCACTGCAGTCGAGTATCGCCCCGACTCCCGTCGCGAAGGTCGCTTATGAACCTGTTCTGGCGGCGAACCCCGCGCCCGCGGAGGCGCGCGTGACCGTCCACAACGCATTCGACGGCCAGGCCGCGAACGTCTTCCAAGGCGGCGTGGTCAACGTCAACACCGGCCCCAGACCCGTAGGCCCCCAAGAGGGCCCGCAGGTCCGGCCCGGCTGGATCGGACGCGAAGCCGATCTCGACGCGATCGGCGTTGCCCTCGCCCAGCGGCGCGCTGTCGCCCTCGGCGGGGACGACGGGATCGGCAAGACCGCGTTGGCCGCTCTGGTGATCGAGCGCTTCCGGGGCCGCTACCCCGACGGCCAGGTCTACGTCGACCTCGACGCCGAGCCCGCCTCTCCCGCATTGCATTCGCTGCTGGTGCGCCTGGGCGTCGCACCCCACCAGATCCCCGCCGAACTCGAAGGCCGCCACGCGCTCTACCGCTCGGTCACCCGCGACCTGCCGCTCCTGGTGGTCGCCGACGGGGTCACCCGCGATCGCGAGGCCGCCCTGTTCCGCCCGGCCGCGCTCGAAGCCGGATATCTGGTGGTCACCCGAGTTCCCCTGCGGGACAAGACCTATCACGAACACCGCCTGGGTCCGCTCGACCCCGAGGCCGCCGCGAAATACCTGCGCGACGCCTGCCCGAACCTCGCCGAAGGCGTACCCGAGCGCCTGGTCGAGGAGTTCGGTTCGGGCCCAGCCGATCTGAGCGCCCTGGCCGGGCTCGTCAGCCAGCGCTCGCTCTCGCACCTCATCGAGGTCCGCGAGGCCATCGGAGGAGGCGCCATCGTGAACGGTCTCTACAGCGGCCTGAGCGAACAGGCCAAGTGGCTCTTCAGGTTCCTGGAGGCCCTCCGCGGCCGCGAGTTCGAAGGCGAGCTCGTCGGCATCTTCACCGGCGCGGCCGATTGGGGCCCGGGGGAGTACCCCAAGGCGTTCGACGAGCTCCTGGACGCGCGCCTGGTCGAACCCGTCCGCCCCGGATGGTTCCGACTCGTCCGCGACACCGAACCCCGCGAACGGGCCGAAGCGCCGCTCACCGACGTCTTCAACGCCGTGCGCGACTCGTTCATCTGGAACGTCCGCCGCGCCCAGCACGCCGACCGGTCGGTGATGGCCGCCGACCGGCTGCGCTTCGCACCGCCGCTCCCGGCCCACATCACCGCGCCCGAGTTCAACAGCGGATCCGAAGCGATGGAATGGTTCCGGGCCCGCTTCTCGACGCTCCAAGCCTCATTGCGCGACGCCGCGAGGCACGAATGGTCCGACCTCGCTTGGTCCCTTGTGGAGGCTCTGTGGGCCTACTTCGCGAACACCTCCAGGGACCGCGAGGCCGCCGAATGCTACGAGACGGCCCTCGCCGTCGCCCGGACTCCTGAAGCCGTCGCGCACCTGTCCGCGCTGCTCGGCATGTGCCTCATGCGACTCGACCGGCTTGACGAGGCCGATGCGCGACTCGGCCGCGCCATGCAGACCCTTGAGACCGCGAGGCAGTCCACGGCCGATCCGGGCCGAATCCGGACGCTCGGCGAACTCGACGCGATCCTCACCGAGGTCTCAGGCCGCCTGCGCCGCCGCCAAGGCCGCCACGAAGAGGCCCTGAACCTGCTGCGGCAGTCCTGCTCCTACATGGAGGAGCTCAACCGCCCCAAGGCGATCGGCATCCGCCTGCGGGCCATCGCCGAGATCCACGAGGAACTCGGCGAACTCGACCTCGCCGAATCCACCTGGAACCGCGCGAGCGCATACTTCACCGAAATCGGAGACCAGCGCAACCTGAACGGCACCAAGCTCGACCTCGCGATGCTCAGGTTCAACCGCGGCGACGCCGACGCACTGTCCGAAGTCGACGCCGCGCTGACGCCGCTGAGCAAGTCGGACCTGTGGCAGACCGTCGGCGAGACCCACGAAAGGGTCGCACTGCGTCTCGCCGAACGCGGCGAACCGTTCCGCGACCGCGCCGAGCGCGCGGTGAGCCTCTTCGAGGCGCACGGCTCGCACGCCGACGCCGAACGCGTCCGGCAATGGCTGGCGCTCAAGGAATCCGAGCGACCTTAAACGTCCCCTCGCCGATCCGCCACTCGCCCGAATCGGGAAGCCCAGCCTCGAACCAGACCGATGCGGCCGAGTCGGCCAGTTCTGGGTCGCACACGGCCCGCAGCCTTCGGCCGTCCGCGCAATGCCACACCAGCTCGTCGTCGGTGCGCACGCTGGTGAACTCGGCGAGCGGATGCTCTTTCAAGAGCCTCCGGGCCTCCTCGTGCGCTTCGCTTTCAGGAAGCGCCGCATGGTGTCGGACCACGATCGCGGCGTGGTCGCGCGCGTCCACGTCCAGGCAGAGCGCGGTGGCGAAGAGATGGCCGCGTCCGGGACGGCCGTCATCAGACGGAAAGCGTCGACACGTCGCCGCATCGCCGTCGAAGCCCACCTCGCTCCACCACGAAGAAGTACTCCGCCACAACGGAACCGGAGCCACTGGAGGAAACTGCCGCGGCCCGGGAACCGCTGCCGCCTCCAAGTCGAGTGTCCTATAGAGACCAGCATGAAGACGCTCCGCCGCACCTGAAGCGGGCTCGGCCAGCGCCGCCTCGAAACACGCGTGCTCCATCGGCCCGGCCTCGCAAAGTCGCTCCACCTGCCCGAGCAGATCACCGGAGGCGTCGAAGCGAGGCGCCGCCGAACCGAACAGCGCCAGCGGCGAATCCGGCGGCATCTCGTCGAACCCGAAGGCCGCCAACGCGGTCGGAATCCCCAGCGCGGCTGCATAGAAGCCCATCGATCCGTGGTCGCTGATCACGAGGTCGGCCGCGAGCAGAGATGCGCGCCAGCCCTCGCCGGGGTCGACCATGATCAGGCCGTTCTCCAGCTGGCGCCGGAACAGGCTCTCGATGCCGCCGTGGACGGCGAGGATGTTGGGGTGGGGCACGAACGCGACCGCGTAGTCGTCCATCGGCAGCGCCGCCAGCAACCGCTCGGGCAGCCCCGGATGGTGAGCGAACAGCGAATGCTCCAGCCACGTCGAGGCCACCAGCACGAGCCGCTGGCGCGGCCCGACCCCGAGCGCCCGCCGGTATTCGCGCCCCATCCGCGCGCTCAGCCGCAGCCGCTCGAAGCACAGGTCACCGGTGACCTCGGCGTAAGGCAGCGCCTCGGGGCAGTCGAGCCGCAGCCGGTCCAGCGACGCGCGTCCAGGGAGTGCGAGATAGGCGGGCAGGCGCCCGCGTTCACTGCGGAGCTGCCCGCGCGCCAGCCCGGCGACGCCGCTGAAGTACGGCGTGAACCGGTTGTGCCCGGCGCCGTGGGGGACGAGCGCGAGGTCGCTTTCGACTTCGTGGAGGGTGCGGGTCGCGCCCGAGGAGATGAGGAGGTCGGGCGGGTCGGCGGTCACGGTCTGCCAGTCCAGCCAGTCGATGTCGCGCTGGCGGCTGAACCTGCGCGCGCTCGCCTGGCGTTCGGTGTGGAAGAGCGAGTACCGCACCAAGAGGCGGCGATCCCCGGCCAGCAGCGGCTCGACGTCGTAATACAGCCGGTTCAGCGCCTGAAGGCTCCCGCCCGCGAGGACCACGCGGCGTTCGAACGGAGAAGTCGCCCCATCCACCGGCCACCCGGT
>NZ_JBEYYO010000020.1:41030-84107 GCF_040645615.1 Glycomyces sp. NPDC046736 | reverse complement strand
CGTGTCTCCGGTCTCCGGTCTCCGGTCTCCGGTCTCCGGTCTCCGGTCTCCGGTCTCCGGTCTCCGGTCTCCGGTCTCCGGTCTCCGGTCTCCGGTCTCCGGTCTCTTGGTGCATTCTATTCCCGTTGTGCGGCTTTATGAATGAGGCTGACGGCGTGTCGACCTGCGATTCTAACGCCCCCGCCACCGCGATCCGCGCCCCCGCCCCGACAGGCGCGGGCCGAACCCCTTCACTCCGGCTTGCTGCGAAGCGACCCCCGTTCACCTGGGCTGCGGCGGGACCGGTTCGTCCGGGAGCGGCCGCGTCGGGTCCGGGTCGTTCGGGTCCGGCGGGTTGCCCGGGTTCGGGTTCAGCGGGTCGGGATCGGGCGGGCCTCCGGGCACCGGATCGCCCGGCCCCGGTTCGTACGGGTCCACGAGCGCCGCGATGGCGGTCAGCGTCAGCATGTCAGGCATGGTTCCCCCTCTACTCGCCCCTGGGGTACCCCGACGCGGCCGAGCCATGCCCTCAACCGGCCCTCCCGCCCGGGTCGAAGTGCAGCGCGCGGGCCCGCAGGTACTCGCTGTAGAGCCCGAGCAGCTCGCGGTACCGGCCCGCGTCCGGTGTCTCGCCGGGCCGCGTCAAGGCCAGCTGCGAGATGTAGGAGACCAGCGGGTCGCCCGGGTAGCTGTAGCCGTCCGTGGGGCTCTCGTTGAGCCATTCGAGCAGCGGCGCGATCGCGCCGAGCACCGCCCGCGTCACGTACGAGGCGTAGTCAAGCGGGGCCCCTTCGCCCTCGAAGAGCGGCCAGCGCTCGGTCGCCGCGCCGATCGCGTCGGCCACCGCCAAGGTCAGTTCCTGCTTGAACGGGGAGTCGACCACCCATTCCGGCAGCGGATACCGCTCCTGCAAGATCGCCCCCGATTCGGCCGCCATACCCCCATTGTCGGGCCGCGGGCGCGTTTTCGGATCCGTATCCACGGGACACGCCGTGGCTCACGCGCTCTTTCGTTTGCGGGCCGCGGTCTTCTTCGCGGTCGTCTTCTTCGCCGCGCGCTTGCGGCCGGTGGCCTTCTTGGCGGACTTCTTCGCCGTGGCCTTCTTGGCCGACTGCTTCGCGCCCCGCCCGCGGCCGGACTCCTTCGCGTCGACGCTCTTCTGGAGCGCGTCCATCAGGTTGATGACCTTGGCCTTCGGTTCGGCCCGGCGCTGCTTGGACGGAGCCTCCCGCCCGTCCTGCTTGTCGGCGATGAGCTGCTCAAGGGCCTCGCGGTAGGCGTCGCTGTACTCGTCGGGGTCGAAGTCGGCCGACATCGACTCGATGAGCGTGCCCGCCATCGCCAGCTCCTGCTTGGTCGCCTCGCCGCCGACGCCGCTGAACCCGGGCTCACGGATCTCGTCGGGCCAGAGCATCGTGTGCAAGGTCAACACTTCGCCGCGGGGACGCAACGCGGCGAGCGTCTCCCTGCGCCGCAGCGTGATCCGCACGATCGCGATCTTGCCCGATTCGGCGAGCGCCTGGCGCAGCAGCACGTACGGCTTGCCCGCGGCCTTGTCCGGCTCGGCGTAGTAGGACCGCTCGTAGTGGATGGGGTCGATCTGCTCGTCGGGCACGAACTCGACGACCTCGGCGGTCTTCGAGGAGCTCACCGGGAGGTCGGCGAGGTCGTCGTCGTTCAGGAGCACCACGTCGTCGCCGACCTCGACGCCCTTGACGATGTCCTCGGGCGGCACGGTCTCGTCGTCGATCTCGCAGACCTTGCGGTAGCGGATGCGCCCGCCGTCCTCGGCGTGGTATTGGTGCAGCGCCGGGTCGTGGTTGCTCGTCGCCGAGTGCAGCTTGACCGGGATGCTCACCAGCCCGAACCCGATCGACCCGTTCCAAATCGCCCCTGGCATGACCTCAGCATGACACTCTCGGTCACTGATCACACGCAATGAGTGATCTTTGTTCATGTTCGGCTCTACGCTCAGGTGATGAACCGGGCCCTGTTCCGGCAGCCGATGCTCGCCGCGCTCACCGAGCGCCGCTTCTCGAACCCTGACTGGATCTTCGAGCGCAAACTCGACGGCATGCGCGCGATCGCCGCCCGCGACGGCGAGGCGCCGCAGCTGTGGTCGCGCACCGAGCGGCGCATCGACCAGAGCTTCCCCGAGCTCATCGACGCGCTCGCCGACCTCGGCGGGCCCCAGTTCATCGCCGACGGCGAGATCGTGGCCTTCGACGGCAGCCAGACCAGCTTCCACCGCCTCCAATCGCGCCTGCACCTGACCGACGCCGACGAGATCGCCGCGACCGGCGTCGCGGTCCGCTTCTACCTGTTCGACCTCCTCTCGGTCGCGGGGGAGGACCTGACCCGCATGCCTCTGCGCGACCGCAAGCGCCTCCTGCGCCGCGCGTTCGACTTCGAGGACCCGCTGCGGTTCTCGGCCCACCGCAACGGCGAAGGCGAGGCCTACTTCGCCCAGGCCTGCGAACGCGGCTGGGAAGGCGTGATCGCCAAGCGGGCCGATTCCCGCTACCGGCCCGGGCGCTCCAAGGACTGGCTCAAGTTCAAATGCCTGCGGGGCCAGGAGTTCGTGGTCGGCGGCTTCACCGACCCGCAGGGCTCGCGCCTCGGCTTCGGCGCGCTCCTGTTGGGCCACTACGAGAACGGCGCCCTGCGCTACGCGGGGAAGGTCGGCACCGGCTACGACGACCGCACCCTCCGAACCCTGCGAGCCCGCCTCGACGCGATCGCTACCGACCAGAACCCGTTCGCGGACGAAGTCACCGAACCGAGCCCGCACTGGGCCCGCCCCGAGCTGGTCGTCCAGGTCGGCTTCACCGAGTGGACCGCCGACGGCCGCCTGCGCCACCCGCGCTACCTCGGCGAACGCACCGACAAGCCCGCCCGCGACGTGGTGCGGGAGGCCTGACATGGCTCCCGTGATCCACCTCGACGGGCACGACGTCGCGCTCTCGCACCTCGACAAGGTCCTCTATCCAGGCGAAGGCTTCACCAAGGACGACCTGCTCGTCCACTACCTGACCGTGGCCGAGGCGATGCTCCCGCACCTGGCGGGCCGCCCCCTGACGCTGCGCCGCTTCCCGCACGGGATCGGCGGCGACGGGTTCTTCCAGAAGGACGCCGGGGACCACTTCCCCGACTGGATCCGCACCGTCGAGATCGCGCACCGCCACAGCGAGGGCTCCAACCGCTACGTGGTGTGCGAGGACGCCGCGACGCTCTTGTACCTCGCGAACCTCTCGGTCATCGAGTTCCACATCCAGACCGCGACCGCCGACGACCTCGACCATCCCGACCGGCTCGTGATCGACATCGACCCGCCGGACGGCGTCGAGGTCGCCGAACTCCGCTCGGTCGCGCGCCGCGCCCGCGACCTGTTCACCGAGATCGGCCTGACCCCGTTCGTGCAGGCCACCGGCGGCCGCGGCTTCCACGTCCTGGCCCCGCTCGACCGCTCCGCGGACTTCCCGTTCGTGCGCGCGATCGCCGCGGACATTGCCGCCCGCCTCGCCGCCGACGACCCCGACCGCCTCACCACGGCCCACCGCAAGAACCGCCGCGGCGACCGCATCTTCCTGGACGTCAACCGAAACGGCCACGCCCAGACCTTCATCGCCCCCTACTCCCTCCGCGCCCGCCCCGGCACCCCGGTCGCGACTCCCCTCGACTGGCCCGAACTCACCCGCGCCACCCCCAACACCTTCACCACCGCAAAACTCCACCGCCGCCTCTCCCGAAAACCCGACCCCTGGAACGATCTCGACCACCACGCGGCCACCCCACAAAAGGCCCGCACCCGCCTCGACGCCCGCTAACCCACACAACAAAAAACAGCCCCGGCAAAAGCCGAGGCTGTAAAAACTGGTACTCCCGAGCGGATTCGAACCGCCGTTTCCGCCTTGAGAGGGCTTCCCTGTCGTTTCGACAGATCGCTGGTCACAGGCCTAAACCTGTGTGAACCTGCTGGTAGATGGCTTGTTTCAGTTGTCAACTCCTGACTGAAACGACCAGGTTTCATCGAGGGCTGACACCCCCGTCTGCTACCACGGTGCCACCACGGGTTCCACATAGGAGATATCAATGGGCTGGAGCGTTCCCCACCTCTCCAAGAAGGGCCGGACGACCTACAGAGCCTACTTCCGCGACATGCGCGGCGAGACCGTCTACGAGGGCACCTACGCCACCGAGAAAGAATCCGACAAGGCCTGGCAGACCGCGGAAGCCCGAATCGCCGACGGTCGCATCGTCGACGCCAAGGGCGGCCGCGTCAAGTTCGAGCAGTACGTCACCGACACCTGGTTCCCCAACCACGTGATCGAGCAGTCCTCGGCCGACGACTACGAATACCGCATCCGGAAGTACCTGAAGCCCTGGTTCGGTCCCCTCCCCATGAACCAGATCTACCCCGCCGACGTCCGCGAATGGGTCACCTGGATGCGCAAGGACCAAGGCGTCTCCCCTGCGAACCTCAAGAAGACCATGAGCCCCCTCAGCGCCATCTTCAAGACGGCCCTGAACGACGGCCTCATCTACCTCCACCCCTGCAAGGGCATCAAGCTCCCGCCCGTCCCCGAGGCCGAGAAGGAAATCCTGACGGTCGAAGAGTTCGACGCCGTCTTCCTCGAGATCGCCGACTTCGAGATGCAGATGCTCCTCGAGACCGACATCGAGACAGGCTTCCGCTGGGGTGAGCTGACCGAACTCCGCGCCAAGGACTGGCACTCCACCGAACGCACCTTCAAGGTCTCCAGAGCCGTCATCAAGGTCCGCCCCAACCTTGACCCCGACGGCCTCTCCTTCCGCGTCAAGCCCTACCCCAAAGGCAAGAAGCCCCTCGAAGTCAAAGTCTCCGAACCTTTCGCGAAGAAGGTCGACCGCTACCTGGAGATCACCGGCAAGTCCGGAGACGACCTCCTCTTCACCTACGAGCCGCCCGAAGAACCCGCCAAACTCATCCCGCACCCCGACGACCTCGGCCTCACCCCACCCAACGCCGCCGGCCGCCAGTACCACCACGGCACCACCACCGCCTACCAGCTCGCCAAGTGCCGCTGCGAGTACTGCCGAGGCGCCTACGCCCAATACCGAGCCTCCCGCCGGGCGGTCGGCCTCGACACCCACGACTCCAAGCAGCCCGCCAAGAAGGCCCTCAACCCCGAAGGCCACGTCCCAGGCTGGTGGTTCCGCCGCCACATCTGGTACCCCGCCCTCGAAGCTGTCGGCATCAAGTCCCGAATCCGAGTCCACGACCTCCGAGCCACCCACATCAGCTGGCTCCTCGCCGGAGGAGCCGACCTCGAATCCGTCCGAGACCGCGTAGGCCACAAGAGCATCGTCACCACCGCCAAGTACGTCCGCAAACTCAAGGGCAACGACGACAAGACCCTGAACGCCCTTCAGAACATCCGCAACGACACCACCAAGATCCCCTCCCAACGCCAACTTGCGGCCGAGCCCGCCCCGCCCCTTGAGGACATGTCAATGGAAGCCCTGGTCAAGGAGATGGGCCGAATCCAAGCCGAAATGGCTCGCAAGGCTCAGGGCTGATCAATCCAGATTCACCGGCAGACGCCATCCGGCATTTGTTGGGGCAATTTGTCTGGTTTCCTGGGCATTGGGGTCGACGTCGCTACTGGACACGAAAATGCTTCTATCGTAAAATCATCGAACTGTTTCTAGGAGGCATGCGTGGGGCGCAGAAGAGGGTTCTTCGCGGAGATGCAGCATCAGGCACGTCTGGCCGAGCAGCGCCAGCGGGCTGCGCAAAGGCAGAGAGATGCAGCAATTAGGCGAGCGGAGCAAGCCCGGCGCGCTGAGGAGCGCGCCAGACTCGCTGCTCAGCGAGCTTCTGAGGCGGAGCGGAAGAGGCTGGAACGCGAGGCCGCCGCGGCTCACGTGGAGGCTATGCAGGCTGAAGTCAACCAGCGGAACGCCACGCTGGAAGCAGAGTATGACAGGCTGGACAATCTGCTCGCCGCAACGCTTGAGGTTGACGACTATGTTGATCTTGAACGTCTTCGCAGAGCCGTGCAGCATCCACCGTTCGATCCCAAGGGATTGGACGCTCCCTTGCCTCAGCCGATCCCGATTCAAGATCCGCCTGAGCCGGTGCGCATGCCAGTCGAGAAGCCAACGGGTTTGTTCGGCCGAAAGAAGAAGCTCGAGGAAGCGACGATTAGGGCCGAAGCAGCATTTGCTGAGGCGTACCGACGGTGGCAGCTCGAGCTTCAAGAGCTTCCGAGAAGACGCCAGGCTCAGATAGATCAATATCAGATCGCTGAGCAGGCCAGAAAGGATGCTCTCGCGAAGGAGCGAGCTGCGTACGATAAGGCGTGTGCTAAGCGAGAGAAGGAAGTCCTGGAGCACAACAAGGCTCTAGACGAACTTATTGCCAACCTCGGGTACGGCACCGAAGAAGCAGTCCAGCAGTACATCGGAATCGTGCTCGCGAACTCCGTGTACCCGGAAAACTTCGAAGTCGACTCCGAATTCGACTTCAACAGTGAAACTGCCGAGCTTTCGTTGCGAGTTCAGATACCGGATCCCAGTCAGATCCCCACCATCAAGGCATATCGGTATGTGAAGGCGAGCGACGAGATCACGTCGGCTCCGTTGTCGCAGAAGGCTTCCAAGGATCGATATGCCGAAGTGGTTCAGCAGGTCGCGCTCCGTAGCTTGCACGAAGTATTTGAAGCTGACCGACGAGGCTTGATTCAGAGCATCTCGCTGGAGATCGGGACTGAGACTGCGGATCCTGCGACCGGTAAGGACACGTACCTGCCGTTCGTTGCTGTTGGCGCGTCTCGAGAGAAGTTCTTGGAAGTTGACTTGAAGGCAGTCGTGCCGTCGGCGACACTTGAGTACCTCGGAGCCTCTGTCTCAAGGAACCCGTTCGGCCTGGTGGCCGCAAAGGTCAAGGGAATCAGAGGCTCGTGAGCATTCCCGAAGGCGCAGTATTCAATCCGCCTCCCGGATGGCCGAAGCCGCCGCCGGGGTGGAAGCCACCACTTGGATGGACGCCAGATCCGAAGTGGCCGACGCCGCCAGAAGGCTGGCAGATCTGGGTGACCGCCGACGAGGCGAATCAGCCTGAGACCGAACAGGTCCATGAAGAGGTGGGAAGGACCGAATCTGCAACGAGCGGCGTGCAGTCCGAACAGCCGCCGGAAAGCGTCAGCAGCGAAGCGCGGGTCAGAAACCTTGAGAGGGAGAACGCAGCTCTGCGAGAGCAGATCTCCAGGCTGCAGTCGGCAGATTCTTCGCCGGTGAACTTGGATGACGACCAAGTTCTTCAGAACGTCAGCATTTATCGGTACCACCATCCGCTGGAGAATTCGGTGGCTTATCAAGAGCGCCTGAAGGATATCAATTCGCGGATTGCTGATACTGTGAAATCCGGAAATGCAATCGTCAAATCGAATATGTTCACGTTTGACAACTCGTTGGCTAAGGGTCGACGAATGACCGCCGATTTGTCGAAGTTGATGCTGCGGGCCTACAACGCCGAGGCAGACAACAGCATTCGATCGCTGCGGCTTGGAAACGTCGTCACCGCCAAACGGCGACTCGAGTCATCACGCACCGCGATCGCTAAGCTGGGTGCGCTCATGGAGATGCGGATCAGCGATGAGTTCCATGCCCTTCGGATCGAGGAGATCGAGCTCACTGCCGACTGGCTCATGATGAAGCAGGAAGAAAAGGAGGCTGCGCGTGAGGCGCGGGCGCAGCTTCGAGAGCAGGCTCGCGTGGAACGAGAGCTTGCGGAGGAACGCGCTCGGCTCGATAAAGAGCAGGCGCACCTGCAGAATGCGCTGGACGCCCTCCGCTCAAGAGGCGAGGTCGACGCTGATTTGGAGCAGCGCCTCGCCACGGTCAAGGCTGCAATTGAGCAGAATGACTTCCGGGCTGCGAATATTCGTGCTGGATACGTATATGTCATTTCTAACCGAGGGGCTTTCGGCGAGAACGTCGTCAAGATCGGCCTGACGCGAAGACTGTACCCAGAGGAGCGAATTGCCGAGCTGAGCGGCGCTTCCGTTCCTTTCAGGTTCGATGTCCACGCTCTATATTTCTCTGAGGATGCAGTCACGCTAGAAAACGAACTTCATAGGCAGTTCGCTGATCGCAGGATGAACCAGGCGAACCCGCGAAAGGAGTTTTTCTTCGTTAGCCCCGCTGAGGTTCGTGAAGCCCTGAAAGAGAAAGTCGGGAATCTCCTTGACTTCACGGAACACGCCGATGCGACGGAGTTCGTTCAATCGCTGGGACTCTGGCCAGAGGGCCTTCGTTCTCTGCGAACGCCGTGACGGGCCTGAGAGCCCTAAAAGGTGCCCCAGCCTGCCGTGCATGGTTCGAGTTGGTTGCTCAGGCGGTGCGGTCAGTTACGGCAGGTTCAGCGGTCTCGATCAAGACACGCGAACCGAACGCTGAGGCAGCCCGAAAGAGCTCCTGAAGTCCCTCAACATCATCCTGATCCAGACGAGTCTTAAGGAACGAGCCCCACGTTTTCGAGTCAGGGTCGTATCCAGCGACCTTGCGAAGCACCTCCAACTCGGCGCTATTGCCTCCATGGGAAGCAGAGGTAATTACGATGCGGTGAGGAGGCGGTGAAGTATGGGATCCGCTTTTCATCAGCACACTATATTCCCAAGACGCGTAGATGGCAACAGCTTCCTGGACTCTCCTAGATGCTAGGGCATCGGGGTTCCCGAGAGGATCAGCGCTTAGATAGTCAACTATCTGACAGAATTCATTCTCTGATGGTGCTCGTGCTATCGACCGATGTTCCTGATGTGAGAGTTAACGATTAAGTGGATTGAGGGCAGTGCGGTCCTCGCATCGGATTGGCTGGGGTGAAGGGGGCTTCTTGAAACTTCGCAGTGGCTCTCTATGCTTTCCGCGCTGCTGGTGTATTTTGCATCTTGATTCTTACCGCAAGCGCCGCATAACATGATCTGCGATCGATTCATCACAGGAGGTAGTGCCCGTGGGTTGGTTCAGACGAGGACCCCTTACTCCGGAGGAGATCGCGGAGCGAGATGCCAAGGCGCGCCGTCGTCGTGAGCGTGCTGAGCAGAAGATCAGGGACGCGGAAGCACGGAATCGATGGGACCAGCAGAGAGAAGACCGCCTGGAGAAGGCGGCAGGGATCTCGAATGTTGAACTCGTCTGCCACAGGGACACCTGGGCCTTCGTCGTCGACAAGTCCTCGCTGCGCACCTCATGGCGGACTCCAAGCGAAGACTGTGTGTCCGACGAAGGCAATGACATGTTGCGTGTGAGGCTGTCGGGTCCCCAGCTCGTCTTGGTCTTGTTCTCAATGGCAGAAGAGGCGGGGTATGGAGGTAGCTTCGGTGTGGCTCCGTTCGTTGGGGACCGGGTCATCGCTCGCCGCGTCTACGACTTGGCAGCGTCGGTGGTCGACTCCATAGATCTGGATGCCCAGGGCGGGAGAGACATTCCTCCCATCGTGATTGATGATCGAGTTGCTGATACCCCCGAGCCCTAGCGGGACGTCGGAGATAGTTCGGCAGGCGCGTCACTGACAGCGCTCAAGTCCTATGCGGGTGTTGATCGCCTTGAAAGACAGTTGATGTCGAATGAAACTCGATGATTGGTGGTGCGGCATGGCAGAGCCTTGGAAACTCATCGCGACGAGACCGGAAGGCAGTTGAAGATCGGCTTAGAGGCGATACTTCACAATGTTCCTGAACGCCAGGCCCACAGAAGTCCGATCAAGATGCCGCCTGCTGCCACTCCAGTGAAGAAGATCCATGCGATAAGAGGCATGGCTCTCTGAAGGTCTGCTGCCCAACCGGTCTGATGGTTAGTTGGAGGACTTGCAATGATCTGCTCGTCGGCTTCCTGCAGGGTCTGGGCACTCCTGTCTAGCTCCCGGACCTGCTCTGAAATTCGATCAGCTGTGCGGTCCAAATCTCTGAAAATCTGCTGGAAGGCGTAGATGTCAAGGTCCTGGAGCGATTTGAGCTCACTTGCGGCACCTCGTAGAAGGTTCGCCTGATCCTCAAGACCCATATGCTTGAGGTTGTCGGTGGCACGGTAAAGAAGTGAGACATCATCCGAGAAGCTCATCTGATGGAGTGACCTGACTGCGTTGAAGAGAAGGTCGATGGCGTCGGTGTCAAGAGAAGGACTTACGAACTGGCGTTCGACCAAGCTCTTGATTTCATCGATCACTTCCCGGCTGACGCCTTCGAGCTTGTCGATCGAGTTGAGAACACCTTCGACCTGTTGTAGGAGCATCTCTTGGAGATCGAGGTCTGAGATCCCGCGCAGCCTTGCGACGTCACCGATGCGACCCTGTTCGCGCTCTTCCTTCCACTGAACCAGCAACGCGACGGGGAAGTCGGACGCCTTTGCTTTAGAGTCCACGTCGTCATGGTGGCGGTCGCAAAGGAGCAGGATGTTTATCCAACTGTCTCGTTCTTCCTGGGACATCCTGGGGTCGTAACGTGGGCCACCAGGGCTGTGCGCGCGGATATGCGCGCGGCGGAGTTGGGGCTTGTAGTGGCCGTCGACCTTCTGGAACGCGGGAACCGCGCAGTTTGGCGCGTAGCAGCGTCCTTGGCTGAGAAGGAAAAGTGCCCGATCGTCGCCGACTGGAAGTTGCTTTCGGTCGGCACCCATCAGTACCTCGTACCTTCCGGAGATTGAGACTGGCTGGCTTAGCAGATGTCTACATCTACCCGACGGGTGCGACAAGAGCGCGAAAGCGCCGGTCAAGGGGCGCGGATCGATCCGCGCCCCTGCGGAGCGGCTACGCGGGGCATGGCCCTATGGAGCCCTGGACGTTCGAGTACAGCGGGATCTCCGGCGGGGTGAGCTCGTAGCTGCCGTGGTCAGGCTGTGATGTCTGTTGTTGAGCGAGTTGCCTTTGGTGGACTTCGACTTCGGGGTGCTGGATATGGTCGGGGTTGCGTGCGCCGGTGGTGAGGTCGTGGGCTTGGTGGGCGGCGACCTCGGCGATGTCGAGAATGCGGCGCTCGTCAGGAGTCTTCGGGGTCCAGCCCCATGGATTGTTCTGGTCGCCTCCGGTGTGTTCGGTTGCGGCGCAGACGGTGGCGACGCGCTGCCACCACATGGTTTTCGCTGTCGGGTCTTCGGGTTCGGTGCCGAGGTAATCGATCCAGTGGAACTTGCCTTGGACGGCTTGGACGGCAAGGTGTTGGGTGCGTTCGTGGACAGCGTCGGCGAGTGCGTCGGTGCATCCGGTGAGACTGTTCGGGTCTGGGTTGTCGCCGGTGGGGAGGTACTTGATCCAGGGTGCGAGGGCGAGTACATCGTGGCTCGGCGGTTCGGGGTTGTTCCAGCGGGCTTCGCGGAGTTCTTCGGTGTAGGCGAGTTTTTCGGCGAGGTCGGCGATGGTGCCGGCGCGGCCGAGGTTGTCGCGCAGGGTCTCGGTTGCGGAGCGTTCGGCGTCGTCGCGGTCGAGGACGCGCACGAACGCCGCTTGGGCTTCGGAGCGTTCCTGGTCCGGGGTGAGCGGCTGGTCCTCGGGGAAGTCGGTGGTGAAGTAGAGGTGGTTGGCTTCTTTGCCTCGGGTGGCGGGGACGTAGGTGCTTTCGCGTCCGGCCAGCTCCGGGTCGATCAGCGTGTGGGTGGTGTCGACGGTGCGGCCCTGGGACCGGTGGCTGGTGACGGCGTAGCCGAGTTCGACCGACTCGGCGACATACGAGGCGGGGAGAACGAGGCGCCCGCCGTGCCCGGTGTGCCGGATCTCCAGGGAATCGTCGCCGCGGCGGGTCTCCACTAGCCAGGTGTCGCCGTTCTTGACGAACTGGCCGCCCTGGCAGGCGAGGTCCCGGCGTGAGGTGCGGGTGACGATAAGGTCGCCGGTCCCTGCATGGTGTCCGTCATGGAGAGTGACGCCGTCCGCCGCGACCTTCCCTGCGGTGAGAAGATCTTCGCGGGCGCGGGCGGAGAGCGCGGTGACCTCGTTGTTGGTTCCGGCGATCATGAGCGAGTCTTTGCCGCCCTGGGTGTCTGCGAGCCACACCTGGTAGACCCGCTCCCGCAGGTCTTCGGTGTTCCCGGCGTGGAGGCGGCCGTTGTCGGCGTAGAAGTCGACAGCGGTGTTGTCGCCTTCACGGAGTTGGAGTGAGGCGGCGGCTTCGGCGGGGTCGTGGAAGCGGTGGACTTCGTCGAGCAGGACAGTCGGGGTCTCCGAAGCGAGGAGGCGGAGGGCGCCGCCGGATTCGACGGCGGAGAACTGGTAGTGGTCGCCGAGCAGGCGCAGGGCCGCGCCGTGCTGGTCGGTGATCTGGCGCAGCCGGTCAAGGTTGAGGGTCCCGGTCATGCCGGCCTCGTCGATTAGGACTACGTCGCCGGGGCGGAGGCGGAACTGCTCGAACCCTGCCGGGACCGGTCCGCCTTGAACGAGATTGCCAGCCCACTTGCCTTCACGGTGTTCGTAGAGGAACTTGTGGACGTTCTCAGCGGGGAGGTCGAGTTCGGCGGCGAGGACCGCCGCGGCGGCTCCGGAGGCGGCGAGGGGGACCAGGCGGCGGCCGTCGGTGTCGAGGACGTGGGCGAGGGCGCGCATGGCGGTGGTCTTCCCGGTCCCGGCCGGACCGATCCCGGCGACAATCTGACGGGTGTCGGTTGCGAACGACTCCAGCAGCTTCCGCTGCCCGGCGTCCAGGGTGTGCTGCTCGCGCTGCTCGAAGTCTTCGAGGGCCGTCTTCGCTCGTTCAGCGGGAACCGCGTCCACGATTCCCGGGATGGTGGCGGCTTGGACGAGCTCGGTTTCGGCCCTCATGATCTGCTCGGAGGTGTAGCGGGCCGCGCCGTGCGGGGTGAAGACCGAGACGCCGTCTTTGCGGCGCAGCGCGGCCGGTTCGGTTACGACGGCTGGGGCTTCCAGGCTGATGCTCGCGCCCAATGCGGTGTCGGTGATCTGCTCGATCAGCGTCTTCCGATGGGTGTGGTCGGTGAGGGTGACGCCGTGCTCGGCGAGGGTGCGGTGGGCGGCGGCTTCGACGTTCCACCGGTTCCACACCGCCCGGTACTCCGACACCCGCGCGGTCACTTGTTCGGCGAGCGCGGGTAGGTCGAGCCTGGAGACCAGCGTGGAGACGGATCGGGGCTTCCCTGTGGCTCGCCGGAATTCGGTGAGGGCGTCGGTGCCGAACCGGTCGGTGAACTGACCGCGCCAGATCCCGTTCAGCTCGCCCAGCGACTTCGCAGTGTCCTTGACGTTGCGGGTGTCGAGGTTCGCGGTTCGAGCGAGTTGCCGCTCGGTTGCCTTGTCGGGGGTGCGCCCGTGCTGGGCGCGGTAGTCGGCGACGAGTTCGTTGTAGCGCTCGATGATGCCTTCACGGCGGGAGGCGAAGGACTTGATCCAATCGTCCTTGACCCCGGCGATCTCCCACACCGGTTCCTTGCTTGCTCGCGTGTCGGTGCGCATCCGCCATTCGACCCCGAGCCGCTTCGAGAGTTCGGCACGGAACGCCGAGTCATAGACCGCCCCCGCGGTCACCGTGATGAAGTGGAGCGGGCGCCCGTCGATGGTCCGCCACTTCCCGTCCCCGGCAGCCTGCACCCGGTTCGCGACCGCCAGGTGGGTATGGAGGTGCGGCTCGCCGTTTCGGTTGTCGAAGTGATCGAACGCGACCGCCACGAGCCCCTTCGTGTCGACTTGGGCGGGGCCGCCGGCCCCGACTCGTGTGAACGCCGCGTGCTCCTCCAAATACTTCAGGGCCTCGGCCACGGCGGCGTCGTCCGCCCATTTCACCTGGGCGCGGACTTGCTGCGAGTCGTGGAGCGCCCACAGCATCGACGCCGATTTCACCGGCGCGAAAACCAGGTCATACCCCGCCACGGCTTGCTTGCTTTTCTGGGCCGCGACCTTCCGCGCCTCGCGTAGTTCCGACGCGGCCGGCTCCCGGCCGTGCTCGATCAGGATCTTGTCGACCTGCCGATTGAACCGCTCGGTGTAGTCAAGAGCGCCGTGCTGGTACTTCGGAAACGCCCTCCCTAGACGGGCCGCCCGCACCGCCTCAGCGGCGATCTTCTCCTTGTCACCGGGCTTCCTCACTCGGTGGGCGTTGGCGGCCATGTAGTCGTCCATGACCCGCTGCGCGTCCGGGCGCATGCCCTCACCGAACAAGAACCGCAGCTGCTCCTCGACCACCCGGTCCCCGGGTTTCAAATCGAGGCCACCGAGTCCGGACCCGAGCCAACTGCCGGGCGGGTTCCCGCGCGCGTTGTAGTACGCGACCGTGTCTGCCTCCGTTGCAAACACCCGCGGCGTGTCTCCGGCCGCGACCGACTCGACCGCCCTCTACCGTGATCTGTACGCCAAGAACGACGACTGAGGCGGCCAGCACACTGGCTGAACCTAGCGATGAGGCTTGGACGCAGAACAAGAACGAAGCGGTGACGACGGTCTGCAAACTGAGAACCATTGGGCAGACTCTTGGGATAGTGCAGCTGGGGGCTTACCGGCTCGCGCATGAAGTTGAAATTCCGGCTCCCATCCGGGCAGTTCCGGGTGCCGGTGAAAGGGCTGCCCGCGCGGCAGGCTTTAATCAGATCTTAGAGAGAAGACATCTTAGGCATGGACAGGAGCGGATCCGGATGACTGAGTATGCAGTTGACCCTGAAGATCGAACGATCATCGCAGTCTGGGACAGCGGCCTTGGGAAGACTGCGAAAAAAGTTACTCGAGTTTCAGAAGCGGTCTCTGATGACGATGCGCTTTGTGTGGCGGATGATTTGAGCACTTTGTCGAGGGTTCTTTGGCGTTGTTATACACATCCGGCTAGTGCAGCCGAAAGTATGGAGCCAAACTCGGAAGGTTGGCGGCGCAGTATGTCTCGAAAGGAATTCGAGACGGTCATTTCAAGTATCAGAAAACCAAATCTGCCTGCGGAGAACGGCCTACTTATTGTCAGCTACGACCCGGTGCAGGAAGCCCCGCATCGTTTGGGAAGAACGCTGCACGCGATAGGCGACGCCACGCTAACAGAACATGTTATTTCTGAAGCGGAAGCTGAGCTGGCGGCGGTAGTAAGCGCTGAGCAGGGTGACTTGCGGGGAAGGGCCGTCCAAGCGGTCGGCCTTAATCGAGAGGATGCTTCCCCGGTTCAAGTTGCCCACGCGAACTCGATACTAGCTCGTGATCCACTTGATGCCGCTGAGCTATTCACAGATGTCGAGCCCACTGCAGCCGCTGTTGCTGCAGCTCATTGGCTTGCTGCGGCAGCTGAGGTTGCTGGCGAAGCTGCCGGAGTCGAAATGGAAATGGCGCCGGCTGAAGCTGACAATATTACTGCGTTGCCTGTTTCAACGCTGCTCGGAGTGCTCGGCCCGATGGCTGAAGGTGCTTCGGCTCGAGAGATTGTCACCTTGCTAATTAGAGATGCATTGCAGGTTGCCGAAGGGAAAGTCCCATCGTACGATCGAATCGTTGCTCAATTCCTGGATATTGAAGACAAGGTTAAACAGTACGCACAAGACGATCCGGAGACGGCGAAAGCTCTGCGAACGATCGATATTACCCCTATTGATCCGCTCCGGCCTTCGCTCGATCTACTCGAAGATATTCTCCAGGGAATTAGCGGCTGTTTCCAGCTTTTCGAGGAATGCACTTTCGAGCCGGATGACTCGGACGACTCGGATGACTTCGAGGACGAGAATCGAGACGAGTCTTATTATGATGAACTGCGCGAAGACGCGGAAGAGCGATTCCGCGAGGCGGTCCGTGAGATTGCAGAATTGAACGCTGATAGGCTCCTTTAACAAGAGCCTTGCAACCACAAACCAAGATTCCGAGGATGACTTGCTTCGGACCCTAGCTGTCGTTGCTGCGTTGGGAGTTCCAGTGAGCTTCCATTAGAGCTTGACCGCGTTTGAGGATCCGCTCTTCGTCTTCCTTCGGACCTTCCTCGACTGCAACGATCACCACTACTCGTCGATCCTCTCGCCTCGACGGATCAGACTGCGTCGTCACGATCTTGTACCCAAGGAGCCGTCCCGCCTTTCGACCCGCTGAGCGAACCTCCTTGATTCGATCTTTATTCTGCGCATCAACGTGCTCGACATACTGCCAGTCGACCTCTAGGCTTCGTGCAATCTGCAATGTCAATTCATCTGGATCTGGCATGGGTACTCCCGTGTTCAGAGGTTGGGCAAGACTACTTGCCTTACTTTGCGTCATTCAAATACGCTGCTTCAGTTAGAGTCGAGTGCGAGCGAACGACGAGCGCTGTCGATGAGCTCCTTATATGTCATCACATCGACTCGGCCAATATAGGTCCGGTTACGCAGGGCTTCATTTATCGCGGCTTCGTCGAAGTCTTCCTGATAATCTGGATGTCCGATCATAACGGTGCCACGAGCCCGACGAGGATCAATGCCGTACGTATCAACGATGTAACTGCGCTCTTCATCCAAGGTGCGCAGATAATTTTCCACCTGACTAATGGCATCATTTACGTTGGAGTTTGGTACGATCCCTGATCGGTATTTTTTCACGATCTGGGTATTTGCCACCTTGAGCTCAACAACATGCAATACGCCGTCGGCTCGAACTAGAGGAAGGTCTACCTGGGTCCCTTGCCAGAGCAAACGACGAGTAGCGATTCGGGCATACCTTCCGCCGAAGATCCAGGGCATGCCCTGGATCTTGCGTTGAAGGCTTTCTTCTTTCGTATTTGGGTTTGAGACGATGTGCTCTAGTTCGGTGATCTGGTCCAGACGTTTTCGTACTTCGATTGCCTGCAGAATCAAGTCTCGGTCAGGGAGTTGAAGAATCGCGTCTGCCATTGACTCTATTTCGGAGTCATTGGATTCCACCAGTTCGATTCTATCGGCTAGGACATCCTGTACCCAAGCAAAATCATGAGTTCGCATGCGAAAGGCGCCGTAATACCCGGCTCGTCTGGCGCGAACAAAATTCAAGTTCTTGGCAGTGCGCTCGGAAATAAAACGTCGAGTGTCTTCAGGGCTAGCGTGTGTATTTTCATTTAGGAACTCGTATAGCTCCTCTTTGAGGAGCACTCCAGGGTACATAGCTATGTGTTCGATAATCCTTGCAATATCGAAATTGCCTTTATCTCTGTATGGGTTTAGGTCATACTTTATTTCAAGGTCGTACTCAAGAGCTTTCCCGTTGGCATAATTGAGTGCATCGGTGAGCGCTTCTACCAGGAACTTATCGTTATTGATTCGGGCAGTTTCGATCGCGTCTGCCAGGAGTTGCAGAAGTTTTCGACCTCCCCGATACGGGGACCACTCACCGATATGCTCCATTACTTGGAATATGTCTTCCGAAACCTCGTCCGACTTCGCCTTTTCGTGAAGTTCGCGAATGAAATGTGCAAGAACACTGTCCGAGAGGATGTGCATATTGTTACAACCTATGGATAGGGGTAATCGTCTTGGAATGACAATACCCGAGCCCAAGCCGTCGGCGCTGCCCAGATCGTGCTCACCATGATCCTCACTGGCGAACACCGCAGCGACTCGCCATCCCGCTGTCCTCAAGCGGATCAAGGTCCCGCGTGGGGCAGCCCAAGCCCTGGCAACGGTGGGGCTCGGCCGACAAGGCCTATGTGATCCGAGCAGGGTGGGCCCACCTGCTCCGCGGTGCTTCCCTAGCGGTGATCGCTTAGAAGAAGGACCAACGCCGGAATTGCAGGGATGGGCCGTTCACGGAGGGCGGCCCCAGCTCGAAGAGGAGGCTTGCGAGGAGTGCAGCACCCAGTTTGGGCAAGGGAGCTGCTTGGCATCCTTGACGGGATCGAGCCGGAGGGCCAGATTCTGGGGGAGATCGCTGTCCGCTGACCGGAAATGGCGGGCAAGCCTGCTACCCCCGTGCTACCTCAGGGACAGATGATAAGCTCAGGGGCCAACCGGAGTTGGCCCCTGAGCTGCGTATCTACTTGTACTCCCGAGCGGATTCGAACCGCCGTTTCCGCCTTGAGAGGGCGGCGTCCTAGGCCTCTGGACGACGGGAGCCTGTGTTGTTGTGGCTGCGGCGTGCCGCGGCAACGACGACAACTTTACACACATGGTCCCGGGGTGGTGCAAGCGGGATCCGGGTTGTGATTTGGCCTACGGGTTTGCGGGGGAAGCGTGTGGCGGGTCGGGTCGGCGCTGACACCTTTTCAGGTGAACCCCCGTTCGCGCCGGGCCCGGCCCGCCGAGCGACTGTAGCGCGCCGGCCTGTGGGCCGGCGGTGAAATCACTGGTTGTCGGTGCTCGCGCGGCCGGTGATCTCGTCGAGCCAGGTCGTGTCGACGCCGTCGTGGTAGTTGACGAGCTTGGTCGTGTACGCGGTGTCGTCGACCTTCGCGGTGATGCTGGCGATGACGCCGACCGTGGTCACGCACACCTCGTACGACCCGACCGGGGAGCTCTCGGCGCCCTGGACGTCCACGCAGTCGGCCAGCTCTCCGGCGAGCGTGGTGTCGGAGAACACCGAAGTCGCCGACGGGTCGGCGGCCGTGGCCGCGAGCCACGAGGCCACCTCCGACTCGGCGGGGAGCACGCCTTCGAGCTGCTGGCGCAGCCACACCGACAGCTCCGCGTCGCCCTCGCCCTGCCACAGCTGCGGCCGGTCGCCGACCACCACGGCCGCGGTCCCGGCCTCGGGGTCGACGGCCACGAGCACCTCGTCGTCCGAGCCCTCCACCAGGTACTTCGCGGTGTACGCGTGGCTCTCGGCGGCCACCAGCCGGTCGCTGAGCTCAGTGAGCGCGGCCTGGTCCTTCGAGGCGGGCTCCTCCCCGCCGCCACCTCCGTTGCAGCCGGAGAGCGCCAGCAGCGCCGCCGAGGCGAGCACGGCGCCCGGGCGCAGGCAACGCACCAGGGGGTTCTTCGGGATCATGGGGCTCCACTTCCATAGTGCTGGGGCGCAGGGAAGGCCGGGATCGCGGCTTCCGGGGGGCACGCCTAGCACAGGTGTCTGATCTGCGGTAGGGCTCCACCATATAGCGCCCCGGCCAGCGATCATGTAACACGAGCCGCCGGGGTAGGCGCCATTCCATTTTCACGGCTCGCGGGCACCCCCACATGGGGCGGGGCGTAGCCTAGGGAGCTGTGGCCGGCGCAGTGTCGGGTCGGCCGAAATCCTTCGGACACGGCCCCGTAATCGGGCCGATCGTCAGATTCGGCTATCTCAGGAGTGACAGTGGCTGCAATTGAAGACATCCGGGCCAGGGAGATCCTCGACTCCCGCGGCAACCCCACCGTCGAAGTGGAGATCCTGCTCGACGACGACACACTGCAGCGGGCGGCCGTCCCGTCCGGTGCCTCCACCGGCGCCTTCGAGGCCATCGAGCTGCGTGACGGCGACAAGGGCCGCTACCTCGGCAAGGGCGTCGAGAAGGCCGTCGACAACGTCAACGGCCCGATCCGCGACGCCCTGATCGGCCTCGAAGCCTCCGAGCAGCGCCTGGTCGACCAGGCCCTCCTCGACGCCGACGGCACCCCGGACAAGTCCACCTTCGGCGCGAACGCGATCCTCGGTGCCTCCCTCGCCGCCGCGAAGGCCGCCGCCGACTCCGCCGAGCTGCCGCTCTACCGCTACATCGGCGGCCCGAACGCGCACCTGCTGCCGGTGCCGATGCTGAACATCCTCAACGGCGGCTCCCACGCGGACTCCAACGTCGACATCCAGGAGTTCATGATCGCCCCGATCGGCGCGCCCACCTTCAAGGAGGCCCTGCGCTGGGGCGCGGAGGCCTATCACTCGCTCAAGTCCGTGCTCAAGGAGCGCGGCCTGTCCACCGGGCTCGGCGACGAGGGCGGCTTCGCCCCCAACCTCGACTCCAACCGCGCCGCGCTCGACCTCATCTCCGTGGCGATCGAGAAGGCCGGCTTCAAGCTCGGCACCGACATCGCCTTCGCGATGGACGCGGCCGCCACCGAGTTCTTCACCGACGGCGCCTACCTCTTCGAGGGCCAGAAGAAGACCGGCGAGGAGATGAGCGCCTACTACGAGGAGCTCATAGCCGCCTTCCCGTTCGTCTCCATCGAGGACCCCCTCGCCGAGGACGACTGGGCCGGCTGGTCCGCGCTCACCGAGGCCGTCGGCTCGCGCCTCCAGATCGTCGGCGACGACCTGTTCGTGACCAACCCCGAGCGCCTGCGCCGCGGCATCGACGAGAAGGCCGCCAACGGCCTGCTGGTCAAGGTCAACCAGATCGGCACGCTGACCGAGACCATCGACGCCGTCGACCTGGCCCACCGCGCCGGCTTCGGCTGCATGATGAGCCACCGCTCCGGCGAGACCGAGGACACCACCATCGCCGACCTCGCCGTGGCCCTGGCCTGCGGCCAGATCAAGTCCGGCGCCCCGGCCCGCTCGGACCGCGTCGCCAAGTACAACCAGCTCCTGCGCATCGAGGAAGACCTCGGCGACGCCGCGCGCTACGCCGGTGCTTCGGCCTTCCCGAAGTTCGGGAAGTAAAAGCACGCTTCCGAGGCCCCCGTGCTCCGGCGCGGGGGCCTCGCCGCGCCCCGATCGACTAGGCTGACCCAGTGAACGCGAGCCGCCGACCAAGCCGCCCCGGAGGGCGATCCACCGGACCCGGCCGCACCCGCACGGCCCGCCGCACCACCGGCACCGCCGCCCGCGCCGAGGTCAAACGCGTGCGCTACCGCCCGGCCCGCAAGGTCTCCCGCCGCGCCGCCGTCCTCGCCCTCGTCCTCTCCGCGCTGGCCCTCGCCTACGCCTACCCCCTGCGCACCTATGTCGAGCAGCGCGTCGAGATCAACCGCCTCGAAGCCGAGCAGTCCGAGCAGTCCGAGCGCATCGAGGCCCTCGAAGCCGAGCGCCTCAAGTGGGACGACCCGGCCTACGTCGAGGCCCAGATCCGCTCCAGCCTCCTCCTCGTGGCCCCCGGCGAGGACCTCGTGATCGTCATCGACGAGGACGACCCCAGGCACACCGGTGGCGCGGACGACGCCGAGCAGGTCGACCTCCCCTGGTACGACGAGCTGGCCGCTACCTTTGAAGACGCCGACCAGCTCGACCAGGACACCGAGGAGTAGACGCGTGAAGCCGAAGAGGGCCGCCCTGTGAAGCCCGAAGCCTGGCCCCAGAGCCCCGAACCGGTGACCGAGGCCGACGCGGCCGCCGTCGCCGCCCAGCTCGGCCGCCCCATCCGCGGCGCGCACGCCGTGGCCTGGCGCTGCCCGTGCGGCCAGCCCGCCGTGATCGAGACCGAGCCGCGCCTGCCCGACGGCAGCCCCTTCCCGACCACCTACTACCTCACCTGCCCCAAGGCCGCTTCGGCCATCGGCAGGCTCGAAGGCGGCGGGGTCATGAAGGACATGAACGAGCGTCTCGCCGCCGACCCCGAACTCGCCGCGCAGCACCGCCGCGCCCACGAGGACTACCTCGCCCGCCGCGCCAAGCTCGGCGAGGTCCCCGAGATCGACGGCGTCTCCGCCGGAGGCCTGCCCGACCGCGTCAAATGCCTCCACGCCCTCGTGGGCCACGCCCTCGCCGCAGGCCCCGGCGTGGACCCCTTCGGCGACGAGGCCATCGACGCCCTCCCCGAATGGTGGGCGAACGGCAGCTGCGCGAGCGCCCGGGAGCAGGCCCGATGAGCACCCGACGCGTGGCCGGAATCGACTGCGGCACCAACTCGATCCGCCTGCTCATCGCCGACCTCGACGCCGAAGGCCGCCTCCACGACCTGGTGCGCCGCATGGAGGTCGTGCGCCTGGGCGAAGGCGTGGACCAGACCGGCCGCCTTTCCGAGGCCGCCCTCGAACGCACCCGCGCCGCGCTGGCCGACTACACCGCCCAGATCCGCGAGCTGGGCGCCGAGGCGATCCGCATGGTCGCCACTTCGGCGAGCCGCGACGCGGCCAACGCCACCGAGTTCTCCGCGATGGTCGCATCGGTCCTCGGCCAGGCCCCCGAGGTCATCTCCGGCGACGAGGAGGCCCGCCTGTCCTTCACCGGCGCGGCCGCGACGCTGCCCGAGCTCGACGGCCAGCGCCTCCTGGTCGACATCGGCGGCGGCTCGACCGAGTTCGTGCGCGGCACCGCGGGCGAGGTCCTGGCCGCGATCTCGGTGGACGTCGGCTGCGTGCGCATGACCGAGCGCCACCTCCGCAGCGACCCACCACGTCAGTCCGAATTGGATGCAGCGGTCGCCGACATCACCGCGGTCGCCGACAAGGCGCTCAAGGTCGCCGACTCCGGCCGCGAAGCCTCCGAGCTCGTCGCGGTGGCGGGCACGGCCACCACGATCGCGGCGATCGCCTTGGGCCTCAAGGCCTACGACCCGGACGCGATCGACGGCACCCGCCTGACCTACGCCGAGGTCGCCGAGGTCGCCGCTGACCTCGCGGCCGCCGACCACGCCTCGCGGCTGGCGATCCCGGTGATGCACCCGGGCCGTGCCGACGTGATCGTGGGCGGCGCTCTGGTACTGCGGACCATCATGGAGCGCAGCGGGATCGAGTCGGTGCTCATCTCCGAGCACGACATCCTCGACGGGATCGCCCTCTCCGCCTAGGCGGTGTTTGCGAGCCCCCGCCGGCCGCTATCGGGCCCATTCGCCCGCTCGCTTCGTTGTCGGCCTTCCCGATACAACACCGGTATCGGGAAGGCCTTCCGTCTCCCGAGCGAACGAATGGACTCCGATACCGACTCGCCGCGAGCTCGCAAACACCACCTGGACGAACGAACGCGACGGCCCCGCGATCGAGTGATCGCGGGGCCGTCGCGTTGCGTCTCAAGCGTTCTGAAGTTCGGCTTCCTGGACCGAAGGCTTCGCGGCCTTCCACAGTTCGGCCGCGAGCCACAGCGCGGCCACGGTGACCAGTGCGCCCCAGGCGATCCGGGCCGAGTGCGGCAGGAAGTACTGCGGCAGCATCGTCACCAGGAGCACCGCGAGCGGGACGGCGCTCCAGCGGTTCAGGGTTCCCGAGCGCCACACCGCGACGGCGGCGAGGACCGCGGCGATCGCGATGAGCGCCAAGCCGATCGCGAACACGGTCATCGCGGTCGGGTCCATGCGGAACGCCTCGCCCACCTCAGTCATGGACGCGTCCCCGTCGGCCACGGCCCGCTCCCCGATCGCCTTGAGGCCGTAGACCTCGGCGCCGTAGTACGAGATCGTCAGGCCCGATCCGATGTAGCCGGTGGTGGCGGCCAGGAACGCGGTCTTCTCGTTTCGCGTGCCTTCGAAGAACCCTCGGAGCGCGCCGTAGCCGAGCGGGATCAGGATGAGCGCCACGATCGCGGCGATGTGGGCGACCGACCAGCCGACGGTGGTCCAGGACTCGGCCCCTACGAGGGTGGTCTGGTCGGCGCGCGGGGCGGCGGCCTCGTAGACGACGAACAGCACGCCGGCGAGCGCGAATGCGATGGCGCCCATACGGGCACGAGGGTCGGGAGCGGCTTGGGCAGGTGACATGGGATCTCCTCAGGGGTACATTGCGAGAGCAGTGCTCTCTGTTGAGAACAATGATTACACACTCGCCTCGTCGAAGCAAGAGCAGTGCTCTCGTTTTTGTTAAACTGTCTCGATGAACGCACCGCGCACCGCCCGAGCCCGCGCCCGCATCGAGCTGACCAGGGAGATCCTTTCGACGGCCCGCCGCCAGCTCGGCGAGGCTGGGGCCGCGGGCCTGTCCCTGCGTTCGGTCGCGCGTGAGCTCGGCATGGCCTCCTCGGCGATCTACCGCTACTTCGCGAGCCGGGACGACCTGCTCACGGCTCTGCTGGTGGAGTCCTACACCGAGATCGGCGAGGCCGCCGAAGGCGCCGACGACCCCGGCCGGGCCCCGATCGAGCGGTGGCTCGCGGTCTGGCGGGCCACCCGCGAGTGGTCGCTGGCCAACCGCCACGAGTACGCGCTGCTGTTCGGCACCCCGGTCCCCGGCTACGCCGCGCCGCACATCACCGCCGAAGTGGCCGGGCGGATGCCGCTCACCTTGGCGCGCATCACCGCCGACGCGAAACGCTCAGGCGACCTCAGCCCCCCGCCGGGCCCGGCCTGCGACGCCTCGGCGATCACACCGGAGATGCGGGTCATGTTGGAGGGCATGGAGTTCAGCGTCGAGGAGACCGCCAGGCTCATCCTCGCGTGGAACCGCCTGGTGGGCATCATCGGCTACGAACTCCACGGCCACTTGGCGAACGTGACCGCCGACGACGCCGCGTTCTTCGACTACACCGCCCGCACCGAAGCGGCCTTCAACGGCATCGCCGTCTGAGAGGAAAAGTCGATGGGGGACGAGTAAAGAGGGGGAATCAGTTCCAGAGCACCAGGGCCAGCACGAGTGCCGCCGCGATCACCAGGGCCGCCGCCGCGCCCACGATCCACGGCCACCGCCTGGGCCCGCGCTGCTCGGACACGTCGCCCACGACCACCGTCACGTTGTCGGGGCCCCCGCCTTCGAGCGCGAGGCGCACCAACTCGTCAGCGGCCGCTTGGGGATCGGCGAAGTCGCGCAGCACGTTCTCGATGACCCCGTCGTCGACCACGTCGCTCAACCCGTCCGAGCACAGCATGTACCGGTCGCCCAGCTGCGCGGGCCGGGTCTCGAAGTGCGCGGGGGCCGGATTGGCCTGGAGCACCCGAGTGACCACCGACTTGTAGGGGTGGTCGTGGGCCTCCTCGGGAGTGATCGCGCCTTCGTCGACGAGGTGCTGCACGTACGAGTCGTCAACGGTCACTTGGACGAAGTCCTCGCCGCGCACCTGGTACGCCCGCGAGTCTCCGATGTGGACGATGTCGACCGCGTCGTCGCCGAGCCACAGGCCCGTGAGCGTGGTCGCCATGCCCTCGGACTCGGGGTTCTCGGCCACCGCCGCCCGGATGCGGTCGCGAGCGGACTCGACCACCTCGCCGAGCTCGGTGGGGGCCTCCACGGGGGAGCGGCGGGCCAGCCGCGTCACCTCCGCGATCGTGACACCGCTGGCGACCTCGCCGGCGGCCGCGCCGCCCACGCCGTCGGCCACCGCGAGCAGCCGCCGCGACGCGAGATGGGAGTCCTCATTGAGATCGCGGACTTTGCCCACGTCGGTGGCGGCGCCGTAGCGCCAACGAAGTTCGGTCACCGGCGACCACCGCCGACCCGGCACCGGGTTTCGCCTGTCTGTTCAAAGCTTGGCCGTTCGAGGGACATGGGCGCAAGTGTAGTGGCCCGCCACTCACAGCACGCGACCGTCGAAGCGCCCTCGGCCCCCCGACCTGTGTCCCCAGTTCGTGCCACCCTCCCAACCCGCCGCTGAGCTGCGAGGACGCCGCCTTTACAGTTGATTCGGCCGACTTCGCGACCACCCGCCCTTCCACCCATCTCGGGAGCAGCCATGCAGAACGTCCTGGCCGACCGATACGTCCTCGAACAGGAAATCGCCCGCGGCGCGGTCGGCGTCGTATGGCGCGGGCTCGACCAGGTCACCGGCGAGCGCGTGGCCGTCAAGGTCCTGCGGCCCGAACTGCGCGGCGAGACCGAGATCTTCGACAGCTTCGGCGCCGAGGCCGGCATCCTGCGCACCATCGACCACCCCGGCGTGGTCTCGGTCAAGGACTTCATCGTCACTGACGACGTGTGCGCGGTGATCCTGGAGTACATCGACGGCCTCGACTTGCGCGAACACCTCCGCGTCCACGGGCCCCTGCCCGCCGCCGAGGCCGCCCTGCGCTGCGCCAGCGCCGCCGAGACCCTCGCCGCGATCCACCGCGCCGGCTACCGCCACTCCGACGTCAAACCCGGCAACCTCATGCTCTCGGGTACCGAAGGCGTTAAGTTCATCGACTTCGGCATCGCCCGCGCCGCCGCCTCCAAGACCGTGCCCTCCCACGGCACCCCCGAGTACATCGCCCCCGAAGTGGCCTCCGGCGACTCGGCCAGCACCGGCGTCGACAACTACGCGCTCGGCCTGGTCCTCTACGAGGCCCTCACCGGCCACAGCGCCTACCGGGGCGGCTCGATCACCGACGTGGTCGAACGCCACCTCGCCCGCATCCCCGTCAAGCCCGCCGCGGTCGACCGCGACCTGTGGCAGGTCGTGGAGATGCTCCTCGCGCTCGACCCGCGCGCCCGCGGCGACCTCGACGCCGTCGCGGCCGAACTGCGCCGCCTCGCCCCGCGCCTCTCGCGCCAAGCCACCGCGCCCATCGAACCCGAACTGCGCGAACGGGACGCGACGGCCACCTTCACCTACGACCCGGTCACCCCGCACGCGGCCGAATTCGACCAGAGCGAGCTCGGCGCGATGCTCGCCGCCGAATCCGACGCCCCGCCCCCGCGCCGCAGCCGCGGCCTCATCGTCCTCGGCGTCGCGTGCGCCCTCGTCCTCATCGCCGCCGCGATCTCGGTCGTCATCGCCCTCACGGGCACGGACACCCCGAAGGAGGACGACATGGCCGATCCGTCCGAAGAGGCCACTACCGCCGAAGTCTCCCAGTCGCCCTCGCCCACAACCGAACCCGACGACGGCGAGAGCACCTCCCCGGGCGAGGAGACCACCACAGTGCAAGCGCCCGAGACGGAAGACCCCGCCACCGAGGGCGATTCGGGCGATTTGTCCGAACCGGAAGGCCCCAACGGAAACTCCACAGAGGGCACTGACGAACAACAGCTCCCCGGATCCGATCTCATCGGCTCACCCATGCCCGACAACTGAAATCGATCACGACAGTCGATAATGATCCGTGATCGACAGACAACCCTCCGTCCTCTGCTCCGAAGGGGGCGATGGGGATCACACGATTGGAATTCTCTGAACAGGCGTTGCAATCCCGAGCACAGCTCCGACCGATCCGCAACGCTCACAGTGAAACCCGAGCTCGCAATGCCATAGACGATTGCCGCGCTCTATCGACACATTGGAGCTGTCCACTTGTCATCACCGGCTCCACATGGCATCCTGTCGGGCATGGCAGGAAAAGAACTCAACGCGACCTCAGCAGCATTGCTGGGCTTGCTACACGAAGGACCGATGACCGGCGGACAACTCATGGCAGAGGCGACCCGTCGCCTCGGTCCGTACTGGACCATGACGCGCTCGCAGGTCTACCGCGAACTCCCGGCGCTGGCCGAAGGCGGACTCGTCCGCGTCGGCAAGCCCGGGCCCCGAGCCTCGGTGCCGTACACGATCAGCGCCAATGGCAAGCGGGCGTTCACCCGCTGGCTCAACGAGCCGGCCCGGATCGGCCAGCTGCGCGACCCGGTCGCGCTGCGCACCGCCTTCCTCGACTACCTCTCCAAGGACACCGCCGAGGAGATGTTCGCCGACGCGACCGAGCAGCACCAGGAGGCCTTGGCAGAGGCCCGTGCCGCCGCGAAGGACTACGCGGACGAGGACCCGAACGCGGCGATCGCGATGGAATTCGCCATCGGATACCACCGCTCGGCCCTCAGCTGGCTGAAGAAGCGATAGACGAAACGCCCGGACGAGCCGGGTTACGACGATCAAGCACGGAGCGGGACGCCGGACCTTACAGGTCCAGCGTCCCGTTTCGTATGAGCGCGAATACAGGCGTACCCTGATCTGTTGTGACCAGTGTCGATGTTTCCGCCGATCTCCGTGAACTGAAAGCGACGCTCGGCAGCGTCGAGGCCGTGCTCGATCTCCCCGCGCTGCGGCGCGAGTTGTCCGAGCTTGAAGCCGCCGCCGCCGACCCCGGGCTGTGGGACGACTCCGATCACGCCCAGAAGATCACGTCGCGGCTCTCCTATGTGCAGGCCGAGCTCAAGAAGCTCGCCGCGCTCCACGAGCGCATGGACGACGTCGAGGTGCTCTTCGAGCTCGCCGACGACGAGTCCGACCCGGGCGCGGCCGCCGAGGCCGCCGCCGAGCTCGACTCGATCCGCAAGGCGGTCGACGAGCTCGAAGTCCGCACCCTGCTCTCGGGCGAGTACGACGAGCGCGACTGCGTCCTGACCGTGCGCTCGGGCGCCGGCGGCGCCGACGCCTGCGACTTCGCCGAGCAGCTCATGCGCATGTATCTGCGCTGGTCCGAGGCCCACGGCTTCGGCACCGAGGTGTACGACATCTCCTACGCAGAGGAGGCCGGCATCCGCTCGGCCACGTTCGCCGTCAACGGCCCTTACGCCTACGGGCACCTCTCGGTCGAGCAGGGCACGCACCGCGTCGTGCGCATCTCGAAGTACGACAACCAGGGCCGCCGCCAGACCGGCTTCGCCGCGGTCGAGGTCGTGCCCGCGCTGGAGCAGACCGACGAGATCGAGGACATTCCCGAGGACGAGATCCGCGTGGACGTCTACCGTTCGTCGGGCCCCGGCGGCCAGGGCGTCAACACCACCGACTCGGCGGTGCGCCTGACCCACCTTCCGACCGGGATCGTGGTCTCGTGCCAGAACGAGCGCTCGCAGCTCCAGAACAAGGCCACCGCTATGGGCGTCCTCAAGGCCAAGCTCCTCCAGCGCAAGCGCGACGAGGAGCGCGCGAAGGTCGACGAGCTGCGCGGCTCGGCCACGGCCTCGTGGGGCGACCAGATGCGCTCCTACGTCGAGCACCCCTACCAGATGGTCAAGGACCTGCGCACCAGCTTCGAGACCGCCGACGTCAAGGGCGTCTACGACGGCAACATCGACGGCTTCCTGGAAGCGGGCATCCGCTGGCGCAAGAGCGGCGAGAAGCAGGCGTAACCCCCGCGAGATCCTCACGATCCGGTGGCGCGGTATCCGTGCAGCGCCGCGGCGGCGGGACACGGCTCGACGACGCGGTCGCCGGGCTCCGGCGGCCGCGGGCGGCGCTGCGGCGGCTCGTCGCGCTTCCGTGCGTGGCCGCCCTGTGACGCTTCGCCGTCTCGCATGGGCCGCCTGACCATGACCGCTTCCCCCGTTCGGGCGAAATCGCGTCGTTACCCCCGAACGGGCGTGACATATGGGTCCGAAACCGTGGAATATGCCACGCTTGTACTGGAGCCGCTGGAACGGCCCCGGCATTCGGCGGATAGACTCCGGCTCGTGATTCAGCTTGAGGGTGTAACCAAGCACTACCCCCGGTCGAACCGCCCGTCGGTGGAGGACGTGAACGTCTTCATCGACAAGGGAGAGTTCGTCTTCTTCATCGGGCCGACCGGTGCGGGGAAGTCCACGATGATCAAGCTCCTGCTTCGCGAAGAAGTCCCGGACAAGGGCAAGATCTCCGTCGGCGACACCGACGTGACGCGGCTGCGCCGCTGGAAGGTCCCGGCCTACCGGCGCAGCATCGGCTGCGTGTTCCAGGACTTCCGGCTGCTGCCGAACCGCACCGCCGCCGAGAACGTGGCGTTCGCGCTCGAAGTCATCGGCAAGCCGCGCTCGGTCGCCCGCAGGGTCGTCCCCGAGGTCCTCGAACTCGTGGGCCTGGGCGGCAAGGAGCACCGCTACCCGCACGAGCTCTCCGGCGGCGAGCAGCAGCGCGTCGCGGTGGCCCGCGCGTTCGTCAACCGCCCGCTGCTCCTGCTGGCCGACGAGCCCACCGGTAACCTCGACCCCGACACCTCGATCGAGATCATGCGGCTCCTCGACCGCATCAGCCGAACGGGTACCACCATCCTCATGGTCACCCACGACTCCAACATCGTGAACCAGATGCGCCGTCGCGTCATCGAGATCGAGAACGGCCAGATCGTCCGCGACCAGGCTCGCGGCGTCTACGGCTAAGCGGAAGGCAGAACTAGAGCACATGCGCGCGAAGTACGTGATGTCCGAGGTCTTCCTCGGACTGTGGCGCAACATCTCCATGACCGTCGCCATGATCATCACCATGGCCGTCTCGCTGACGATGCTCGGCGCGGGCCTGCTGCTGTACAACCAGGTCGACGTGATCGAGGAGTACTACCAGACGAACCTCGAAGTGGTGGTCTACCTCGACCGCGACGTCGACCAGGCCGTCTCGGACCAGATCGGCGAGGACCTCAAGGCCAGCCCTTACGTCAAACGGGCGGTCTACGAGTCCAAGGAAGAGGCCTTCGACCGCTTCAAGGACACGTTCAAGGACACTCCCGAGCTGGTCAACTCCGTCGACGCGCAGGTCCTGCCGTCGGCGTGGCGCGTCGAGATGAACGACATCAACGACGCCAAGAAGCTCATCGCCGAGTTCGCCGAGCGCGACGGCGTCTACCAGGTGACCAACCAGCGCGAGATCCTCCAGCAGGTCTTCGACATCCTGGGCGGTCTCCAGAAGCTGACGCTGGTCATCGCCTCGGTCCAGGGTGCGGCGACGCTCCTGCTGGTGGCCAACACGATCCAGGTCGCCGCCTACTCGCGGCGCCGCGAAGTGGCGATCATGAAGCTGGTCGGGGCCCCGAACTGGTTCGTGCAGGCCCCGTTCGTCCTCGAAGCGGTCTTCGCCGCCGTGATCGGCTCGATCCTCGCCTTCGGCGTGATCATCGCCGGGAAGTTCCTGCTCATCGAGGGCCAGTTCGAGGGTCTGTTCAGTCTGATGCCGCCGATCAGTACCCAGGCGGTCCTGATGATGTTGCCGATCCTCATCGGGATCTCGGCGGTCATCAGCGCGATCACCGCGTGGATCACCTTGCGGTTCAACATCAAGGTCTAGCGAAGGTTCTTCTCACCCGTTCGTGGCGCAAGTTGCGAACTCCTCGAATATCCGTCGCAGATGGACTAAATTCGGGGCCTATGAGGCGAATCGGATGGCTGCTCGCGGTCCTGCTCCTGGCAGGCACCGCGAGCAGTCCCGGTTACGGGGCTTCGCAATCCGAACTGGACGCGGTCGAGCGCGAGAAGGCCGAGATGGCCGCCCAGCTCGAGGACGCCTCGGCAGAGGTCCGCGCCGCCGGTCAAGTGCTGGCCGAGACCGAGGCCCTCCTCCCCGGCGCCGAGCACGAGGTGAACGTGGCCGAGGGCCGTGTGGCCGCCGCCGACGCCCAGGCCGCCCAGGCCGAAAGGGAAGCCGAGGCCGCCCGCGAGGCCCTCGCGGTCGCCGAAGCCGAGTACGAGGCCGCGCGCGAGGCCGTGGACGAGGCCCGCGAGGCCCGCGCCTCCCTGTTCTCGGCCACCGCCCAAGGGGTCGAACTGCTCACCGTGGACGCGATCCTCGCCTCGGGCGACCCGCAGCAGGCCGTCGACGGCCTCACCTATCTCGAATTCCTCATGAACGGCAAGAACGCCGCGGTCGAAGAGGTCACCCTCGCCCGCCGCGAGGCCGGCAACGCCGAGAACGCCGCCGCGGTCGCCGAGGACGAGGCGGTCGCCGCCGAGGCCGCCGCCGCCCAGGCCCTCGCCGACGCCGAGGTCCGCTACGCCGAGGCCCAGGCCGCGCAGCTCACCGTGCAGCAGCTCGTCACCGACCAGGCCGCCGCCCTCGAAGTCGCCCGCAGCGCCGAGGACCAGGCCCAGTCCCAGTACGACGACCTCGAAGCCGAGTCCGACCGCCTCGCCGAGGAACTGCGCCGCGCCGCCGCCGACAACCGCAACTCCGGCGGCAATTCGGGCGGCAACTCCGGGAACTCCGGCGGCTCGTCCTCGGGCAGCTCCGGCTCGGGGTTCGTGCTCCCGGTCGACGGCTGGAAGTCCTCCGACTACGGCTGGCGCCGCCACCCGATATACGGGACCTCCCGCCTCCACGGCGGCACCGACTTCGCGGCCGGTTCGGGCTCGACGATCTACGCCGCCGACTCCGGCACCGTGGTCTACGCCGGCTGGAACTCCGGCTACGGCCAGCTGACCTGCATCAACCACGGCGGCGGCATCACCTCCTGCTACGCGCACCAGTCGAGCATCTGGGTCTCCAACGGCGAGCACGTCGACCGCGACGAGGCGATCGGCGCGGTCGGCAGCACCGGCGACAGCACCGGCCCGCACCTCCACTTCGAGGTCCGCGTCAACGGCGAACGCGTCAACCCGATCGGGTACCTCCCGTCCTGCCTGTGCCGGTGAGTTCGCGCCGGGCGAAATTGCCTTCCGCATACGCGTGTTCGATCGTTAAGCTTGGGCCGTGTCCAAGAAGCAGCAGGAGAAGGTCAAGCACTCGGGGTCCGAGCGCTCGGTCGTGACCACCAACCGCAAGGCCCGGCACGACTACGAGATCCTGGACACCTACGAGGCCGGCATGGTCCTCTCGGGGACCGAGGTCAAGGCGTTGCGCCAGGGCAAGGCCAACATCGTCGACGCCTACGCCGAGATCCACAACGGCGAGGCCCGCGTCCACAACCTCCACATCCCCGAGTACGACTACGGGACGTGGACGAACCACCCGCCCCGGCGCATCCGCAAGCTCCTGCTGCACCGCGGCGAGATCGCCAAGCTCGCGATCAAGCTCGACGAGGCCGGCCTGACGCTGGTCCCGCTCTCGGTGTACTTCCAGAACGGCTACGCCAAGATGGAGCTCGGGCTCGCGCGCGGCCGCAAGAACTACGACAAGCGCCAGGCCATCGCCAAGCGTGAGTCCGACCGCGAGATCGAGAAGGCCATGGGCCGCGCGGCCAAGCGCGGCGGCAGCGCCGGGTAGGGAATATCGCCTGGCCCCCGGTCGTTGTGTCGGGGTAGCATTACCGAGCACAACTGAACAGGGTGAAAGACTCACTCAACGCGCAGACGCGTCGCGGGCCTCGGCCCCGGCGGGGACGCATCAAGGGGCTGATCGGTTTCGACTCCGTATGTTGAAGTGAGGGAAGCGGGTCGAGGAAGCCAGCGCCGTCTCGTAAACCAACGCTGGAAACCAATAAGTGCCAACGCAAAAAGCACTGACTACGCCCTCGCTGCCTAAGCGACTGGTGTAGTTGCCGCTCCAGGGGCGCATCCGCTCTGGGTTCGCGGCATCATTTAAGGATGCTGGGCCGACGTCTTGATCGCTGGGACGTCGTCTGAGATCTTCGGCGATTAGAGCCCGTCCCACCGACTCGTCCGCGTGATCGGCGGGGCTCGATAAAAGGCACAGCGGACTGCACCCGGAGAAGCCTCACAGAGGCCGCGGAGGACCAGGGTTCGATTCCCTGCAGCTCCACCACGACAAAACCGAACAACGCCGCGGGCCCCCGAAAGGGGGCCCGCGGCGTTTTGCGTGCGAGCGTGCCGGATCGCGACAGGCGGAGTGGCTCGCGTCGCGCGTGCTCGTCGAGCGGTGGCACGCGCCACCGCGCGAGCGCGGCTACGCGTGCTCGCTCAGCGAGCGCCTGGCCGCGAACAGGATGAGCCATTGGAGTGCCATGCCGATCGCTCCGACCGCGATCGCCGTTCGTGGGGAGGCGAACTCGCCGATCAGCGCTGCTGCCACCGCTCCGAGGGCCACTGCGCCCATGAACACGAATTGGAACACCGCGGTCATGCGGCCGAGCAGCTCGTCCGGGGTGACCTGCTGACGCAGGCTGACGCCGATCACGTTCGCCATGCCGACCACCGCGCCCACCAGCACCCAAGCGGCCGCCGCGAGCCAGGTGCCCCAGTCCAGTCCGACCGCCGTGAGGCACAGCGCCGGGGGACCGGCGATCGCTCCCGCCGCCCACAGCGTGTTCGCGGTGCCCAGCCGCGAGCGCAACCGCCGCGCCAAGGTCGCTCCCGCAAGGATGCCCACGCCACCGGCCGACAGCATGAGCCCGAGCCCGTACGCCGGAAGCCCCGAGGCGATCCACACCAGCGGCAGCATCGCCAGGAACATCTGGATCGAGAAGTTGTTCACCGCGCCCGCGATCGCCAGCGCCCGCAGCGCCGGTCGGCCCCACACGTGCCGCAGGCCCCCGCGGATCTCGGCCGCGAGTGATCCGGGCGTCCCGGTCGGGGCCGGTTCGGCCCCGACTCGCCGCACGAACACCGCCGACCACACGTAGCCCGCCGCGTTGACCAGCACCGCGAACGGCGCGCCGACGAGCGAGACCAAGAACCCGGCCAGGCCCCGGCCGCCGACCGTCAGCCCCGAGTCCAGCGCCACGAGCCGCGCGTTCGCGCCGGTGATCCGCTCGCGGTCGACCACCGCCGGGAGCAGCGACTGCTGCGCGATGTCGAACACCGTGGTCCCGACCCCGGCGAGGAACACCACCGCGTACAGCTGCCACATCGTCAACGCCCCGAACCACCACGCGACCGGGACGCTCACCAGCAGCGCCGCCCGAGCCAGATCCGCGGCGACCATCAAGGGCCGCTTGCGACTGCGGTCGATCCAGGCCCCGGCGGGCAGCCCGAACAGCAGGTGCGCGGCAGTGGCCAGCGCCGCGAGCGCCCCGACCTCCGCGGCACCCGCGCCGAGTGACTGGACGGCGATGAGCGGCACCGCCACGTAGGCCACATGGGTGCCGAGCTTGGCGGCCGCGGCCGCCGTGAACAGGTTCCGCAGGTCCGGGTTGTCGCGCAGCCGGTCCGACCGGGCGACGGAAGCGAGAGTGGTCATCCGCCGAGCTTCCGACCCACCCGATCCAGGCGACAATGAATTCAGCCCGAGCTAAATTCAAGACATGATCGAGTTGCAGCTGTCCGTGGCCGATCTCGCCAACACCCGCTTCGCGCTCTCGCCTCTGTGGGAGGTCACCGCCAGCATCCGGGTCCTCAAGGCCCCCGGCGAGCACGTGCTCCACCGCCGCTGGGCCCGCAGCGCCGCGGCCCGGCTGCACGGCCTCGACCTGCGACTCCTCTACGACCTCGTCCCGGTCCCGACCGGCGGCCTGCCCGCGTTCCTGGCCCCGCCGCCCACCACCTCCACCCCCGACCTCGCCACCGAAGTGGCCCTCGCCCGCCGCCTCGCCCCCGAACGCATCCGGTCCGGCCTCGACATGCTCCCCTCCACGCCCGCGATCGAAGCGTTCCGCGCCGACCTCGACGCCGGGATGGCCCAGCTCGCCGACCAGATCGCCCGCTACTGGGACGCCGCGCTCGCGCCCTGGTGGCCGCGCATCCGCACCCTCTGCGAACAGGACCTGCTGCACCGCTCCCGGCTGCTCGCCGACGGCGGCGCGCAGCGGCTCTTCGCCGACCTGGCCCCGCAGATCACCTGGGACCCGGCCGGGACGCTCCGCATCGACAACCCCCTCGCCGAGGTCGCCGAAGTCCTCGGCGGCCGCGGACTCCTGCTGGTGCCCACCGTCTTCGGTGGCGAACGCGTCTTCTCCGTAGTCGCCGCGCCCTGGCAGCCCACCGTCCGCTACCCGCCCCGTGGCCTTGGCCTCTTGTGGCAGTCCCCGAGCCGCCCCGCCGCCGCGGCCGGTCTCGCCGGAGTTCTCGGCCCGACCCGCGCCGCGCTCCTGGCCGCGCTGGCCGAACCCGCGGCGACGATCGACCTGGCCCGGCGCTGCGACCTGACCCCCGGCGGGGTCTCCCAGCAGCTCGGGCTCCTGCACCGGGCCGGGCTGGTCTCGCGCCACCGCGTGGGCCGCCGCGTCCTCTACGCTCGCACCCTGGCCGCCGAGTCACTGCTGACCGCGTAACCCGATTCCCGGGATCATCGTCCTGTTTGTCCGTAAACTCGCCGTATGCACACTCTGTTGTCGGTCCTGCACGTGCTGCTGGCGGTGATCACCGTCGGCCCGGCCATGCTCATGCCCTGGCTCGGCGAGCGCGCCCTGCGCGAGCGGGATGGCGACCGGGTCCACCAGGCGGGCCGCCGCTGCATGGCCTTCAACGCGCTCACGCTGGTGGCGGCCCTGTTCGGGGTCCTCACCACGGTCACGAGCGAGCGCTACTCGTTCGCCGACGCGTGGGTCGTCATCGCCACCACCCTCTACGTGGTGGCCGTGGTCAACGGCACTGCCGTCATCCCAGGGGTACTGGCCCGCACCGGCAAGGAACTCCAGGACGCGCACGGGGTCATGGACGGCGAGATGCTCGAACAGCACCGCGGTCGACTGCTCGCGCTCTCCGGTCTCAACCTCGTGTTCTACACGGCCGTGATCATCCTCATGGCCTGGCGGCCGGGCGCGTGAGGACTTCAGTTCAAGATCGGGTCGGCCGGGTAGTGCGCCACGGCCGAGAGCATCCCGCCCTGCCGCTTCCACACCATGCCCCACAGCTCCTCAGGGGTGGCCGAGAACGGGTCTGCGGGAAGGGCGTCGAAGACCATCCACGCGCCCGCCTCGATCTCCGACTCCAATTGGCCCGGCGACCATCCGGCGTACCCGGTGAACACCCGCATGCCTTCCAGGAGCGGCGCGACCTCGTCGGGGTCCCGCGAGAGGTCGAGCGTGCCCAGGCGCCCGAGGACGGGCCGGAACGCTTCGGAGAACGGCGCGTCCGCCTTGCGCCAGCCCAGCCCGATCGCGGCGTCCGGCTGCACCGGACCGCCCTCGAAGAGCACGGCCGGGTCGCCGGCGAGCTCGGCCCACTGGTCGAGGTAGTGGCCCACCTGCCGTTCGGTGGCGCGGTTGAGGACCACGCCGAGCACTCCGTCCGATTCGTGGCCGACGCCGATGACGACCGTGCGGTCGAAGTTGGGATCCTGCAACGTGGGCGTGGCGACGAGGAGACTGCCGACGAACGACTTCGTCCGCGCCGCCTGAGTTTCGCGACTCACCATGTGGTCCACCTCCGTTCAGCGCCCGCCTCCGCGTGTGCCCCGGGTCGGGAGCGGCCCGGTCATCCCGGCACGGTATCCCGCGGGAGCGCGCTTGCAGCAAGGTTCCCGCACTTTCCGGAGAAATACACGGTGGTGTCGGGAGCCCGACAGTTCGCGCCTCACTCAGGGTGCGCGAACTGAGACGATCCGGCGTCGCCGAGGCCGTCGCGAGTGGAACGAGTGCTGCTTGAGTCGGTTGTGGCCCTTGGGACTCGCGTTACCGGAGCCCGGCGAACAAGTCGTCCTCGGGCAGCCGCGTCTCGACGCGCGACTCCACGAGTTCGTAGTCCTCGGTGGGCCAGGCCTTCTCTTGGATCTCGCGCGGCACGGCGAACCAGAACCCGTCGGGGTCGACCTGGGTCGCGTGGGCCTTGAGGGCCTGGTCGCGGATCTCGAAGTACTCGGCGCACTCGACGCGGGTGGTGACGCGCTCGCTCTTGTCGCGCGTCCAGTCTCCCGCGTCCATCCACTCCTTGTACGGCGATTCGAGCCCGGCGTCGATCATCGCGTAGTGCAGCGCCTCGATGCGGGCCTTGCCGAAGCCGTGGTTGTAGTAGAGCTTGAGCGGCTGCCACGGCTCGCCGAGCCCGGGGTAGCGCTCGGGGTCGCCCGCGGCGTCGAAGGCCGCGACGGAGACCTCGTGGGTCTTGACGTGGTCGGGGTGCGGGTAGCCGCCCTCCTCGTCGTACGTGGTCACCACGTGCGGGCGGAAGGAGCGCATGATCTCCACCAGCGGCGCGGCGGCCTCTTCGGTGGGCACCTCGTAGAACGCGTCCTCGGGCAGGGCGATCCCCGACTCGGGCAGCCACCCGTCGGGCAGCCCTGAGTCGATGAAGCCGAGCCAGTGCTGGTCGACGCCGAGGATCTCGCGGGCGCGGGCCATCTCCTCGCTGCGCACGCGCGGGAGGTTCTCCTGGATCTCGGGGCGGTCCATCTTGGGGTTGAGCACGTCGCCGCGTTCACCGCCGGTGCAGGTGACGACGAGGACCTCGATGCCCTCGCGCACATAGCGGGCCATCATGCCCGCGCCTTTGCTGGACTCGTCGTCGGGATGCGCGTGGACGCACATCAGGCGCAGGTTGTCTGGGTTCGTCACGTGGGTCGACCTCACTGGCGGATTGCGGCGGGACCGGGGGCCTGGCCGACTCGCGCACCGCGATGGTTGTCGGCTCTGGCATTCTGTGCAACGATACTCGATAATCATTACTTCCCGGTTCTTCCCGGAACCGCGGGCTCGCAGTGGTGAATCCGCTGCTCGCGAACGGAAAGCGACACTTTGACTGAGACGCAGGCCACGGATGAACGCGCCCCGGAGACGGTCGGCGTGTCCTTTCCCGATGGTCGCTACGGTCGCCGCCGCGCCCCGCGCCGCCACCGCCCGGCGGTCACCGCCGTGCTCACGGCGGGCGTGATCGCCGCGGGCCTGGTCGCCGCCTGGCAGCTCACCGTCAACTCCGGCAAGAGCGAGGTCTCCGAGCGCCTGCTCGCCTACGACGACTCGGTCGCCGGGCAGGTCGACATCACGTTCGAGGTGTACAAGCCCGCCGGTGAGGGCGCCACGTGCGCCGTGCGCTCGCGGGACCTGGCCGGGGCCGAGATCGGCTACGCCGAGGTCGCCGTCCCCGTCGACGAGCGCACCCACCTGGAGATGACCTACACCCTCATGGTGGAGGGCGAGCCCAATACCGGCGAAGTCCTGAGGTGTTGGCAGGCCGACTGAACATCGACTCTCGGCCCGTCGCACCGCGTTTCGGTCGGCGGGCCTTTCGCTATCCGGGACCGGGGCGCGCCCACACGCATTCGCACCGAGGCAGGACCTCACAACACGGATCGCACTATTCGGAGGATTTGGAACAACATGGCTACCGACGCTAATAAAGGCACTTGGCTGACCCAGGAGGCCTACGACCGCCTCAAGGGCGAGCTGGACGAGCTCATCGCGCACCGTCCGGTGATGGCCGCCGAGATCAACGCCCGCCGCGAGGAGGGCGACCTCAAGGAGAACGGTGGCTACCACGCGGCCCGCGACGAGCAGGGCAAGCAGGAGGGCCGCATCCGCCAGCTCGAAGACCTGCTGCGCAACGCGAAGGTCGGCGAGGCGAGGGACTCCGACGAGATCCAGATCGGCACCGTCGTCACCATCGCCTTCGACGGCGACCCCGACGACACCGAGAAGTTCCTCCTCGGCTCGCGCGAGATCGGCGCGACCACCGACCTCACCGTCTACAGCCCCGATTCGGCGCTGGGCGCGGCGATCCTGGGTTCGAAGGTGGGCGACACGGTCTCCTACAAGACCCCGAAGGGCGCCGAGCTCTCGGTCAAGATCGTCGACACCGAGAAGTTCCTCGGCTAGGAAGCGAAGCGGGCGCCGCGGGTCCTTCGGGGCCCGCGGCGCTTCGCTTCGTCAGGCCCTTTGCGTCCAGCCGACGTCGATGCGCTTGCCGTACTTGTCGAAGTAGTGCAGCGCGTCCATGTGGACGGCCACGGTGATCGGCTGCCCGGCCGAGACCGGGATGTGCGGAGGGAGCCGGAACACCAGGTCGGCGGGCTTGCGGATGGGCCCGGTGTCGGTGTCGCGCTGTTCGACGGGGGACTGGCCGAACCCGGAGAACAGGCCGCCGAGGCGCCGTCGCGGCTTGGAGCCGCCGCGCGCGAGGTCGGGCTTGTCGCCGATCCCGTCGGGCACCACCGCGGTGGCCCCGATGTCGAGGAACACGAGCGTCTCGTGGCCGTGGTGCTCGTAGAACCGCACGCGGCCCTGGATCGACTGCCCGGGGTGCCCGTCGGCGACCGGCGCGAGCGCCTCGGCCCGCATCCCGACCACGATGTTCTCCCCGTGGTACCGGGCGACCGCCCTCCCGCGCAGGTCGTGCCACGGCAGCCGCAGCTCCTGCTCGCCGAAGTCAAGGGCCACATAGCGATCGAGGTAGACGTTGACGCGCGCTTCGAGGAGGTTCATCCTCGGGGTGCCCAGGAACGCCGCCACGTACATGGTCGCGGGCCGCTCGTAGACCTCGTCGGGGGTGCCCACGTCCTGGAGCACGCCCTTGCGCATCACGGCCACGCGGTCGGCCATCGTGAGCGCCTCGGTCTGGTCGTGGGTGACGTACAGGGTGGTGGCGTCGTGGCGGCGCACCAGCGAGGAGATCTCGGTGCGCAGCTCGGCGCGCAGGCCCACGTCGAGGTTCGACAGCGGCTCGTCCATGAGGAACAGCTTGGGGCGCCTCACCAGGGCGCGGCCCATGGCCACACGCTGCTGCTGGCCGCCGGAGAGCTGGCTGGGCTTGCGGTCGACCAGGTCGGAGATCCCGAGGGCCCCGGCCATGTCGCCCACGGCCTCGGGCACGGACTGGGCGTTGTTGTTCTTGCCGAGCTTGAGCGGGAACCCGATGTTGTCGCCCACCGACATGTGCGGGTAGAGCGCGAAGGTCTGGAAGATCATGGCCGCGTTGCGGTCGCGCGGGGGCAGGTCGTTCGCGTACTCCCCGTCGAGGAGGATCTCGCCGTCCGAGGGGGTCTCCAGCCCGGCGACCATGCGCAGGACGGTGGACTTCCCGCAGCCGGACGGACCGAGCAGCACGAGGAACTCGCCGTGGTTGACTTCCATGCTCAGGGAGTCCACGGCCAGGGTTTCGCCGGGGAACACCTTCGAGACGTTCTTCAGCGTGACAGCAGTCACCGTTGACTCCAGGGGGCTCAGGGGACGGGCGGGTGCTGCGGCGAAAGCGGAGGGGTCGTTGCCGATTCATGACTCGAAGGCTTCGCCACGGTAAAGAGATGACTGTTCGTAGCTTAATCCTTCCGGTCCCACTGGGTAACGGGGGTCACCCCCTGTCGCATGAGGTGAACGCCGGTTCACACTAGGTGCCACCTGCGGTTTCGGAGTCGAATTCGTGCCGCCCAGCGGGGTTCAAGGTCGACGAAACGGTCGACAGTAACCGCTTTCATCCCATTGCGCGACATGCCTCCACTCAGCCCCCGCGAATGCGCACGAGTGCGCCCGGGCGGCCCCTGGGCACCGGGCACTACGATCGAGGCGTGACGGAGCTGGTGACACTTTCCGACGTCCGCGAAGCCGCGGCCGAACTCGACGGGGTCGTGCGCCGCACCCCCCTCGAACCCTCGCGCGACCCCGTGCTCGACGGCGTCCACCTCAAATGCGAGAACCTCCAACGGGCCGGATCGTTCAAGATCCGCGGCGCCTACATGAGGGTCTCGCGCCTGAGCGAGGCCGAACGCGCCAACGGCGTCGTGGCCGCCTCGGCCGGGAACCACGCCCAAGGGGTCGCGCTCGCCGCCTCGACCCTCGGCATCCGCTCCACAGTCTTCATGCCCGAATCGGCGCCGCTGCCGAAGGTCGCGGCCACCAAGGGCTACGGCGCCGAGGTCATCCTCGGCGGCCACACCGTGGACGACGCGCTCGAATCGGCGCACCGCTTCGCCGCCGAGACCGGCGCGATCCTCATCCACCCCTTCGACCACCGCGACATCGTCGCAGGTCAAGGCACCATCGCCCTGGAGATCCTCGACCAGCTCCCCGAGACCGCCACGATCATCACCTCGGTCGGCGGCGGCGGGCTCATCGCCGGGATCGCCGCGGCCGCCAAGCAGCTCAAGCCCTCGATCCGCATCGTCGGCGTCCAGGCCGAAGGCGCGGCCTCCTACCAGCAGTCCCTCGCCGCCGGGCGGCCGCTGAAGCTCGACAAGATGCAGACCATCGCCGACGGGATCGCCGTCGGCCGCCCCGGCGACGTGCCCTTCGCGCACGTGGCCTCCCTCGTCGACGAGATCGTCACGGTCACCGAAGAGGACATCAGCCGTGCGCTCCTGTCCCTCCTCGAACGCAACAAGCTCGTGGTCGAACCCGCCGGAGCCACCGCCTACGCCGCGCTCCTGAACTACTCGGTGGCCTTCGAAGGGCCCGCCGTCGCGGTCCTCTCCGGCGGCAACATCGACCCGCTGCTGCTCATGCGGCTCATCGAACACGGCCTCGGGGCTTCGGGGCGATTCATGCACGCGAACCTGCGCTGCGCCGACCGCCCCGGCGCCCTCGCCTCGGTGCTCCAGCTCGTGGGCGCCTACGGCGGCAACATCGTCGACGTCCACCACCAGCGCTCCGACCCGCGATTGTCGGTCGGCGAGGTCTCCGTGGACCTCTCCATCGAGACCCGCGGTTCCGAACACGCGACCGAAATCGTTGCGGCGCTGCGCGATGCGGGCTACTTCGTGTCGGTGCAGGGTCCTAGCATCTGAGGCATGCAGAAGACACTCGATGAACTGATGGAACCCGGCTGGGCCAAGGCCCTCGCCCCCGTGGCCGACGACGTCGCCAAGATGGGCGAGTTCCTGCGCGCCGAGGTCGCCGCCGGGCGCACCTACCTGCCCGCCGCCGAGCACATCCTCCGCGCTTTCCAGCAACCCTTCGACGACGTCAAGGTCATCATCGTCGGACAGGACCCCTACCCCACCCCCGGGCACGCCATCGGCCTGTCCTTCGCCGTCGCACCCGACGTGCGCCCCCTGCCCAAGAGCCTGGTCAACATCTTCAACGAGTACCGCGACGACCTCGGCTTCCCGCTCCCGGCCAACGGCGACCTCACCCCCTGGTCCTCCCAAGGCGTGCTCCTGCTCAACCGGTCCCTCTCCGTGGCCCCCGGCACCCCGGCCTCGCACCGCGGCAAGGGCTGGGAGACCGTCACCGAACAGGCCATCCGCGCGCTCGCCGAACGCGGCGGCGCTTCCGTGGCGATCCTGTGGGGTGCCGACGCGCGCAAGCTCAAGGACCTCCTCGGCCCGATCCCCTCGATCGAGTCGGCGCACCCGTCGCCGCTGAGCGCCCGCCGCGGGTTCTTCGGCTCCAAGCCGTTCAGCCGCGCCAACGCGCTGCTGGTCGAGCAGGGCGGTGAGCCGGTCGACTGGAGGCTCCCGGCGCTGAACGAGGGCTAGGGCCGACCGGATACGGTTGCACCGTGGGTATCGAGATCCTGGCACAAGAGTTCGGGCCGGAACGCGACCAGGCGATGGCCGGGCCGTTCGGCCTGTTCGTCACCGTGTTCCTCGTCGTCGTGACGATCTTCCTCATCCGAGGGATGAACAAGCACATCCGGCGACTGAACGAACGGGTCGCGCGCGAGGCCGCGGCCGAAGCGGCGCCCGAGCCCGACGGCACCCGGTCCTAGACCGCCCGAGCCATGCCGCGCAAGAACCGTCGCCAGAGCGAGTCCAGGCGGCCGACTTCCGGTGCCCAGGACGCCAGCCGCGTCGACGGCCCGGACGGTCCCGTCCAGGTCCGCCGCATTCCCGGCGCGAACGCCGAGAAGGCCTACCGCTGCCCCGGCTGCGACATGGAGATCCCCCCAGGCACCCCGCACGTGGTCGCCTGGTCCGACCACGGCGACGGCGACGACCGCCGCCACTGGCACACCGGCTGCTGGAACGCCAGAGACCGCCGCAAGCCGGGCCGCTGGCGCTGACCCGCGCGGACCGCACGCATACGACGCCGCTGGGGCGGGCCGAAGGCCCGCCCCAGCGGCGTAAGCGCGTCTCGCGTCTCGCGTCTCGCGTCTCGCGTCTCGCGTCTCGCGTCTCGCGTCTCGCGTCTCGCGTCTCGCGTCTCGCGTCTCGCGTCTCGCGTC
>NZ_JBEYYO010000020.1:0-40934 GCF_040645615.1 Glycomyces sp. NPDC046736 | reverse complement strand
CTCGCGTCTCGCGTCTCGCGTCTCGCGTCTCGCGTCTCGCGTCTCGCGTCTCGCGTCTCGCGTCTCGCGTCTCGCGTCTCGCGTCTCGCGTCTCGCGCCGCAGTGCGCGTTGCTCTCGTGTTCGCTCCCGCTTTCGGGTGACATGATCGCCTCGCGGCCCGATTCCTGTCGTACCCCCGCCGGAAGATGGCCGTACCTTCTTCTCCCCTCTGGGTGGGCGGGGGCTAGGGATGGCCGCCCCGCGCCCGCCTACTTCCGCGCTCTCGGTGCCAGGTGTGCCACACGTGGTGTCGCATCCGGCCGGTATTGGGGATACTTTGCGCGTGGCTGTCATCAGATCCGCGAGCATGCTCCCCGCCGAACGCGAGGCGCTCACGCTCCACACCGCCGACGGGCTCGAACTCGTCGGCGAACTCGCCCTGCCCGCAGGCCAAGCGCCCGAGGCGACGCTCATCTGCGTCCACCCGCTGCCCACCCACGGCGGCATGATGGACTCGCACATCTTCCGCAAGGCCGCCTGGCGGCTCCCCGCGCTGGCGAACATGGCCGTGCTGCGCTTCAACACCCGCGGCACCGAGTCCCAGCAGGGCACCTCGCAGGGCGCGTTCGACCACGGCGTGGGCGAGCGCTTCGACCTCGCCGCGGCCGTCGAGTACGCCGAGTTCGCCGAGCTGCCCCGCGTGTGGATCGTCGGCTGGTCCTTCGGCACCGACCTGACCTTGAAGTACGGTCTGGAGCCGGGCGTCGAGGGCGCGGTGCTCCTCTCCCCGCCGCTGCGATACTCCAAAGAGGAGGATCTGGAGCGCTGGTCCGAGGACGACCGCCCGCTTCTGGCGCTCATTCCCGAGAAGGACGACTACCTCCAGTACCCCGAGGCCAAGCGCCGCTTCGCGGCCGTCCCCCAAGCCGAAGTGGTCGAGATCGAGAACGGCGGCCACCTCTGGGTCGGCAAGGCCGAGGAGGCCCTCGACCGCATCGTGGGCCGTATCCTCCCCGAACACGCCCCGCTGCCGACCACTTGGGACGGACCGATGGAGCGCGGCGACACCTCCGCCTACGCCAACAAGACCGTTGCCTCGTTCGGCGGGTTCTTGCCCAAGCCCGAACGCGACTGACCTAAACGCGCGAACCCGCGGCGACCGCTGTCGCCGCGGGTTCGTCTAATTCTTAAGCGCAGTCGAGGAACTTCGCGATGCTCGCAGGCAGATCGGCGCCCTCGCATTCGGTGACCGGCACCAGGGTCTCGCCCTCGATGTGCCACACGCGCCGCTCGGTGCCGCCGTCGCCGTCCCCTCCCGAACCTCCGGGGAACAGGATCGTGGCCGCGACGTAGTCGCCGTCGTCGGCGCACCAGCTGTCGACGATGTCGCCGTCTTCGAGGTGCTCGCCGATCCGCACCCCGAGCACGGCCGGGTCGGTGCACACCGTCCCGGTGCTCTCCGGGTTCGTGGCCGCGTACGTCGCCAGGGCCGCTCCACCGAGCAGCGCGCCGGTGAGCGCGACGCCGGCGATGGCGGTCGCGATCGACCGCAGCCTGGGCCGCAGGCCGACTCGCTCGGGTCCGGGCCGGTACGGCGCGAGCTCGGTCGAGACGGCCACGGTCACCGGGCGCAGGCCGCGCCGGGGGAGGAGTCCCGGGGCCACGGAGTCGGTGCGCCGTCCCGGTGCGACCGGCCCGGCCAGCGGCACCCTGGCGAGGTGCTCGCGGAAGACCTCGGCGGTGGGGCGGCGCCGGGGGTCGGGGCGCAGGGCCGCGCCGATCAGGTCGGTCAGTTCGGTGTCCACGCCGGGTATGTGCGGCACGGGCGCGGCGCGCAGGAGCGGGTCCGCGGCGTCCTCGCGGGCGTGCCTGACCCACGGGAGCCGCCCGCCCAGGGCCGCGTAGAGCACCGTGGCGAGCGCGTAGACGTCCCCGGAGGGGCTGGCCGCGACTTCGCCCGCGACGGCCGCGTCGAGGTGCTCAGGGGCCGTGTACGGCGAGGGCGGCAGCGGCGCGGCCAGGACCGGCGCGGTCACGTCGTACGCGGTGAGCTTGAGGTGGTGCCCGGTGCCGACGAGGATGTGCGCGGGCTGGATCGCGCCGTGGATGAGCCCGGCGCGGTGGTACACCGCGACGGCGTCGCTGAGGGCCACGCCGAGCGCGCGGACCTGCCCGGGGGGCATGGGCCCCTGCTCGGCGAGGTGGTCGGCGAGGGAGCGCCTGGCGGTTCCCACGGCCAGGTAGGGGCGTCCGTTCTCAGTGAGTCCGACTGCGGTGCAAGGGGAGAGATGGGGGTGGGCGGCGAGTCCGGTGAGCTTCGCGGCCCATTCGAGGAATACTTCGCGGCGGGAGCCGTCGACCCGCTCATGCGCGACGGTGACGCACAGGAGGTCGGTCGGGCCCGCGGCGACGGTGCCGCTGAAAACGCTGCACACCGTGTCCCGGTGCAGTAAACGGTCCACGGCGGCGGGTCCGACGGTCTGGGTGCTCGACATCCTCACCTCCTTCGGGGGTCCTCGGGTCGGTGTCGTGATTTGGCACTAAATGTGAGGCTAACCCATCCGATCGGTCGAGCGGTAGTCGGCCATAGGGGTGTGGCACGAACTGGTGACCAGTTCGGTACGCACGGTCAATTTTCGGTGGGAGCGCGGTGCCCGTTGTGCCGCGGGCGGGCCGAGTGTCGGATTTCGGGGAACTTGAAAGGCAACGATTCGGACACGAGACCCATCCGCTGTTGACGCTTGTGGAAAAACGTTGAACTATCGAATCCGTCTTGACCCCAGGGCGACATCGGTCGTGCACCGGAGCCGTCCGGTACGAAGGAGTACTCGTTATATGAACGTCAACCGACGCCACCTGCTCAGCGGCACCGCCGGAGCGGCGGCCATCGCCTTCACCGCCTCGGCCTGCGCGTCCGGCGACGGCGAGGGCGGCAGCGGCGACAAAAAGAAGGTCGGCATCGCGATGCCGACCCAGACCTCTGAGCGTTGGATCGACGACGGCAACAACCTGGTGGAGGAGTTCAAGGCCGCCGGTTTCGACACCGACCTCCAGTTCGCCGATGACGACGTCGCCAAGCAGGTCAACCAGATCGAGAACATGATCACCCAGGGCGCCAACGTGCTCGTGATCGGCGCGATCGACAACCAGTCCCTCACCGGCGTGCTGGCCCAGGCGAAGGAAGAGGACATCACCGTCATCGCCTACGACCGCCTGATCCGCGAGACCGGCGACGTGGACTACTACGCCACCTTCGACAACTTCCAGGTCGGCGTGCTCCAGGCCCAGTCGGTCCTCGACGCGCTCGACATCGACAACGCCGAGGGTCCGTTCAACATCGAGCTGTTCGCCGGCTCGATCGACGACAACAACGCGTTCTTCTTCTTCGACGGCGCGGTCGCGACCCTCCAGCCCTACATCGACGAGGGCAAGCTCGTGGTGAAGTCCGGCGAGGTCGACATCAACACCGTCGCCACCGAGCGCTGGGACGGCGAGATCGCCCAGAGCCGCATGGACAACCTGCTGAGCACCCACTACTCCAGCGAGCAGGTCCACGCGGTCCTGTCGCCGTACGACGGCATCAGCCGCGGCATCATCGCCTCGCTGGAGAGCAACGGGTACACCCTGGAGAACCTCCCGGCCGTCTCCGGCCAGGACGCCGAGCTCGCCTCGGTCCAGATGATCATCGAGGGCCGCCAGACCGCCACGATCTTCAAGGACACCCGCGAACTCGCCTCGGTCACCGTCGAGATGGTCACCGCCATCCTCAACGGCGAAGAGCCCGAGGTCAACGACACCGAGTCCTACGACAACGGCGTCAAGGTCGTCCCCTCGAACCTCCTGGTCCCGCACATCGTGACCGTCGAGAACTACCAGGAGCTCCTCATCGACTCCGGCTACATCGACGAGGCCGACCTCTAAGGAGGCGCGTGAGGGCCCACGAGGTCCTCAGGCATCGCCGTGGACCCGGTTCCCCCGGAATCCATCGCTTCAACTCGGGAGCGTCCGACCCGCCCGGACGCCCCCGAACCTCTCTCCAGCGCACTCCAGCAATTCCACATAGGACCAGTCATGTCTGAAGACATCCTCCGCATGGGGGGGATCACGAAGCGATTCCCGGGCGTGCTCGCGCTGTCCGGGGTCGACATGCGGGTCAAGCGGGCCACGATCCACGCACTCGTCGGCGAGAACGGCGCCGGCAAGTCCACCCTCATGAAAGTCCTGTCGGGCGTCTACGCCCACGGCGACTTCGAGGGCGAGATCGAGTTCGAGGGCGAGCCCGCCCGATTCCGCAACATCCGCGACTCCGAAGCCTCGGGCGTCGTCATCATCCACCAGGAGCTCGCGCTCGTGGGGGAGCTGTCGATCGCCGAGAACATCTTCCTCGGCAACGAGCAGAAGACCGGCGGCTTCATCTCCTGGGAGAAGACCAACACCGAGGCCGCGCGCCTCATGGCGCAGGTCGGCCTCCAGGACAACCCGCAGACCCTCGTCGAGAAGATCGGCGTCGGCAAGCAGCAGCTCGTCGAGATCGCCAAGGCCCTGTCCAAGCGGGTGAAACTCCTGATCCTGGACGAGCCGACCGCCGCGCTCAACGACACCGACTCCGAGAACCTGCTCGAACTGCTCCGCGTCCTCCGCGAAGAAGGCGTCACCTGCATCATCATCTCCCACAAGCTGGGTGAGGTCCTCTCCGTCGCCGACTCCATCACGGTGCTGCGCGACGGCCGGACCATCGAGACGCTGCACACCGAGGCCGACGGGGTCACCCAGGACCGCCTCATCAAGTCCATGGTCGGCCGCGACCTCGAACACCTGTACCCGCCGCGCGAACCCAAGATCGGCGAGGTCTTCTTCGAGGTCCACGACTGGACCGTGCACCACCCCGACCAGCGCGAACGCGTCATCGTCAACAACGCCGGACTCAACGTCGCCCGCGGAGAGATCGTCGGCCTCGCGGGCCTGATGGGCGCCGGCCGCACCGAGTTCGCGATGAGCCTGTTCGGCCGCAGCTGGGGTTCGAACATCTCCGGCACCGCCACCATGGACGGCAAGACCCTGCGCCTGGGCTCGGTTCCGGACGCCATCGAATCGGGCCTGGCCTACGCCACCGAGGACCGCAAGCACTACGGCCTGCACCTCGACTACGACCTGCGGCAGAACTTCACCCTGCCCGGCCTCGGCAAGGTCTCCAAGCGAGGCGTGGTCGACCAGCACCAGATCAACTCCGTCTCCGAGCGCCTGCGCACCGAGTTCGGCGTCAAGGCCCCGTCAGTCTACTCGCTCGCCGGGAACCTCTCGGGCGGCAACCAGCAGAAGATCGTGCTCGGCAAGTGGGTCTTCACCGATCCCGAGCTCCTGATCCTCGACGAGCCGACCCGAGGCATCGACGTCGGCGCCAAGTACGAGATCTACGAGCTGATCCAGAAGTTGGCCGACCAGGGCAAGGGGGTCCTCATGATCTCCTCCGAACTGCCCGAGCTGCTCGGCATGTGCGACCGCATCTACGCGATGAGCGCCGGTCACATCACCGGTCAGGTCGACCGCGAGAACGCCACACAGGAAGAACTGATGCGACTCATGACCCTTGAGACCGCATCCGGGGGAGAAGAACTACACCAATGAGCACCGTCCAGACCAAATCCCGCCCGAGCCTGCTCTCCGGCCTGCGCCATCTGAACCTGCGCGCCTACGGCATGATCATCGCCCTGGTGTTCATCATGCTGCTGTTCCAGTTCCTGGAAGTGGCCAAACTCGACCAGAACTTCCTGACGCCGGCGAACATCAACAACGTCATCGTCCAGAACTCCTACATCCTGATCCTGGCGATCGGGATGATGATGGTCATCGTCAACGGCCACATCGACCTCTCCGTGGGTTCGGTACTGGCCTTCACCGGCGCGATGTCGGCGATCGCCCTCTCCAGCTGGGGCCTGCCGTGGTACCTGGCCGTGGTCGTCGCCGTGGGCATCGGCGCCCTGATCGGCGTGTGGCAGGGCTTCTGGATCGCGTACGTGCGCATCCCCGCGTTCATCGTGACCCTGACCGGCATGCTGCTCTTCCGCGGCCTGACGCTGTGGGCCCTCGAGTCCAAGACGATCTCGATCCGCTCCGGCGAGTTCCGCCAGCTCGGCTCGGGCTACTGGATGCAGAACGAGAACGGCGGCTACCACCTGCCGACGCTCGTCATCGGCGCCCTCGCGGTGGCCGCGATCCTGTGGATCCAGGTGTCGGGCCGCCGCAGGGCCGTCCGCACCGGTGTCGCGACCGGCTCGCCGATCGCCTTCGTGATCAAGACCGTGCTGCTGACGGCCACCGTCGCGGTCGGCGCCTTGACCCTCGCCGCCCACAAGGGCCTGCCGATCATCGGCATCATCCTGGTGGTGCTGGTCGTCGTCTACACGTTCGTGACCAACCGGACCGTGTTCGGCCGCCACATCTACGCGGGCGGCGGCAACGAGAAGGCCGCGATGCTCTCGGGCGTGAAGACCAAGCAGACCACCTTCTGGGTCTTCGTGAACATGGGCGCGCTCTCCGGCCTCGCCGGCGTGGTGCTCACCGCCCGCCTCGCCTCGGCGACGCCCGACGCGGGCACCATGTTCGAGCTGCACGCGATCGCCTCCTCGTTCATCGGCGGCGCCTCGATGAGCGGCGGCGTCGGCACCATCATCGGCGCCGTCATCGGCGGTCTGGTCATGGGCGTCATGAACCAGGGCATGTCGATCCTGTCGGTCGGCCAGGACATGCAGAGCGTCATCCTCGGCCTCGTCGTCCTCGCCGCGGTCCTGTTCGACGTGTGGAACAAGAAGCGCACCACCGGCGGCGGCCTCCCGATCGTGGGCACCACCCCGGGCGGCTCCGGCGAAGCCAAGCGCAAGACCGAAAAACCCAAGGAGCCCGCCGAGGACTCCACGGAGTAACCGCAACAAGGCAAGAAGGGGCCCGCACCGAGCGATCGGCGCGGGCCCTTTGTCTTACGTCCCGTCGGCGAGGGGCGAGGATATGTCGGTGCCTTGCGCGATCATTGCGATCGGGGGCGTCGAGTTCGGACACGCCCGACCGCGGGGGTGGGCGGTGGTGGCTTCTTCGGGTCGCATGCGAAAGGCCCGGCGCAACCGCGCCGGGCCCTTCGTTCGTTTCGCCTTAGGAGGAGGAGACCTTCTCCGCCGGTTCGTTCGTCTGCTTGCCGCCGTTCTGCGCCGTCCGCTTGCGGCCGTTCGAGCTCGGCTTGTTGACGTTCGCGTCCGGCTTCGACTCGTTGCCCTCGGTCGCGGGCTTGGCGGCCCGGGCCTCTTCGATGAGCTTCTTCGCCTGGGCGCGGGCCGTGGCCAAGATCGCCTCCGAATCGCGCCGCGCGGTCTGCTTGGCGGACTTGGAGACCTCTTCGGCCCGACGCTTCGCCGCCTCGGCCTTCTTCTCGGCCTCGGACACGTACAGGTCGCGCTCGGCGCGGACCTCCTCGGCCTCCAGGCCGGCCTTCTCGAGCAGCTTCGCCGCCTCGGCCTTGGCCTCGGCCAGGAGCCGTTCGCGCTCGGCCTCGATCTCGGCGAGTTCGGCGCGGGCCTTCTCGACCTTCGCCTCCGCCTCGGCCTTCGCCAGTTCGGCGTTCTCGCGCAGTACCTTCGCCTCGGTGGCCGCCTCGGCGGTCGCGCGCTCGTTGCGCTGGGCCGCCTCGGCCGTCAGACGCTCGGCCTCACGGGCCGCCTCGTCGGTGAGGCGCTTGGCCTCGGCTGCGGCGTCCTCGCGCAGCTTCGCGGTCTCGGCCGCGGCCGACTCGTTCAACTCGCGAGCGGCCTTCTCGGCGGCCTCGCGCTGGCTGCGGGAGGCGTCGGCGGCCTCGGCGCGCAGACGCTGCGTCTCCTGCTCGGTGGACTCGGCCAGCCGCAGCGCGGCGGCCTCGGCCGCTTCCCTCTCGGCGCGGGCGGCCTGCTCGGACTCGGCCAAGAGCGCGGTGACCTTCGCATCGGTCTCGGCGGTGACCCGCTCGGCCTCGGCCTGGGCCTCTTCGAGGCGGCGCTGCGCCTCCTGGCGGAGCCGCTTGGCCTCGTCGGCGGCCTCGGTGCGCACGAGGGTCGCGTTGTCGGCGGCCTCGGCCCGCAGCCGGGTGGCCTCGTTCTCGGCCTCGGTGCGCACGGTCTGCGCGAACGTCTCGGTCTCCTGCTTGAACCGTTCGAGGTTCTCGACGGCCTCGGTGCGCAGGTCCCGCAGGTCGGCCTCGTGCTCGCCGCGTTTGCGCTCGGCCTCGGCCTCGGCTTCGGCGATGATCCGGTCGGCCTTCTCGCGGGCCTCGGTCACGGCCTGCTCGGACGCGACCGTGGCGTCGTCCTTGAGCTGCTGCGCCTCGGCGCGCAGGCGTTCGACGTGAGCGACCAGCTGCCGGGTCTGCTCGTCAGCGGCGGCCCGCTTGTTCTCGGCGTCCTGCTCGGCCTCGGCGATCATCGTCGCCGAACGCTCCTTCGCCTGGTCCACCAGGGCCTGGGCCTCGCGGGCGCGTTTGTTGATCTCGGCGTCGATGATGGCGCGCCGGTCGGCCTCGGCCTTCTCGGCTGCGGCCCGGCGGGCCTTGAGCGTGGTCTCGAAGTCCTTGCGGGCCTGCTCGATCTGCGCCTCGGCCTCGCGCAGCCGCTGATCGGCGTGCTGGTGCAGGTGCTGCGTCTGCGCGTGGGCGCCGGCCTTGATCTCCTCGGCCTGCTCCTCGGCGAGCGTCAGCATGTGCTCGATGCGCACGCCCAGATGGCGATAGGAAGCCTTGTCGCCCGCGGCGCTGCGCCGCCTGAGCTCTTGGATCTGGGCCTGCAACTGCTGGATCTGCATGACGAGCCGGTCGATCTGCGCGACCGCCTCGGCCCGCTCACCGGCGAGCGTGTCCATCTGCAACTGCATCTGCTGGAGGAACCGCTTGACCTGTCCCTTGTCGTAACCGCGCAGTGCGGTCTCGAACTCGTATTCGACGGGTCCGCCCTCGTTGAATCCGGTCAGCAGTTCCGAATCGTCGCCCAGTCTGTCTTCACGCGCCATACCCTCATCCTCACGTAAGCCGCGTCCCGCCTCACCCGGCAAGGGACCGGATGTGACGGGACGCGGCCGAAGCTGTGGTTCCTCCACCGTCGACCTACGCCTACGACGACTATTCTTCACTGTCGTAGGTTTCGACGGTAACGCGGATTCGCCACCTTTACTCGTTGTCAGGGTTTTCTACTTCTTGTCGTCGGCGTCGCCGAGGCTGCCGTCGAGGGCCCCGCTCAGGGCCCCGCTGACCAGACCGCCCAGGTTGCGCAGTGTGGCCTGGACCTGGTCGCGCTTGGCGGTGAGGTCGGCCACCTCGGACTCGGCCTTCTGGGTGACGGACTCGGCGTCGGCCTTGGCGTTGGCGAGCAGGCGCTCGGCCTCGGCCTTGGCGTCGGTGACGAGCTTGTTGGCGTCCTTCTTGGCCTTGGAGGTGGTCTCCTCGGCGTAGGTGTCGGCCTCGCTGCGCTTGTCCTCGGCGCGGGTCTCGGCGGTCTTGGCGCGCTCCTCGGCGTCGCGGGCGCGGTTCTCGGCGTCGGACACGAGCTTCTGGGTCTCGGCCACGGCGCGGGTGTGGCGCTCGGACTCCTCGCGCTCGGCCTTCTCCTTGCGCTCGGCCAGTTCGAGGTCGAGGGCCTGGAGGTCCTTGTCGCGCTTCTCCTTCGCCTCGGCGAAGAGCTTCGCGGCCTCGGCGCGCTTCTCCTCGGCCTCGCGGGCGGCCTTGGCGCGCAGCTGGGTGATCTCGCGGTCGGCCGTGGCACGGAGGGTCGCGACCTCGCGCTCGACGGAGGCCTTGAGCTCGGCGACCTCGTGACCGGTCGCGGTGCGCAGCTGCTTGGTCTCGCGTTCGGCGTCGGCGCGGAGCGTCTCGCATTCGCGGCGGGCGTTGGTGCGCAGCTCGGCGACCTCGCGCTCGACCTGCGTGCGGAGCGTGTTGGCCTCGCGCTCGGCGGTCTGCTTCAGGCTGCCGGCCTCGGTGCGGGCCGCGTCGGTGATCTCGCGGGACTCAAGGCGCGCGGCCGACAGGATGCCCTCGGTCTCGCGCTTGGCCTCGGCGCGGTGCTCGTTCGCCTGCTCCTCGGCGAGACGCAGGATCTGCTCGACCCGGGTGCCGAGCCCGGAGAGCGTGGGACGCGAGTTCTCTTCAAGCTGCTTCTGCTGCTCGGCGAGGCGCTGCTCCAGACCCTGGATGCGCTGCTCGGCCTGGCGCAGGCGACGCTGTGCGTCGGTCATCCGCTGCTCGGCCTCAGTGCGCTGACCCTCGGTCTGCTTCAACTGGGCGGTCTTCTTCTGGATGTACTCATCCACCTGGTGCCGGTCGTAACCCCGCAACTGCACGGGGAATTCCGGCGCCGATTGGTCGTTGTCGAAAAAGGTACTGCTGGAGGGCTGCTGCGACATGGACCAATACTTGCAGACGCGAGTGGGAATGTCGACAGCAAGGTCAGGTGTTCATGGGGCTCGAAACACCCGCAACACTAGCCGCAAAACGGGCGAAATCCTTGAAACGACACGGAAGTCGAATCACGTCGCGAAGTCGCGGCGAAGCCGTTCTCACCCGATCGGCGTCGTCTATCCGACACTTCCGTGAGTGAACGGCCACGCCGCGGCATGAGTCCTGCAAGCGAACTACGCGGGTTCGACCAATTCGATCAGCACCCCGCCGGTGTCCTTGGGGTGCACGAAGTTGATCTTGGACCCCGCGGTGCCCGGGCGCGCCTGGTCGTACAGCACCCGCGCCCCGTACACGCGCAGCGCCGCCGCGGCGGCCTCCACGTCCTCCACGGTGAACGCGAGCTGCTGGAGCCCCGGCCCCTTCGCGTCGATGAACTTCGCGATCGTCGACTCCGGCCCCAGCGGCGCGAGCAGCTGGACCTGCTCCCTGCCGTCGGGCCAGGCGACCATCGCCTCGATCACCCCTTGCGCCTCGTTGACCTCGCGGTGCGTCTCCCTCCCGCCGAGCACCCCGGTGTACCACTCCAAGGCCGCATCCAGGTCGGGGACGGCAATCCCGACGTGATCGATGCGCCGCAATCCGATTCCTTCGGTGAACGTCATACGATCGAGCGTATCCAGCAAGACGACCAACGGAGGTCCGCCATGAACGACAACACCGTGGGTGCAGACGACACCGTCATCCTCGCCGCCGCCCGGACGCCGATCGGGCGTTTCAACGGCGCCCTCGCCGACATCCCCGCCACCGACCTGGCCGGGACCGCGATCAGGGCCGCGATCGAACGCGCGGGCGTCACTCCCGACCAGGTCGACCAGGTCATCCTCGGCCAGGTCCTCCCCGCCGGGGCCGGACAGAACCCCGCCCGCCAGGCCGCCGTGGCCGCCGGGCTGCCCATGGGCGTCCCCTCCCTCTCGGTCAACAAGGTCTGCCTCTCCGGGCTCACCGCCGTGGGCCTGGCCGACCAGATCCTCCGCGGCGGAGCCGCCGACGTGATCGTCGCCGGAGGCATGGAGTCCATGAGCCGCGCCCCGCACCTCCTCCCGGGCTCTCGCCGCGGCTTCAAGTACGGCGACGCCGTGCTCCTGGACCACCTCGCCCACGACGGCCTCACCGACGCCTACGACGGCATCTCCATGGGCGAGTCCACCGAACGCCACCTGGGGGGCCGCTCGCTGACCCGCGAGCAGCAGGACGCGTTCGCCGCGGACTCGCACCAGAAGGCCGCCAAAGCCGCCGAGCGCCTCGCCGAGGAGATCACCCCGGTCGAGACCCGCAAGGGCCTGGTCGACGCCGACGAAGGCGTCCGTCCCGAGTCGACCCCCGAGAAGCTCGCCTCGCTGCGCCCCGCGTTCACCGAGAACGGCACCATCACCGCCGCCACCGCCTCCCAGATCTCCGACGGCGCGAGCGCACTCGTCCTGTGCCGCAAGTCCACCGCGATCGCCAACGGCTGGGCCTGGACCGCCGAGATCCTCGCGTACGCCACTGTGGCCGGACCCGACAACTCGCTGCTCGACCAGCCCGCCAACGCCATCGCCAAGGCCCTCGGCCTCGCCGGGGTCAGTGCCGCCGACCTCGACGTGGTCGAGATGAACGAGGCCTTCGCCGCGGTCGTGCTCGCCTCCGCCGAGACCCTCGGCGTGGACCTCGACCGCGTCAACCCCGACGGCGGCGCGATCGCCCTCGGCCACCCGATCGGCGCGTCCGGCGCCCGCCTCGCCCAGACCCTCGCCCGCCAGCTCGCCCCTGGGCAGCTCGGCGCCGCGGGCCTGTGCGGCGGCGGCGGCCAAGGCGACGCCATCGTGCTCAAGGGAGCCTGATGGGGCTCCAGCAGCTCGTGGAGGCGGCCCGCGCGGGAGACCGCCGGGCCACCGCCCGCCTCGTCACGATCGTCGAGAACCAGTACGAGGGCGCGGCCGAGCTCGCCCGCCTCGTCAAGGGCGGCGACGCCACGGTCGTGGGCGTCACCGGCTCGCCCGGCGTCGGCAAGTCCACGCTCGTCTCGGCCCTCATCGGGGCCTGGCGCGAGCAGGGCCTGCGCGTCGGGGTCCTCGCCGTCGACCCGTCCAGTCCGTTCACCGGCGGCGCGATCCTCGGCGACCGCGTCCGCATGGCCGACCACGCCCTCGACGACGGCGTCTACATCCGCTCCATCGCCACCCGAGGCCACCTCGGCGGCCTCGCGGCCACCACCGGCGCGGCCGTGCGCCTGCTCGAAGGCCTCGGCTTCGACGTGGTCATAGTCGAGACCGTCGGCGTGGGCCAGGCCGAAGTGGAGATCGCGAGCCTCGCCGACACCACGCTGCTGCTGCTCGCCCCCGGCATGGGCGACGGCATCCAGGCCGTCAAGGCCGGGGTGGTGGAGATCGCCGACGTCTACGTGGTCAACAAGGCCGACCGGCCCGGCGCCGACGGCACGGTGCGCGACCTCAAGGCCATGATGAGCCTCGTCAGACGCGAACCGGGCGAATGGCGCCAGCCGGTGTGCACCACGATCGCCTCCGAGTCCAAGGGGATCGACGACCTCGTGGCCGCCATCGGCAAGCACCGCGACTGGCTCGCCGGGGAGGACCGCCTCGCCGACCAGCGCCGCCGCCGCGCCGCCGCCGAGATCCGCGCCCGCGTCGACGCGGCCCTGCGCCAGCGCTACCGCGTGACCGATGCCCTGGCCGAGGCCGTCGCGAAAGGCGAGACCGACGTGGCCTCAGCCGCCCGGAGGGTTCTGGACGACACTGCGTAAACCGCTTCGCGAACGAGCACGCGTGCTCTTTACACTTGTCGTGTGACAGACGCAGCTAAGCAGACACCGGACCTGGCCGCCCACTTGCCGAAGACGTACGCGCCCGTAGAGGTAGAGGCGCGACGCTACGACAAGTGGGTAGCCGACGGTCGTTTCAAGGCTGCCGACGATTCGGACCGCGACCCCTACGCGATCGTGATCCCGCCGCCGAACGTGACCGGCCAGCTGCACCTGGGGCATGCCCTCGACCACACGCTGATCGACACGCTCGTGCGGCGTGAGCGCATGCGGGGCAAGGAGGCCCTGTTCCTGCCGGGTACCGACCACGCCGGGATCTCGACGCAGAACGTGGTGGAGCGCCAGCTCGCCGACAAGGAGGGCCTGTCCCGCCACGACCTGGGCCGCGATGCGTTCGTGGACAAGGTGTGGGAGTGGAAGGACGTCTACCACGAGCGCATCACCTCGCAGATGAAGAAGATCGGCGACGGCGTCGACTGGGACCGCGAGCGGTTCACGCTCGACGACGGGCTCTCGGCCGCTGTGCAGACGATGTTCAAGCGCATGTACGACGACGGCATGATCTACCGCGCCGAGCGCATCATCAACTGGTGCCCGAGGTGCATGACCGCGCTCTCGGACATCGAGGTCGAGCACCAGGACGACGCGGGCGAGCTCGTGTCGATGCGCTACGGCGACGGCGAGGAGTCGATCGTGGTGGCCACGACCCGGCTGGAGACGATGCTCGGCGACACCGCCGTGGCTGTCCACCCCGACGACGAGCGCTACCGGCACCTGCTCGGCAAGACCGTCGAACTGCCGTTCACCGGCCGCCGCATCCCGGTGGTCGCCGATGCCCATGTCGACCCCGAGTTCGGGACCGGCGCGGTGAAGGTGACCCCGGCGCACGACCCGAACGACTTCGCGATCGGCCAGCGGCACGGCCTGGAGTCGATCCTCATCATGGATGAGCGCGGCACGATCACCGCGCACGGCCCGTTCCAGGGGCTCGACCGTTTCGAGGCCCGCTCGGCGATCGCCGCCGCGCTGCGGGCCGAAGGCCGCATCACCGCCGAGAAGCGCCCGTACATGCACGCGGTGGGCCACTGCGAGCGCTGCGACACCACCGTGGAGCCGCGGCTGTCGAAGCAGTGGTTCGTGAAGGTCGAGCGCCTCGCGAAGCTCGCGGGCGACGCCGTGCGAGGCGGCGAGACCAAGATCCACCCGCCGGAGATGGAGAAGCGCTACTTCTCGTGGGTGGACAACCTCCTCGACTGGTGCATCTCGCGTCAGCTGTGGTGGGGCCACCGCATCCCGATCTGGTACGGCCCGAACGGCGAAGAGGTCTGCGTGGGCCCCGGCGAGACCGCTCCGGAGGGCTACACCCAGGACCCCGACGTGCTCGACACGTGGTTCTCCTCGGGGCTGTGGCCGTTCTCCACGCTCGGCTGGCCTGAGGACACGAAGGCCCTCGACAAGTTCTATCCGACGGCGGTGCTGGTCACCGGCTGGGACATCATCTTCTTCTGGGTGGTGCGGATGATGATGTTCGGGACCTACGCGATGGGCAAGGCGCCTTTCACCGAGGTGTTCCTGCACGGCCTCATCCGCGACAAGCACGGCAAGAAGATGTCGAAGTCCTCGGGCAACGGCATCGACCCGCTCGAAGTGGTCGACCAGTACGGGGCCGACGCGCTGCGGTTCATGCTCGCGCGCGACGCCAACCCCGGCGCGGACTCGATCGCCTCGATCGAGCTGGCCGAGATCTCCCGCAACTTCTGCAACAAGCTGTGGAACGGCACCAGGTTCGCCCTCATGAGCGGCGCGACGCTCGAAGGCGACCTGCCGACCGACCCGTCGCTGATCGACCGGTGGATCCTCTCGCGGCTCTCGACCACGATCGAGACCGTGGACGCCCACTTCGAGCAGTACGAGTTCGCGAAGGCCATGGACGCGCTCTACCACTTCGCGTGGGGCGACGTCTTCGACTGGTACCTGGAGCTGACCAAGCCGGTGCTCGCCGAAGGCGGTCCGAAGGCCGACGAGACGCGCCGCGTCATCGGGCACGTGTTCGACCAGCTGCTGCGCCTGCTGCACCCGGTGATCCCGTTCGTGACCGAGGAACTGTGGCTCACCCTCACCGGCGGCGAGGCGCGCGGCGACTCGCTCACCGTGGCGGCCTGGCCGACCCCGGCCGGCAGCGACGCCGAGACCGAGCAGCGCGTGGCCGTGCTCCAGCACCTCGTCTCCGAGGTGCGCCGCTTCCGAAGCGACCAGAACATCAAGCCCAGCCAGCCGCTCCCGGCGCGCCTGTCGGGCCTGGACGCGGTCGGGCTGGCCGACCAGGAGCCGTTCATCCGGGCCCTGGTGCGCCTGGAGGCCGCGGGGGAGGGCTTCGCGCCCACCGCCGACCTGGCCGTTTCCGACGAGGTCGCCGTCGCGCTCGACACCTCGGGCACGATCGACGTCGCGGCCGAGCGGGCCCGCCTGGAGAAGGCCCTGGGCGCCGCCGAGAAGGAACTGGCCGGGACGACCGGGAAGCTCGGCAACGAGGCGTTCCTGGCCAAGGCCCCCGACGCCGTGGTCGACAAGATCAAGGCGCGCAAGGCCGCCGCCGAAGCGGACATCGCCCGCGTCACGGCCCAGCTCGAACGACTCGCGTAACACGGCGGCGGCCGCCTCCGGGCGGCCGTCCCGTCCACATCAGGGGGACCAACTGAACGCCGAATTCGCCCAAGTCGAGGCCGCGCTCGAATCCCGCGGCTTCTCCCGCTGGGACTTCACGCTCGACCGCATCAAGCAGCTCCTCGACATGATGGGCGACCCGCAGCGGGCCTTCCGCTCGGTGCACCTGACCGGCACCAACGGCAAGACCTCCACCTCCCGCATGATCGAGCGCCTCTTGCGGGGCCACGGCCTGCGCACCGGCATGTTCACCTCGCCGCACCTCAACACCGTCAACGAGCGCATCTGCGTCGACGGCGAACCGATCTCCGCAGACCGCTTCGCCGCCCAGTACTACGAGATCGCCCCGCTCGCCGACCTGGTCGACCGCGAGGCCTCCGAGCCGCTCACCTACTTCGAGATGACCGTGGCGCTGGCGATGGGCGCGTTCGCGGACACCCCGATCGACGTGGGCGTCATCGAGGTCGGGCTCGGCGGCGAGACCGACTCGACCAACATCCTCAACGCCGAGGTCGCGGTGATCACCCCGATCGGGATCGACCACACCAAGTGGCTCGGCGAGACCCTCGCCGAGATCGCGACCATGAAGGCCGGGATCGTCCACGAGGGATCGACCTTGGTCACCGCCGCGCAGGAGCGCTCGGCGATGGAGCCGCTGCTGCGCCGCGCGAACGCGGTGGGCGCCAACCTGATCGCCGAGGGCCGTGGCTTCGAGGTCACCTCCCGCGAGATCGCCCTCGGCGGCCAGCTGGTGACGATCGAGACCCGCGCCGCGCGCTACCAGGACCTCTTCTTGCCCCTCCACGGCGAGTACCAGGCCCACAACGCGGCCCTGGCGCTCGCGGCGGTCGAAGTGCTGCTCGGCGCGGGCGAGCCGAAGGCCCTCGACGCCGAAGTGGTCGGGGAGGCCTTCGCGGACTTCTCCTCCCCGGGCCGCCTGGAGGTCGTGCGCACCGCGCCCGCGGTGATCCTCGACGCCGCGCACAACCCGGCGGGCATGGAGGCCATGACGCAGGCGGTCAAGGAGGAGTTCAACTTCCGCAAGCTCGTCGGCGTGGTCGGGATGCTCGCCGACAAGGAGACCGACCACATGCTCGAACTCCTCGAACCGGTCCTCGACGAGATCGTGGTCACCAAATCCTCCTCGGACCGGGCGATGCCCGCCGCGACGCTCGCGAAGCTCGCCCGCGAGGTCTTCGGCGAGGAGCGCGTCACGGTCGTCCCGCACCTGGCCGACGCGGTGGCCCGCGGCATCGAACTCGCCGAGGAGGCCGACGACCTGTACGAGAGCGGCGGCGGGGTGCTCGTCACCGGCTCGGTGTTCACCGTGGCCGACGCCCGCCGCGTCCTGGTGGGCCGCCGTGGCTGACCGGAACCCCGCGCACGAGGAGCCCGAACCCGAAGAGGCCGAGGCCCCTTGGAGCGAACCGGACCCGAACCGCTCAGGCCTGCGGGACCCGGCCCGTGCGGCCCGCAGTCTCGCGGCGATGGCCCTCAGCTTCGAGGCGCTGGCGCTGCTCATGGCGATCGTGCCGATGCGGATGCTCCTGGACGACCCCGGCCCCACCACGGTGGTCATCGTGGTCTTGGTGGTCGCCTGCATCGCCTTGGCGGGCATGGCGAAACGCCCGTGGATCTGGCCCGCGGGCGCGGTGCTCCAGGTCGCGGTGATCGCTTGCTGGCCCCTCCACTGGGCCCTCGGCGCGGCCGGGATCGTGTTCGCGCTGGTGTGGGCCTACTGCTGGTCGGTGAAACGCCAACTCAGCAGGCCTCCGAAACGCTGAGCGGCGTCCGACTCGGTGGGGCGGACGGCGAAGCGGCCGGGCCCGACAGCGTCCGCCCGCTCCCGGGGCCGGACCGGGCGACACGGCGAGGGTTCGTGAACCCGTCCTAAGCAGGCCCCGAACGCCCGCCCGCGCACGGCTCCGCGTTCGTCTCGTTCCCGTTGCGCTGTGTCGGCGGCTTCCGCTCGATCTCCGTCCAGCCGCTCGGGATCGGCTCCGACCGGCCAGGGCCCGCCGTTTCGGCCCTGCGGGTCTCCTTGCGGCGGCCGCGGTCGCGGACGGCGGAGATGATCGCGAGCGTCGCCACGGCGCCTATGATCAGGCCCGCCAAGATCATTTCAACCATCTCGACTCCTTGTGTCCGTAGGGAACCGGTTCACCCGGTTTGCCGCCCCCACTGATATGACGCCTGTCGGGGCCCGAACGGACGCCTTCGAACTGTCGGGTAAGCGACAAAACACGTTCTGCGAGTCGGTTCGTGTCGCATCCGCATGCCATAGTGAAAGCTGTCCGATTCGGTCATGAGCGCATTCGGCGGTGGTCACCAGTGAAGATGCAGCCTCGGCAACAGCTCCTCGACATCTGGCGGGCCCAGGTGGCCTACAGCTGGCGCCCGGTCGAAGAGGGCTCCAAGCGCAAGGTCTGGCACTGGGGCGGCCGCAACGACTCCGACGCCGTGGGCGACGCCCAGCAGCTGCTGTGCCTGCTCTACCCCGCCCAGGAGCTCCCCGACCTGCGCTACGCCGACCCCGACGCCACCAGCGACGCGGTCCTGAACGCGCTCAACGGCCTCGGTGACGCCGTGGAGATCCCGATCCGCATCATGCGCCTGATCAAGGACTACATGGACCGACACGTCGACGCCGAAGGCGTCCCGGTCTACTCCGGCGGCTCCAACATGCACCGCGTCGACCGCTCCCAGACCGCCCACCCCGACCAGCGCGCCGTCGACGTCACCGAGGGCTTCGCGCTCTCGATCCCCTTGAGCCTCACCGCGCTGTCCTTCCTCGCCGACTTCGCGCCCACCGTCGACCGCATGGGCCGCCTCGACCTCATCGAGGAGCTCGAATCGGTCGAGCGCACCGTCCACCGCCGTCTCCTCGGCGCGATCACCGGCCTGCTGCGCTCCTTCGCCGTGTCCACCTTCGACGCGGGCGACGAGTTCGGCCGCCAGCTCATCGCCCTCATCAACGTCGACGGCCAGCCCGACCGCAAGATCGTGCGCCGCTTCCGCGACTCCTCCGAGGAGATCATCGCCTCGCTGCGCAACATCACCGTGGGCTCGGGTGGCCACGCGGGCGTCGAGGCGCCCACCAAGCTCTTCGAGATCGGCTGGTCCTGGTCGGTCGTGGAGAAGGCCCCCGACATCCCCGACGTCTCCGACACCTCCACCCAGCGCACCGGCCGCGCCCAGGACGCCCCCTACCTCTACTTCACCGTGGTCGCCCTCGAAGCGATCAACACCCTCTTCTCCGCGAGGGTCATGCGCCGCAACCTCCTCACCGAAGAGGAGCAGCGCCTCGCGCAGTCCCTCCAGCTGCGCCTTGACGTCACCCGCCGCTACTGGGCCATGGTCGCCTCCTTCGGCGGCGGCTCCAAATGGCCCCTCGAAGACGTCCCCTGGCGCACCACCGACGGCCTCGAATACGACTACTACAGCCTTCTGGTCTGCGCCGTGGCCACCGGCAGCTTCGGCGCCCGCCGCGGCGGCGACGACGATCTGATCCGCCTCGGCGACGTGCTCATCGAGCTCGCCAACCGCGGCCGCATCACCCGCCGCGCCCTGGCCGGCGATCGCTCGATCGAGACCCACTTCCCCGGCGTCAAGGCCGAACTCGAAGGCATCGAGAAGCTCGACGGCCCGGCCATGGTCTGGAACATGGTCGACTTCGCGCCCCTGCTCCTCAAGCGCCTCTACGACGCCGCCGGACTCCTGGTCACCATCGAGGCCCGCGCCGAACTGCTCGAAGTGGCCGACCAGGTCTGGGACCACCTCTCGCGCAGGCGCATCCGCGACGGCGCCGCCGCCCGCCTGTGGGACCAGCCCAGCCAGGTCTTCGGCGAGATCCCCAACTGGTTCGAGGACCCGTCCTGGCACTTCACGATCCGCGTGGTCGAGTCCCTGGTGCTCGCGGCCCAGTTCGCCTCCGCCGAACCCGCCCGCTCCCGCAACCTGGAGAACCTCGCCCACGAACTCCTCGTCGAAGCCGAACACGTCTACGACCAGGAACTCCTGAGGGGCTCGGGCACCGCCGGGCCCGCGCTGGCGCGCGAGATCGGCTCGGTCGGCAAGACCATCCGCCACGCCAAGGACATCGTGGACGAGCGTCCGAGCACCGCGTTCGCGCTCGGGGTGAAGGCCCTCATCGACCTCGACCGGCTCATCGAGGCCGGGCGCGACGCCGAGACCGGGGTGTGACGATGCTGCTGTTCGCGACCTCCGACAAAGGGGGCACGGGCCGGTCGGTCAGCTCCTGCAACCTCGCCTACCGCCGTTCGCTCCAAGGCGCGAACGTGTGCTATGTGGACTTCGATTTCGGTTCCCCCACTGCCGGGGCGATCTTCGACATCGAGGAACTGCGCCACGGCACCCCCGGCCAAGGCATCCACGACTACCTGCAAGGGGCCGACTCCGAGGCCGAGCGCCACTCGGTGTGGGCCGAGAGCGACCGCCCCGAACTCCAGGCCCGCCCCGACGGCGCGGGCGACCTGGTGCTGTGCCCCGGCGACTCGGACGGCTCGGAGTTCCCCGGCGACGAGTACACAGTGGACCGCTGCGTGAACCTGCTCCTGGAGCTCTCGCGCGAATTCGACCTCGTCATCGTCGACCTCTCGGCGGGCCGCTCGCACGCCACCGAGATGGTCATGTCGGCCACCGCCCGCCCCGAACTGGCGAACCTGCCGTGGCGCTGGATCGTCTACCACCGCTGGACCCAGCAGCACGTGCTCGCCGCCCACTCGCTCGTCTACGGCGAGCGGGGCCTGGTCGAGACCTCCAAGATCTTCGATCAGAACTTCCAGCGCAAGTTCCTCGCCTCGATCCGCTACGTGCGCACCGCGGTCGTCAACCCCGACGGCGACGACCTCGAAGGCCTCAAGCCCACCCAGGTGAGCTGGCTGCGCAAGATCGACGCCGACCTCCACCAGATGGCCGCCAAGCGCAAGCTCGGCCGCATGAACCTGCTCGGCTCGGTCCCGCTCGACCCGGTCCTCCAGTGGCGCGAGCAGATCATCACCGACGACGACACCGGCAACCTCGACATCGCCAACCTCGCCACCGCGAAGGCGTTCGTCGACCTGGCGGTGAAGTCCTCCGAGGAGCTGTTCGCGCCCGGCCTGGAGGCGATCGCGCGGGGGATCGAATGATGACCTACGAAGAGGCCAGCGCGAAGCAGCGCACCGAGCGGTTCGGCATGTCCCACCTCTCGATCGAGGTCGGCCACCTCTACGCCGAGGACCTGGCCCGCCCCGACGCGCTCCGCGAGGAGATGGCCGCCGCGGCCGCCTGGGTCGAGGGCACCACCGCCGCACTCGCCGCCCGCCTGGGCGGCCGCAAGCCCCGCGTCAGCACCTGCTACCTCGTGGACGACTACTTCCACGACAACCTGCCCGCCCCCGAGAAGCTCATCGCCGTCTTGAGCGACGCCGCGAAGGACGCGGGCCTGCGCATCGACTACCTCGCGCGCGAGTCGGCCTGCGCGACTATGGACTCGCTCGACCTGGCCGCCCTGGTGGCGGGCCGGATCGTGTTCGAGCCGCCCGCCGGGACCACCGGTTCGCGTCCGCCCGTGTCGGACTCGGGGTGGCTCTCCAACGGCGTGCCCTCGCCCAAGCCCCGCGGGATCGCGATGGGCGCGCCGCTGCTGTGGCGCCCGCCCGACCAGAACGCGCGGCGCGAGCACTCGGTGTTCCTCGACGTGGAGCTGTGGAACGAAGGCAAGAACGGCCGCCGCTGGTCGTGCCCGATGCTCGCCGCGGTGTGGCAGCTGATCCGCCTCGGAGTGCTGCGCAACCAGGGCCGCCGCATCGGGGTGCCCGAACTGGAGGACCAGCTGGTCCCGGCCGAGCACAGCCACGACCCGGCCCACCCGGGCGGCGAGCGCTTCCCCGGCGAGTGGTCCTCGATGCCCTCGATCCTGCAACTGGAGCCGAAGGCCTTCCCGTTCCCGGCCTACCGCACCGTCTCGGTCCTGTCGGGCTCTTTCCTGGAGGTCGAGCACGCGGTGCGGGTGATCTGCGGTTCGGTGCGCCCCGACCCGGGCGCGATCGAGTCGATCCGCCGCAGCGCCGAGATCGAGGGAGTCGCGCTCCCTGAGGAGCTCGTGGACCGGATGACCTACATCTTCCAAGGCCCCTTCTAGTACGGCCCGCCCGACTGCCTTTGGCGCTCTTCCATCAGGTCGAGCATCTTCGCGGCCAGATCGGCTGCGCCGTAGTCGATCTGGGACCGTACGCGTTCGGTCATGGTCGTCCACTGCCGGGTCAGTCCGGGCCTGCGTTCGAGCTGGTCCCACATGAATTCGAGGTCCTGCGAGGTGCGGGTGCCCGACGACCACAGGTGCAGCAGGTGGTCCACGACCGGCCGCAGGGTGCGCAGCGTGTGCCGCGGGTCGTCGCCGATGCGCGCCAGGGCGATCCGCGCCGACACGGCCGTCAGGAGCCAGTCGTGGACGGCGAGGTCTTCGGCGGCCGCGGCGATCTGCTCGGGTTCGCACAGTCCGGTCACGAGGCTCATGCGCCGCCGGTCGTTGCCGACCAGGCGGAACGCGACGGCTCGTCCGGACCCGGCGTCGGCGATCGCGGCCCAGCGCAGCCGGGTCGAGCCGGTCTTGATGGGTGGCCGCTGGTCGAGCACGGGCCGGGAGAGCACGTCGTGGATCGAATGCCGGGCGATCGCGGCCGTGTCGACCAGGCCGGTGCGGTCGCGGCGGCCCTCGGCCAGGAGGAACCCCTCGGCGAGGCGGCGGGCCTCGAAGTTCCCGATGGTCTCCAGCGTCCCGGGGTGGGCGAGGTAGTGCGACCAGGGCATGCGCCTCGGCTGCTCGGGTGCGGCGACGGTCGTCCAGGCCGAGCCCTGGAGCAGGTGCCCGCCGGTGAGGACCGCGCGCGAGCACACGGTCCCGACGGCCCTGACCGTGCTCGCGCCCTTGTCGGCGTGCCGCTTCTCGGGCTTGGCCCCCAACGGGAGTCGGCAGTCCACGCCGTGCAGGAGCGTCGGCGAGGCGGTGTGCGCGACGGGCCTGGCCCACTGCACCACGGTCTCACCGACCGCCAGCGACAGGGCCGCGCGCGCCTCCTCGGCCGTGAGCGGCCGCGAGTGCGGCAGCAGCGCGGTGTGGATCTCACCGACGATGAGCATGGGCCTCACTCCTTAGTCGCGCTCCCGGTGCTCGGTGATGGCGAGTCCGTGGCCGTCCGGGTCGCGGAAGGACGCGGCCCGCATCTGGTAGTTCTGGCCCAGCAGCGCGGTGCGCGGCAGGTGCAGGAACTGGACGCCGGCCTGGTTCATCTCCGCGAACGTGGTGTCGATGTCGCCGACCTCGAACGTCAGGTGCATGATCCCGGTCTCCCCGGTGGGCGCGTCGGGCCGCTCCCACAACAGGATCCGCCCGAACCCGGCCTCCAGGACCGCGGCCTCGTCGGTGCGGTCGAGGATGTGCAGTCCCAATGCGTCCGTGTAGAACTCGACCGACCGCTGAAGGTCGGCCACGATCAGCGTCGCGGCGGTGTCGGTGACGTCGGTGCCCTCCAGCGCCTCCTCGGACAGCAGCATCCGGGCCAGGTCCTGCGCCGGGTTGCGGCCTTCGGCCGAATCGCGCTGACGCGGCGGCTCGGCCCGGGCCTCGGCGGCGGGCGCCTTCGGCGGCACCTGATCCGGATCGAGCGGCGGCACGGGCGTCCCGATCGACCCCCCGATCCGATCGGAGGGCATCGAGAACGAGAGCCCGGGCGACTTGACGCCGGGCTTCGAATGCGGCTCGTGCCCGTTGACGGGCCCGGCGATCTCGGAAGCGGGAGAGTCGAGCGGCAGGTCGAGCAGGCCATCGGCCTCGGCGGCGCTTGCGGCGGGTTGGTTGCTCGGCAGGTCAAGCGGCTCAATCGAGGCCGCTTCGGAGGCGGCGGTCGCCTCGGCGGTTGCCGGGGGTTCGTCCAGCGGGAGGTCTACCGGGGTGGTAGTCGCGGGCCGGGAGGCGCTCGCGGCGGGCTGGTTGCCCGGCGAGTCGAGCGGCTCGACCGCAACGGCCGAGGCCACCGAGGGCTCGTCCAGCGGGAGGTCTACCGGGGCGACTGCCCCAGGCCCGGCGGCGCTCGCGGCGGGTTGGTTGCCGGGCAAGTCGAGCGGCTCGACCGAGACCGCATCCGGTTCGGAAACGGCCGCCGCTTCGGCGGTGGTCACCGCGGGCTCGTCCGGCGGCAGGTCGACCGGGGACATGGCCCCGGGCCCGGCAGTGCTCGCCGCTGGCTGGTTGCCCGGCGAGTCGAGCGGTTCGACCGAGGCCGCTTCCTCGACCGGCTCGCTCGCAGACAATTCCGGTCCGGTCCGCGTCGCGGCGGTTCGAACGCCCTCTGACAAGTCCGGCTCGACTGGGCCGGTCGTGAACGGCATGTCGAACCGTTCGCCCCTCGACGCACTCGGGGCCGGTTCGGGCTCAGCCGCCGTCGCCACCGGTTCGTCCAGCGGCATGTCGATCACTTCGACCCGCGTCGTATCGACCGGCGCGGCCTTCGCTTCCGGCTGCGCGACCGATGCCGCCCGCGTCTCGGTCTGCGCTTCCGGTCGCTCGACCGGCGTCGCCTTCGCCTCCGGCTGTGCGACCGTCGCCGCAGCCGGTTTCGGCTCAGGCCGCGGCGGGGCCTCGAACATGTCGTCCAGGGCGTCGATCGTGGTCGGGGCGGGGTCCTTCGGCGGTGCGGGCCTCGGGTCGTCCTCCACGATGAGGTCTTCGAGCCGGTGCTGGCCGATGAGCGGCGGGGCCGGGACCGGCTGCGGGAAGCGGCGGGCCGAGTGCTCGACGGTGAAGAACGCGATGCAGCCCGCCAGGCACGCGAACGCGAGCACGGCGATGCCGATGCTCTGGGCACCGATCGCCATCGAGGTGAAGAAGAACGCCAGAATCAGTAAAGTGATCGCGCCGACCGCGCGCGAGGTCCGCCACCGCATCCGCCTGTCGGCGTTGAGGACCGTCCCGATCGCCTCGCCGCCCGCGGCGTGGTGCTGGCGCGAGTGCAGGTCCTTCATCGCGTGCTGGTTGATCGCCCACCAGCGCGCTTCGCGTTCGCGCCGCTGCTGGTCCATCGTCAGCCGCTGCTGCCGCAGCTGCTCGGAGGTCGCCCCCCGCCCGACCGGCTGGCGCGCGCCGCGGGGCATGGCCTTCGCGGGCTGGGCCTTGCGGGCGCCGCCCGCGGCACCCTTGGCCCCGCCTTTGGCCCCGCCGCGCGCGGCAGCGCCCTTGGCCGCACCCTTGCTGGGCGCCTTGGTAGACCGTGGGGCCGGCCGCGCTGGTTGTCTCGGGGGCATCGGGGACACCTCATCCACACCTGGGAAACCGGGTTTCAACGTGAATCGTACGTGGGTGAGGCAACAGACACAACATCGCTTACGATGACTGCCACTATCCGACAGTCGTTCTCAAGGAGTTCCAGTGGCCGAACAGCGCACGCTCGTGCTGATCAAACCCGACGCCGTCCGGCGCGGGCTCATCGGCGAGGTCCTGTCCCGCCTGGAGTGCAAGGGCCTGCGCGTCGAGCAGCTGCGGCTGCGGACGATGGACGCGGCGCTCTCGGACGCGCACTACGCCGAGCACGTGGGCCGCGAGTACTACGAGGGCCTGAAGACCTTCATGACCTCCGGTCCGCTGGTGAGCCTGGTCGTCTCCGGCGACGAGGCGATCCCGGTGGTGCGCAAGCTCGCCGGGGCCACCGACGGCCGCAAGGCCGAGCCGGGCACGATCCGCGGGGACCTCTCGGTGTCCAACCAGCAGAACCTGATCCACGCCTCGGACTCCGAGGAGTCGGCCAAGCGCGAGATCGACCTCTGGTTCGCGTCCTAGACGGAGTTCTCCGAGGGACAGCAGGCCCGCGGGGCCAAACGACAGGGGCCGCGCCCGCATTCGATCGACCGAGGCGTGCGCACCGCTGACGACGCTGGCAGCGGTACGCGCGAGGTCAGGCCGGGCTCGGGTCGGTGATCGCGGCGAGGTCGGCTGGCGTGTCGACGTCGAGCGGGTCGCCCGGGCACGGCACCTCGCGCACCAGGCCGGGGTTCGCGGCGAGGAAGTCGCGCGCGCCCCGGTCGCCGACGGCACCGGCGGCGATCGACCCGAGGTGCTCGCGGGCGAAGTACATCGGGTGGGCCAGGCGGTCCCCGTACTTCGCGAGCGCCACGGTCGCGCCCTCTTCGGCGGCGGCGATGAGCCGCCTGACCGCTTCGGATTCGATCCGCGGCTGGTCCACGAGCGTCACGATCACCCCGTCGTAACGCTCAGGGACGGCCGCGAGTCCGGCCTTGAGCGACGTGGACAGGCCCTGCCCCCAGCGCCGGTTGACGACCGGCGTGAACGCTTCGGCCGCGACGCTGAGCGCCTGTTCGGCTCCCGCGCCGAGCACGGCCAGGACCTGGCGGCAGCCGCCGGCGCGCAAGGTCGCCACGGCCCGGTCGAGCAGCCGTCGCCCCTCGTATTCGACGAGGGCCTTCGGCTGGCCGAAGCGCCGCCCGGCGCCCGCGGCGAGCACGAGCCCCGCAGTGTTCTTCATGTTCTCCCCCTTCAACGGTCCCGCGTCCGCGGGTCCCGGTCTGTTCGCCCGGCGGTGCCTCAGTCGAGGTTCACCGCCAGCGCGAGGTCCATCCGGTCGAGGGGATTGCGCAGGTCGCGGCCGGTGAGCTCTTCGACGCGCCGGATCCGGTAGCGGACGGTGTTGACGTGCAGGTGCAGGCTCGCGGCGCAGCGCTGCCACGAGCCGTCGCATTCGAGGAACCGCCGCAGGGTCACCAGCAGGTCGGAGCGGTGCCGCGCGTCGTAGGCGGTGAGCGGGTCGAGCACGCGGGTGCGGAACGCGTCCCGCACTTCGGGCGCGACGGCCGCCAGGAGCATCCGGTGTGACACGAGATGGTCGGGTTCGGCCACGTCGATCCCGCCGGGTCGCGGTTGCGCGAGCGTGGCGGTGTGCCGGGCCTGTTCCAAAGCGCCGCAAAGCCCTTCGGGGGCTCGCACCGGGTCGGCCAGGCCGACCCCTACGGCTTCACCGCCGGCTTTGGAGAGCGCGGCGGCGCAGTGCCGGGCCCATGCGAGGAGCCGCGGGCGCTCGGCGGCCGTCCCGGCCTCTCCGGCGAGCACCGCGATGGTCTCGTTCCCGATCGTGGCCCACGCGGCGGGCGGCGGTGCGAGCGGATCGCCCTCGCCGAATCCGGCCACGGTCTCGGCCACCATGGTCTCGCGCACCGCTTCGGGCCCGCTGACGGCGGCGATGACGGTGACCTCGTCGCCGACGCCGAGCCCGGCCGAACGCAGCAGGTGCTCCTCGACGCGGCCCTCGCTGAGCGCGGTCACGAGTTCGACCTGCGGGACCGGCCGCACCGCCGGGTCGTCCAGTTCGAGCGCGATCAAGGCCGCGAGCTGCTCGGCGACGCGCCGCCGCTCAGGGGACCACCGCGAGTGGTCGTCGTCGATCACCAGGAACCGCCCGGTGTGGACGGTCGAGCCGATCCCGAACACCGAGTGGCAGCGGTGCCGGTCCAAGGTCACCTTCTGCGGCAACCGCTCCGCCGCGTGCGCCCGCGCCACGACCTGGGCCCGCTCGGCCTCGCCCAGCACCAGGCCCCCGCGCAGCGCCCGCCCGGCCGGGGACAGCACCAGGCACTCCATGCCCAGCTCGGCCTTGATGAGTTCGAGGATCTGCCCGATCCCGTCGGCGGCGATGAGCCGCCGGTGCCGGTCGAGCAGCGACGCGAGATCCTCCGAACGCCCCGCCGAGAGCCGCTGCGCGATCCGCTCGGTGATCTCGGCGAACGCCACGGCCGCGTCGACGGTGAACAGAGGCAGGTCGTGCCGCGCGCACGCGTCCACCAGATCCTCGGGCACCGCATGGTGTTCGGGATGGTCGCCCGCGCCGAGCGCCGTGACCCCCGCCGCCACCAGGTGCCGCACGAACAGGTCCGAGTCGGCCCCCGGTTCGCTGCCGCGCCACATCATCCCGGTGAGCACGAGTTCGCCGCCCGAAAGGTACCGCCTCGGGTCGTGGAGGTCGGTCGGGACGACCCAGCGGACCTCGCGGTCGAGGTGGTGCCGTCCGGAGACCAGGGTGAGCCCCAGTTCGGGCATGTGCAGCAGTGAACGCAGTCGCATGAGGCCCCCAGGGGTCCGCGGGTCGGTCGCGGTAGGTAAGGCCACCATAGCTCCGCCCGAGCGCGGACTTTGGACGATCCTCCAGCATTTAACGGCCGGGAAACGAAGGTTTCATAGCCGGTGGACATGTTCGCCGGACCCGGTTTCGCGTTTCACTGGACCCGCACGGGGATCGCCGTGGCACGGTATCGGTACGCACGGACCAAGGAGCCGCCGATGTGGACGCTCGAAGCGTTCGACACGATGGACGCCGACGCGGCAAGCCGAATCCTCCTCGCCTGCTGCGCTTCGAGCGAGTGGGCCGAACGACTCGTCGCCGCCCGCCCCTACAAGACCCGTGACGCCCTCGAATCGGCCGCGCTCGCGGCGTTCGACGACCTCGACGACACCGAACTGGCCGCCGCCAAGCAAGCCCACCCGCGGATCGGCGGCCCCGTCACCGGTGACGCGTGGTCGGGCAGCGAGCAGTCCGGGGCCCAGTCCGCAGACCCCGCGGTCCGGGCCGCGCTCGCCGAGGCCAACGCCGCGTACGAACGCCGCTTCGGAGGCGTGTTCCTCATCTGCGCGACCGGCCTGACCGCCGAGCGGATCCTCTCCGAACTGGGCCGCCGCCTGGGGAACGACGAGCCCACCGAAGCCGCCGAATCCACCGCCGAACTGCGCAAGATCGTGGCCCTGCGCCTGGCCAAAGCCTTCGGGGAGCGCCCATGAGCACCGTCTCCTCCCACGTCCTCGACGCCGCCCTGGGCCGACCCGCCGCGGGCCTGGGCCTGACCCTCTACCGCCGCGAAGGCGACGGCTTCGCGCCCGTCCGCACCGGCACCACCGACTCAGACGGCCGCGTCGCGGGCTGGACCACCGAACCGGGCCTGCACCGCCTGCGCTTCGCCACCGGCGACTGGTTCGCCACGCGAGGCACGCCCACCTTCTACCCCGAGATCGACATCGTCTTCGACGCCGCCGACCCAGAAGCGTCCTACCACGTGCCGCTCCTGCTGAGCCCCTTCGCCTACTCCACCTACCGAGGGAGCTGAATGCGCGACTTCCCGAGCCCCGGATTCGAGTTGGGCCCCAACGCCTACGGCAAGTCCGGCATCCGCGTGGTCCGCGTGATGCGCGACGCGCCCCGCCACGACCTGCGCGACCTCACCGTCCACACCTCCCTCACCGGACGCTTCGACGCCGTCCACCACCGCGGCGACAACACCGCCGTGCTGCCCACCGACACCCAGAAGAACACCGTGTACGCGTTCGCGCGCGAGGGCATCGGCACTCCCGAGGCCTTCGCCGAACGCCTCGCCCGCCACTTCGTCGACACCGCAGGCCCCGTCGAGACCGCCCGCGTCCGCGTCGAAGAGCAGACCTGGACCCGCACCGGCGACCACTCCTTCGCCCGCGGCTCCGGCGGCGAGATGCGCACCGCCGAGGTCACTTACGACGGCGAAGCCCACGTCACCGCCGGCATCGAGCACCTCCTCCTGCTCAACACCACCGGCTCCGAATTCAACGGCTTCCTCACCGACGCCTACACCACCCTCCCCGAGACCGACGACCGCGTGCTCGCCACCGAAGTCGCCGCCGCCTGGGACTACACCGCCACCGGCGACTGCGACCGCGACTTCGCCCGCGCCCGAGCAGCCCTCACCGAAGCGTTCGCCGACACGTACTCGCTCTCGCTGCAACAGACCCTCTACGCCGTCGGCGAGCGCATACTGAAGGCGGTCCCCGGGGCCCGCGAGGTGCGCCTGACGATGCCCAACCGGCACCACCACCTGTTCGACCTCGCCCCGTTCGGCCTCGACAACCCGGGCCTGGTCTTCCACGCCGCCGACCGGCCTTACGGGCTCATCGAAGGCACGGTCAGGAGGGAGCGGCCATGACGTTCCACCGCCCCGCGGGCCTCGCCGAGGCCCTGCGCCTGCGCGCCGACCACCCCGGCGCGGTCCCGCTCGCCGGCGGCACCGACCTCATGGTCGCCCTCAACTACCGCCACACCCGGCCCGAAGCGATCCTCGACCTCACCGGAGTCCCCGAACTGCGCGAATGGTCCGACGAAGGCGAAGCGATCCGCATCGGCGCGACCGTCCCGTACACGCGCATCGTCGCCGACCTCGCCGCCGACCTGCCCGCGCTCGCCGCCGCCTCCCTCACCGTCGGCTCCCCGCAGATCCGCAACCGCGGCACCCTCGGCGGCAACCTCGCCACCGCCTCGCCCGCGGGCGACGGCCACCCGCCGCTCCTGGCCACCGGCGCCACCGTCCACCTCGCCTCGGCCACCGGCGCCCGCACCGTCCCGATCGGCGAGTTCTTCACCGGCCCCAAACGCAGCGCCCTCGCCGCAGGCGAGCTCATCACCGCCGTCACCGTCCCCAAAGCCCAAGGCCCGCAGCAGTTCCTGAAAGTCGGCACCAGGAACGCGATGGTCATCGCCGTGTGCTCGATCGCGCTGGCGCTCGACGTGGAGGCCAGGCGCCTCGGCACCGGCATCGGCTCGGCCGGGCCCACCCCGCTCGCCGCGCCCGAAGCCGAACGCCTCGACCTGCCGTGGACGGCCCCGCACCGCCTCTCGGACGCCGCGGTCGCCGAGTTCGGCCGCCTGGTCGCGGCCGCGGCGTCCCCGATCGACGACGTGCGCTCGAGTGCCGATTACCGCCGCCACGCCCTCGCCGTCTGCGCCGCCCGGGCGCTGCGCCGCACCTGGGGCGCGGCCTTCGAGAGGAGCCGCGTATGAGCGTTCCCGTACACCTGCGCATCGACGGGGTCGAGACTCGGGCCGAGGTCGACCGCCCCGGCGAGAGCCTGCTGGGGACCCTGCGCGACCGACTCGGCCTGACCGGCACCAAGAACGCGTGCGAGCAAGGCGAATGCGGATCGTGCACCGTGCTCCTCGACGGCGATCCGGTGTGCTCGTGCCTGGTGGCGACCGCCCAATGCGAAGGCCGCGACGTGCGCACCGTGGCCGCGGTGCCGGGGGAGGTGCGCGACGCGTTCGTGACCTGCGGGGCCGTGCAATGCGGGTTCTGCACACCCGGATTCCTGGTAGCGGTGGCCGACCTGCTCGACCGCGAAAGCGACCCCGACGATGCGCGCATTCGCGAGTCGCTGGCGGGAAACCTGTGCCGCTGCACCGGTTACGAGAAGATCATCGAGGCTGTTCATGTTGCGGCGCAAGCGATGTCGACGGCGGCGGGGTCGCGCGGGGCGGAGGCAGACGGGACTCCCCGGATACCCTCCCGTTCCCACCTTCACCGCAACCAATGGATAAATGTCGACACTCTCCCACGCGGCGAAGCGGAAATCGGGGAGGACACGCCTTGAGCGCCATCGTGATCGAGAACACGGCGATCGCCACGGTCGACGCCGCGGGCACCGAGTACGCCATCGGCCACCTCGTCGCCGAGCACGGCCGCATCACCGCCGTAGGCTCCGGGCCCGCGCCCGACCTCGAAGGGGCCAAGCGCATCGACGCCACCGGCTGCCTGCTCACCCCCGGGCTCGTCAACACCCACCACCACCTCTACCAATGGGCCACCCGCGGCCACGCCACCGGCGCCACGCTCTTCGAATGGCTCACCGCGCTCTACCCCGTGTGGGCCCACCTGCGCCCCGAGCACGTCGCCGCCGCCAACACCGCCGGGCTCGGCCACCTCGCGCTCTCCGGCTGCACCACCGCCGCCGACCACCACTACATCTACCCGGCCGGACACACTACCGACCTCATCGACGTCCAGATCGCCGCCGCCGAGCGGATCGGTCTGCGCCTCCACCTCGCCCGCGGCTCGATGGACCGCGGGCGCAAAGACGGCGGCCTGCCGCCCGACCACCTCGTCGAAGACCTCGACACCGCGCTGGCCGCGACCGCCGACGCGATCGCGCGCCACCACGACCCGTCCCCGGAATCGACCCTGCGGATCGCCGTCGCCCCCTGCTCGCCGTTCTCGGTCTCCACCGACCTCCTCCGCGAATCGGCCGACCTCGCCCGCGACAAGGGCGTCCGCCTCCACACCCACCTGTGCGAGACCCTCGACGAAGCCCGGTTCTGCCAAGAGGTCCACGGCTGCGACCCGGTCGAGTACATGGCCCGGGTCGGCTGGGTCGACGCCGACGTGTGGCTCGCCCACGCCGTCCACCTCGACGGCGCCGCAAGGGAACGCCTCGGCGCGGCCGGGACCGGGGTCGCGCACTGCCCGTCCTCGAACGCCCGCCTCGGCACCGGCCCGGCCGACGTCCCGGCGATGCTCGACGCGGGCATCCCGGTCGGCCTCGGCGTCGACGGCGCGGCCAGCCAGGAGGCCGGGCACCTGGGGGAGGAGCTGCGCCAGGCCCTCTACACCGCCCGCCAACTCCACGGTCCCCACGTCATGGACGTGCGGACCCCGTTGCGGCTGGCCACGATCGGCGGCGCGCGGGTCCTCGGCCGCGACGCAGAGATCGGCTCCCTCGAACCGGGCAAGCAGGCCGACCTGGCCCTGTGGGACCTCACCGGCCTCGGACACGCCGGGATCGCCGACCCGGTCGCGGCCCTGGTCCTCGGCCCGCCCGCGCCGCTGCGGCTCCTGACCGTCGCCGGGCGCACCGTGGTCGCGGGCGGCGAACTGCGCACCGCCGACCCCGAGACCCTGGCCCGCGACCTCGCGGCCGCCGCCGCGAACCTCCAGGAGGCCGCCGATGCCTGAGGTGCAGGTGAACGAGACCCCCGGCGGCGTCGGCCAGTCCCCGATCCGCCCCGAAGCGGCCGCGAAGACCGCAGGCACCTTCGACTACGCCTCCGACCTGCGCTTCGACGGCATGCTGTGGGGCCACACGCTGCGCAGCCCCCACGCCAAGGCCCGCATCCGCGGCATCAACACCACGAAAGCCCTTGCGGCCGAAGGCGTCGCCGCCGTGCTCACCGCCGCCGACGTGCCCGGCGAGAACCGCTACGGCCTCGTCGAACCCGACCAGCCGGTCCTGGCCGAACACCAGGTCAACTACCACGGCGAACCGGTCGCCGTCATCGCCGCCACCACATTGGACCTCGCCCGCGCCGCCGCCGAGCTCATCGAGATCGAATACGAACCCCTTGCCCCGCAATCCGACCCGCAGGCGGCCGTGGACGCGGGGGAGTACTTCCGCTACCAACCGGTCCGCGTCGGCTCCCCCGACACCGCCACCGCCGCATACGTAGTGGCCCGCGAGTACACCGTCGGCATGCAGGACCAGGCCCCGCTCGGCCCCGAGTCCGGCGTGGCCGTCCCCACCGCCGAAGGCCTGCGCCTCCACGTGGCCACCCAATGGCTGCACTCCGACCTGGAGCAGCTCGCGCCCTGCCTCGGCCTGGCCGCCGACCGCCTCCACCTCGTCATGTCCGGCATCGGCGGCGCGTTCGGCGCCCGCGAAGACCTCTCCGTGCAGGTCCACATGGCCATGCTCGCCCTCGCCACCGGCCGCCCGGTCAAGATGATGTACGACCGGGCCGAATCCTTCCTCGGCCACGTACACCGCCACCCCGCGCGCATGCGCTACGAGCACGGCGCCGACGCCGAAGGCCGCCTCGTCTACGTCAAGGCCGCGATCGTCCTCGACGGCGGCGCGTACGCCTCCACCACCGACGCCGTGGTCGGCAACGCCGCCTCACTCGCGGTGGGCCCCTACGAGGTCGAACACGTCTCGATCGACGCGTGGGGCGCGCGCACCAACAACCCGCCGTGCGGGGCCATGCGCGGCTTCGGCGGCGTCCAGACCTGCTTCGCCTACGAGTCCCAGATGGACGCCCTCGCCGAAGCGATCGGCCTGCACCCCTTGGAGATCCGCCGCCGCAACGCCGTCGCCCAAGGTTCGCGCCTCATCACCGGCCAGATCATCGACGCGCCCGATCGCGAAGAGCGGTTCTCCCCGCTCGCCGACCTCCTCGACCGCCTCGCCGCCATCCCCGCCGCAGACGCCCCCACCGCCCACCCCGGCGGCTCAGGCAACACCACCATCGGCGAAGGCATCCGCCGCGGCACCGGCTACGGCGTGGGCCTGAAGAACGTCTGCTACTCCGAAGGCTTCGACGACCTTTCCACCGCGCTCGTGCGCCTCGAACTCGAAGCGGGCGAACCGGTCGCCACCGTCCACACCGCCGCCGCCGAAGTCGGCCAAGGCCACTGGAACCTCCAGACCCAGATAGTCCGCACCGAACTCGGCGTCCAGCGAGTCCGACTGGCCCCCAACGACACCCGCGTCGGCTCCGCCGGGTCCTCCTCGGCGTCCCGCCAGTCCTACATGACCGGCGGCGCGGTGCGGGCCGCCGCGGCCGCCGTGCGCGACCTGTGGAAAGACCACGACCTCGCCGCAGGCCCCATCGAGGCCACCCGCGTCTTCCGCCACCGCCCCACCAAACGCATGGACCCCGTCACCGGCCAAGGCGACTCGCACGTGCAACTCGCCCTCTGCGTCCACCGCGCCACAGTGGACGTCGACCTCGAACTCGGCCTCGTCAAGGTCGTCGACCTCACCTGCGTCCAAGACGTCGGCCGCGCCATCAACCCCAACGCCCTCGAAGGCCAGATCCACGGCGGCTCCGCCCAAGGCCTCGGCCTCGCCCTCATGGAGGAACTGCGCACCAGCGAAGGCCTGGTCGCCAACGCGTCCTTCACCGACTACCTCATCCCCACCATCCTCGACATGCCGCCGATGCGCCTCCAGATCGTCGAGAACACCGATCCCGAAGCGCCGTACGGACTCCGCGGCGCGGGCGAGCCGCCCACGCTCTCGTCCACGCCCGCGATCGCCGCCGCGGTGCGCGACGCCACCGGCCTGGCCCTGACCCGCGTCCCCATCCGGCCCGAGCACCTCACCACCGGGAGGCCCGCATGAACGCCATCGCCGCCGCCCTGCGCGATTGGATGCGCGAAGGCCGCCCCTTCGCGCTCGCGTCCCTCGTCGGCTCCTCCGGCCCCGCCCCCAGGCCGCTCGGCGCGGCCCTCGCCGTCGACGCCGACGGCACCGCGCTCGGCGGCGTCTCCGGCGGGTGCGTCGAAGCCGCCGTCTACACCAAAGCGCAAGAGGTCCTCGACACCGGCGTCCCGGCCGTCGAATCCTTCGGCTACAGCGACGAGGACGCGTTCGCCGTAGGCCTGACCTGCGGCGGCACCATGGACGTGCTCATCGTCCGCATCGAACCGGCAGACCCCGCCCTGACCGCCGCGCTCGACGCGATCCTCGCCCGCGAAAGCGTCACCCTCGTCCGCTCCCTCCAGGCCCCCGACCTCGGCCAGGCCGCCGCGATCACCGCCGCGGGCACGATCGGCCCGCTCACCCTCGACACCGAACCGCCCGCGGCATCCGACCGCTACGCCGTCGAAGTCCACCGGCCCCCGCCCCGGCTCCTCGTCTACGGCGCGGTCGACTTCGCCGCGCCCCTCGTGGAACTCGCCGTGCCCCTCGGCTTCCACGTCACCGTGTGCGACGCCCGGCCCGTCTTCGCCACCCCCATCCGCTTCCCCCACGCCCACGACGTGATCGTGGACTGGCCCCACCGCCACTTCGACAAGCTCGCCCCCGACGCCGACACCGCCGTGTGCGTCCTCACCCACGACCCCAAATTCGACCTCCCGCTCCTCGAACGCGCCCTCCCCTCGCCCGCCGGGTACGTCGGCGCGCTCGGCTCCCGCGCCACCCACCGCGACCGCCTCGCCCGCCTGCGCGAAGCCGGAGTCCCCGAGACCCACCTCGCCCGGCTGCGCTCCCCGATCGGCCTCGACCTGGGCGGCCGCACCACCGCCGAGACCGCGCTCGCGATCTTGGCCGAGATCACCGCCGTGAGGAACCGCGCGGACGCCGGATTCCTCAGCGGCGCCGAAGGTCCCATCCACCACTGAAGGAGGCCCCCGTGGTCCACATGTTCCTCAACGGCGGCGGCATGCGCGGCGGCCCGATCCACCACTTGCTCGGCGGCGCGGCGCTCATCGCCGAGACCCGCACCGCGGCCCGCTACCGCTTCTACTCCGTGGCCGACCGCTATCCCGCGCTCGTGCCCGTCGACGCGGGCGGCGTGGCGGTCGCCGGAGAGCTCTACGACCTGCCCATGCGCCTGCTCCGCGAGGACCTCCTCCCTTCCGAACCACCGGAACTCGAACTCGGGGTGGTCCTCCTCCACGACGGCACCGAATCCCTCGGGATGGTCCTGCGCGCGGCCTACGACGGCGACGCCGACCTCACCGACATCTCCGATCTCGCGTCCTGGAACGCCCACCTCGCCCGACTCGGTGAACGGTGATCGCCGATCCCGGCGACATCGCATCGCCCCTCGTCTACGACCTCGTCCTGCGCTCGCGCCGCGCCGTGCTGCCCGACGGCGAACGCCCTGCGGCCGTGGCGATCGCGGGCGAGCGCATCGCGGTCATCGGCGACTACGCCGACCCGATCCCGGCCGCCCGCACCGAGGACCTCGGCGACCTCGCGCTCCTGCCCGGCCTGGTGGACACCCACGTCCACGTCAACGAACCGGGCCGCACCGATTGGGAGGGCTTCGCGACCGCGACCCGGGCCGGTGCCGCGGGCGGCGTCACCACCCTGATCGACATGCCGCTCAACGCGATCCCGCCGACCGTCGACACCGCCGCGCTCGACGCCAAACGCGCCGCCGCCAAGGGCCGCACCTGGATCGACGTGGGCTTCTGGGGCGGCGCGACCCCCGGCAACGAGACCGACCGCGAGCGCCTCCACGCCGCGGGCGTGTTCGGGTTCAAATGCTTCACGGCCCCTTCGGGAGTCGACGAGTTCCCGCACCTCGACGGCCCCGGCCTCCACCGCGCCTGCGCCGTCGCCGTCGACCTCGACGCGCTCCTTCTCGTCCACGCCGAAGACCCCGCGCACCTCCACCCCGCCGCACCCTCACCGTCCTATGCGGACTTCCTCGCCTCCAGACCACCCGAAGCCGAGACCGCCGCCATCGCGAGCCTCATCGCCGCCGCCCGCGCCACCGGAGCCCGCGTCCACCTCCTCCACCTCGCCACCGCCGACGCGCTCCCGCTGCTGCGCGAGGCCCGCCGCGACGGCGTCCGCATCACCGCCGAGACCTGCCCCCACTACCTGACCTTCGCCGCCGAGGACATCCCCGACGCCTCCACCATCCACAAGTGCTGCCCGCCGATCCGCGCCGCCGCGAACCGCGAGGCCCTCTGGGACGCCCTGCGCGAAGGCCTCATCGACCTCGTCGTCTCCGACCACTCGCCCAGCCCGCCAGACCTGCGCACCGGCGACTTCGCCACCTCCTGGGGCGGCATCGCCTCACTCCAGATCGGACTCCCGGTGCTGTGGACCGAGGCCCGTCGCCGCGGCCTCACCCTCGCCGAACTCGTCCAGTGGACGTCCACCCGCCCCGCCGACCTCGTCGGCCTCGACCGCAAGGGCCGCATCGCGACCGGAGCCGACGCCGACCTGGTGGCCTTCGAACCCGACCGGTCCTGGACCGTCCGCGCCGCAGGCCTGCTCCACCGCCATCCGCTCACCCCGTACGAGGGCCGGATCCTCCGCGGCCGCGTCGCCGCCACCTGGCTGCGCGGCACCCGCGTCGACACCGAGGGCGCGCCGCGCGGCCGCCTCCTGCACCGCCGAGACCCGCAAAGGAACCCGCGATGAACCCGCTTCCCGACCTCGCCGCCCGCGCCCTCGGCGGCGCGGTCCTCGCCGCCAACGACGAGTCCTTCGCCGCCAAAGACCACCTCATCGCCCCCTACCCCGTCGCGCACCACCCGCGCACGTTCGACCACAGAGGACAGATATACGACGGCTGGGAGACCCGCCGCAGCCGCACCGAAGGCCACGACTGGGCCGTGGTCCGCCTCGCGGTCCCCGGCATCGCGCACCACGCCGTGGTCGACACCGCCCACTTCACCGGCAACCACCCTCCCCGCGTCTCGATCGACGCCGCCCGCGTCGACGGCCACCCCTCGCTCGCCGAAGTCCTCGCCGCCGCATGGGAACCGCTCGTCCCCGTCTCAGAGGTCAAGGGCGACCACCCGAACGAATACCGAGTCCACAGCGGACGGCGCTACACCCACGTCCGCCTCAACCTCCACCCCGACGGCGGTGTGGCCCGCCTGCGGCTGCACGGCACGCCCGTCCCCGACCCCGCGCTGTTCGCCGACCTGCCGCTCGACCTCGCCGCACTCGTCAACGGCGGCAGCGTGATCGACGCCTCGAACGCGTTCTACTCCGACCCGGCCGGGGCGATCCGGCCGGGCCTTGCGGCCAATCAGGCCGACGGCTGGGAGACCGCCCGCCGCCGCACCCCCGGCCACGAATGGCTCGACCTGCGCCTGGCCGGGCGCGGCGTCGTCCGCGTGGCCGAGCTCGACACGACCCACTTCAAGCACAACGCGCCCTCGGCCGCCTCGCTCGACGCCCACGACGGGTCCGAAGCCTTCGAACTCCTGCCGCGCACCCCGCTCCAACCGGACACCGTGCACCGCTTCGCGATCCTCACCGCACGCCCCGCGACCTCGGTGCGGCTCAACATCTTCCCCGACGGCGGCATGGCCCGACTGCGCCTGTACGGGCGCCTCACCGACGAGGCCCTGGCGGCGATGCGGGAGCGGTTCGAGGCGTGAAGGTATCCTCCGCGCATGACTGAGACGACCGCCGAGGACTTCTTCCGCACCGAGATCCGCGCGGGCCGGATCGAGCGCGCGGAGGTGTTCGCGAAGGCCCGCAAGCCCGCGTACAAGCTGTGGATCGACTTCGGCGAGCTCGGGGTCAAGCGCTCCAGCGCCCAGATCACCGCGCGCTATGCGGCCGAGGACCTGGTGGGGCGCACGGTGATCGCGGTGACGAACTTCCCGCCGCGCCAGATCGCCGACTTCATGTCGGAGGTCCTGGTCCTCGGCGTCCCGGTCGAGGGCACCGACGAAGTGGTGCTCCTGACCCCGGACGCCGAGGTCCCGATCGGTTCGCGCGTCGCCTGAGCGGTCAGGGCCGCGTGGCGACGTACACGGTGTTCGAGGACTGGCCCCCGGTGTAGGGGTTGTCGAACCAGATGCGCTCGGCGGTCACGTCTTCGAAGACGCCTTCGAGGATCTCGGTGAACTCCTGGTCCGGCGGGTCGTCCGACCACAGCGCGAACACGCCGCCGGGGCGCAGGTGGGCGGTGAGGGCGGTGAGGCCCTCGTGGGTGTAGAAGTCCGCGTGCGGGGAGTCGAGCAGGTGCCGCGGCGAGTGGTCGATGTCGAGCAGGATCACATCGAAGACCCGGCCGGGACGTTCGGGGTCGAACCCCGCCGGGCCGGTCGCGGCGGCGAAGAAGTCGTTCTGGGTGAGGCGGAGGCGCTCGTCGCCGACCAGTTGCCTGGTGTCGGGCAGGAGCTGGCGCTCGTGCCAATCGATGACGTCCTCGGAGTACTCCACCACGACCAGTTCGCGCACCCGCGAATGCTCAAGGGCCGCTTGGGCGGTGTAGCCCAGGCCGAGACCGCCCACGACGACGTCGAGCTCCTCGCCCTCGGCGCGCGCGAGCCCGAGGCGCGCCAGCTCGATCTCGGCGACGGTGAACAGGCTCGACATGAGGAACTCGTCGTCGAGTTTGACCTCGTACACCACGGCGCCCACGACCGGGTCGAACCGTCTTCGGAGGCTGATCTCGCCCTTCGGCGTCCGGCGCCAGCCCAGTTCTTCAATCCGCTTGTTCACCGTGCAATAGAACCATCAAGCCCGACCGGCGCGGGTGTCGCCTAGTAGCCGTTGGCGACGACGTTCGCGAGCGGCTCTCCGGCCGCGAGGCGGCGGATCTGGTCGCCCACCGGCGGGTACCAGCGGTCGATGACGCCTTCGACGTGGCCGCCCACGTGCGGGGTGATGAGCGCGCCGTCAAGCGTCCACAGTGGGTGATCGGCCGGGAGCGGTTCTGGGTCGGTCACGTCGAGCGCGCAGCGCAGCCGCCCGGAGGCGACTTCGGCGGTGAGCGCGGCGGTGTCGGCGACCTTGCCGCGGGCGGCGTTGACCAGGAGCGCGCCGTCCTTCATCTGGGCGAGGAACGCGGCGTCGGCCAGGCCCTCGGTCTCGGCGGTGAGCGGCACGATGAGCACCACGACGTCGGCCCGCGGCAGCAGTTCGGGGAGGTCGGCGAGGGTGCCGACGCCGGGGCGGGCGGTGCGGGCGATCTTGTGGACCGTGACGCCGCAGGCTTCGTAGCGGCGGGCCACGGACTCGCCGATCGACCCGGCGCCCACGGTGAGCGCGGTCGCGCCGTTGAGGGTCCCGGCGCTGCGCGGGGCCCAGTCGCTCTCGGCCTGGCTGCGCGCGAACTCGTCGAGGCGGCGCACGGACGCGAGCGTGGCGGCCAGCACCCACTCGGCGGTGGTCTCGGTGTGCGCGCCGCGGTTGCCGCACAGGGCCACGCCCTCGGGAACGCGCGAGACCCACGCCTCGACGCCCGCGCTGAGCAGTTGCACCGCTCGCAGGTTCGGCATGTCCTTGAATACGGTCGCCGGATCCCGATCGAGCGCGGGCACCCAGTACACGACATCGGCGGGGTCGGAGGGGTACTCGGGCCCGTCGAACACCTCGACGGTGACGCCATCGGGCACCGCCCCCAGCCGCGACAGCCCCGCTTCATGAGCGATCCAAATCTTCATGCGGCCATCGTAGGACCCTCGCGTTACGCCCACGCTTCACCGGCCGGCAGGTAAGAACCGGTCACTCACGAGCGACGGAGGCGATGCTCGTCGCGGCGGGAGGCGGTGCCGCCGCTCGGTGGCGGCGCGGCGGAGCTTGGGCGGGGCACTGGGCGCGATGGGGGCGAGTTACCCGCGCGTGTTTTCGCGGCATCCCCGGCAACAACCCTGCCCGAGGGGTGTGACATTCGCGCCCGGTGGGAGGTGGGAGCTTCGCTTTCGGTGCGGGGTGCGGGGTGCGGGGTGCGGGGTGCGGGGTGCGGGGTGCGGGGTGCGGGGTGCGGGGTGCGGGGTGCGGGGTGCGGGGT